>NZ_CP108455.1:1012500-1312500 GCF_036241575.1 Streptomyces sp. NBC_01267 | reverse complement strand
TCCCAGATCGTCAACGCCTACGCGGCGGCGATGCACCGGGCGCGCCGCGCCCGCTGGGACTTCGAGGAGGAGAATCCGCTGCGGGACGCGCGAGGGTTCGACCTCGCCCGGGAGACCGCGGACAGCAGCCAGCTGACGGACGAGGACATCGGCCTGGCCAATGTCATCCTCACCAACGGCGCCCGGCTCTACGTCGACCACGCGCACCCCGAGTACAGCTCGCCCGAGATCACCAACCCGCTCGACGCCGTGCTCTGGGACAAGGCCGGCGAGCGCGTCATGGCGGAGGCCGCGGAACGCGCGGGCGAGGTACCCGGTGCGCAGCCGATCCATCTGTACAAGAACAACACCGACAACAAGGGCGCCTCGTACGGCACGCACGAGAACTACCTGATGAAGAGGGAGACCCCCTTCTCGGACATCGTGCGCCATCTGACACCGTTCTTCGTCTCCCGTCAGGTGGTGACCGGCGCGGGACGGGTCGGAATCGGCCAGGACGGCCGTGAGCACGGCTTCCAGATCAGCCAGCGCGCGGACTACTTCGAGGTCGAGGTCGGCCTGGAGACCACGCTCAAGCGGCCCATCATCAACACCCGTGACGAGCCGCACTCGGACGCCGAGAAGTACCGCAGGCTCCATGTGATCATCGGTGACGCCAACCTCGCGGAGATCTCGACGTATCTCAAACTGGGGACGACGTCCCTGGTGCTCGCGATGATCGAGGACGGCTTCATCAATGTCGACCTCGCGGTCGACCAGCCGGTGCGCACCCTGCACCAGGTCTCGCACGATCCGACCCTGCGGCAGCTCATCACGCTGCGCAGCGGGCGCACCCTCACCGCGGTACAGCTCCAGATGGAGTATTTCGAGCTGGCGCGGAAGTACGTCGAGGAGCGCTACGGCGTGGACGCCGACGAGCAGACCAAGGACGTCCTCGGCCGGTGGGAGGACGTGCTGAACCGGCTGGAGAACAACCCCATGAGCCTCTCCGGGGAGCTCGACTGGATCACCAAGCGGGAGATCCTGGAGGGCTACCGCCGCCGGGACGGTGTCGACTGGGACGCGGCCAGGCTCCACCTGGTGGACCTCCAGTACGCGGACGTACGGCCCGAGAAGGGGCTGTACAACCGTCTGGTGGCCCGCGGGAAGATGAAACGGCTCCTGGACGAGCCGGCCGTCGCACGGGCCCGGACGAGCCCGCCCGAGGACACCAGAGCGTATTTCCGCGGTCGCTGTCTGGAGCAGTACGCCGACGACGTGGCCGCCGCCTCCTGGGACTCGGTCATCTTCGATCTGCCGGGTCATGACTCTCTGCAACGGGTGCCCACCCTGGAACCCCTGCGGGGGACCCGTAACCACGTCAAGGAGCTGCTGGACCGCTGTCGTACGGCAGAAGACCTGGTCCGGGTGCTCTCCGGAGGCTGAAAGGGCCCGCACTGGGGAATCATCGGGGTAGGCCCCGGACGTTGTGGAAAGTACGGGGCCGATGTCGGACCCCGCTTGTAGGGTCTGATCAAGAGGGCCTGAACCAGTACATCGAACCGAGCGGGGTGAGGTAGATGGCGACCAAGGACACCGGCGGCGGACAGCAGAAGGCGACGCGCTCGACCGAGGAGACCGAGGAGCAGGCGCCCGAGGCGCAGGGCTCGGAGGACCTCAAGGAGCGCCAGGAGAAGCTGTCCGACGACGTGGACGACGTTCTGGACGAGATCGACGACGTCCTGGAGGCCAACGCCGAGGACTTCGTGCGCTCGTTCGTTCAAAAGGGCGGCGAGTAACGGCTGTTGTCCGTGAGCCGGTGCGGTCGGCGGAAGCCGACCGCACCGGGGCGGATGACCCGTGCGGGCACGGGTAAGGTCCGTGCACAGTCGCAAGATCGGCCCGGCCCCAGAAGGGGGGCCGCCGCCTATCCGGAAGGAAACGTGTGGAAGCCAACCCTCGTAGCACCGGGCGTCTGCCGGCCGCCTTCCTGACGCCGGGATCCTCTTCGTTCATGGACTTCCTGTCCGACCACTCGCCGGAGATCCTGCCGGGCAGGCGTCCGCTGCCGCCCACCCAGGGGCCGATCGAGGCGCCGCACGGGACGACCATCGTCGCTGCGACCTTTCCCGGCGGGGTCGTCCTCGCCGGTGACCGGCGCGCGACCATGGGGAACATGATCGCGCAGCGCGACATCGAAAAGGTCTTCCCGGCCGATGAGTACTCGGCGGTCGGGATCGCGGGCACGGCCGGTCTCGCCGTCGAGATGGTCAAGCTCTTCCAGCTGGAACTGGAACACTTCGAGAAGGTCGAGGGCACCACCCTCTCGCTGGAGGGCAAGGCGAACCGGCTCTCCACGATGATCCGCGGCAATCTCTCCATGGCCATGCAGGGCCTCGCCGTGGTCCCGCTGTTCGCCGGTTACGACGTCGACCGCGAGAAGGGCCGGATCTTCTCGTACGACGTCACGGGCGGGCGCTCGGAGGAGCACGGCTACGCCTCCACCGGCTCCGGTTCGATCTTCGCGCGCGGCTCGATGAAGAAGCTCTACCGCGACGACCTGACGGAGCAGCAGGCCACCACCCTGGTCGTACAGGCCCTGTACGACGCGGCCGACGACGACTCGGCGACCGGGGGGCCCGACGTGGCCCGCCGTATCTACCCGATCGTCACGGTCATCACCGACGAGGGCTGTCGCAGGCTGACCGAGGCGGAGGGGTCCGAGCTCGCCCGCGCGATCCTGGAGCGGCGTCTCGAACAGCCCGACGGTCCGCGCGCCGAGCTGCTCTGAGGCCCTTCCGATGCACTCGTCACTGACAGAAAGGGACGGATAGCCGGTGTCGACGCCGTTCTATGTCTCACCCCAGCAGGCCATGGCCGACCGGGCGGAATACGCCCGGAAGGGCATCGCCCGTGGTCGCAGCCTGGTTGTGCTGCAGTACGCCGACGGCATCGTGTTCGTCGGCGAGAACCCGTCCCGTGCGCTGCACAAGTTCAGCGAGATCTACGACCGGATCGGCTTCGCCGCCGCCGGTAAGTACAACGAGTACGAGAACCTGCGGATCGGCGGGGTGCGCTACGCGGATCTGCGTGGATACACCTACGACCGCGACGATGTGACGGCCCGTGGCCTGGCGAACGTCTACGCGCAGACGCTGGGCACGATCTTCTCCAGCGCGGCCGAGAAGCCGTACGAGGTGGAGCTGGTCGTCGCCGAGGTCGGTGCCGAGCCGGACGGGGACCAGATCTACCGGCTGCCGCACGACGGATCGATCGTGGACGAGCACGGTTCGGTCGCGGTCGGCGGTAATGCCGAGACGATCAGTACCTTCCTCGATCAGCGGCACCGCGAGGGGATGACCCTCGCCGAGGCGCTGAAACTGGCGGTCCAGGCCCTTTCCAGGGACACCAACGGAAGCGAGCGGGAGATTCCCGCCGAGCGTCTCGAAGTGGCCGTCCTGGACCGCACACGGCCGCAGAAGCGGAAGTTCAAGCGCGTCGTCGGCCGTCAGCTCTCCAGGCTGCTCGCCGCGGACGACGCTGCGACGGCGAAGACGGACGCGCCGTCCGACGAGGACGAGGACGAGTAGCCCAGCAGACTCCGTCCGTGCCCGGACGAGTGCCCCGGACCGCAGTGGCGGTCCGGGGCACTCGCCGTTACGGGCCGGTGGCCGCGGACTCCGGTACCTGGCGGGACGCCGTCCTCATTCCGCCGCCCGCGCGGTCGATCCGCGGACGAGCAGCTTCACCGGCAGGTCGTCGCTCTCGTACCGGCGGCCGTCCAGCACGGCGAGGAGCGCCGTCATGCCGCGCCGGCCGATCTGTTCGGCGGGGAGCGCCACAGTGGTGAGTTCCGGCTCGACGGCGGTCGCCAGCGCCAGGTCGTCGAAGCCGGTCACGGACAGATCCTCGGGAATCCGCAGCCCCAGTCGCCGGGCCGCCTTGCAGGCACCCGCGGCCAGGATGTCGTCGTCGCAGATCACGGCGGTCGGCCGGGGGCCGGCGCAGGTGAGTGCCGCTTCGGTGGCCTGCCGTGCGGCATCCACGTTCAACGGGGCGGTGACGCCGCGGACCTCGGTACCGCGCAGGGCGGTCCGCAGCGCGTCCGCACGCACGTCGAAGGTCCAGGAGTCGATCGCCGGTGCGAGGTGGACGAACCTGCGGTGGCCGAGGGCGAGCAGATGGTCCGTCACCTGTCGCATGCCGTCGCCGATGGCCAGGTTCACATGCGCGGATGCGCCCTCCTGGGCCGGATCGCTGTCCAGCATCACCAGGGGCAGATCGGATCCCTGGATGGCGGCCAGTGCGCCGACGGCCATGGAGGAGGCGATGACCCCGTCCAGCGCGGTCCGCGCCGAGGCGAAGGGATCCCTTGCCGGCCCCACTCCGTCGGGTGACGGGTACAGCACCACACCGAAACCGTGTTCGGCGGCGGTGGCCTGCGCGCCCGTGTAGACGCGGGCGAAGAATTCGGTGGTCAGCGCGGGGACGACCAGCAGTGCGGTGCGGGTACTGCCCAGCCGGAGATTGCGGGCTGCGAGATTGGGGCGGTACCCCAGCTGTCCGGCCGCTTCGCGCACCACGCCCGCAGTGCGTTCGGAGACCCGGCCACGCCATTTGCCGCCGAGCACCAGCGAGACCGTGGCCTGCGAGACACCGGCCGCGCGAGCCACGTCACGACTGGTCGGGCGGGCCGGAACCACCGGTTCCCCGCCCGTCGCTCGGGCGTCCGCCGGGACTTCCGCCGGGACCTCCACTGGGACCTCCACTCGGGCCGGGGTGCGGCCGGTTCCTGCTGCGGCCGTCTGGACCCGCGGTCTGCGCACATGGTACGTATAACCCGGACGTTATACGTAACACTCCAGCGGTACCGGGGACCACCGGATGCCGGCCGGAAGACAAGGGGCGGATCATGGCCGCGGGCTACGCGGAACTCTTCGGCACCAGACACGTGACGCGCCTGCTCACCGGAACGCTCGTCGGGCGGCTGCCGAACGCGACAGCCGCCATCGCCGTGGTGCTCTTCGTCCGCGCGGAAGGCGGCAGCTACTCGCTCGCCGGCGCGCTCTCCGCCGTCTACGGGCTGGCCACCGCGGTCGGCCAGCCGCTGCTGGGCCGGGCCGTCGACCTGTACGGGCAGCCGCGCGTGCTGCTCCCGTCCGCGGTCGTCTCCGCGCTCGGGATGGTGCTCTTCGCCCTCGTCGGCACCGATCCCCTCCCGCCGGCCGTCGTCGCGATGCTGATCGCGGGCCTGTTCACGCCACCCCTGGAGGGCGGCCTGCGCGCCCTGTGGCCCAGCGTCCTGAAGGGCGAGGACCGGGTGCACGCCGCCTACGCGATGGACGCCGTGGCCCAGGAGGTGATGTTCACCGTCGGCCCGCTGCTGATCACCCTGGCGGTGTCGCTGTGGTCCGAGGCGACCGCTCTGATCGCGGTCAACGCTCTCGGCGCACTGGGGGCGCTCTCGGTCGTCGTGTCCGAGCCCTCCCGTACCTGGCGCTCCGCGCCCCGCGAGGCCCACTGGCTGGGCGCCCTCCGCTCACGCGGACTGCTCGCACTGCTCGGCGCCTTCTTCTTCGTCGGTCTGGCTCTGGGCTCGATCACGGTGGCCGCGGTCGCCTACGCCGACGCGCACGGCGGTGACGCGACGTACGGCGTGCTGATGGCCGCGATCGGTCTCGGCGCACTCGTCGGCGGGCTGCTGTACGGCGCGCGCCAGTGGCCCGGTACGGCGGAGAAACGGCTGCGGGTCATCGTGGGCTGCCTGGCGCTCGGGTATCTGCCGCTGATGCTGGTGCCCGGGGTGACCGCGATGGCCGTCCTGATGACGGTGGCCGGAGTCTCCCTGGCGCCCGCCATCGCCTGCGCGTTCATCGTCGTCGACCGGCACGCCCCGCGCGGCACCGTGACCGAGGCGTTCTCCTGGCTGGTGACCACGTTCGGCGTCGGCGCCGCGCTGGGAACGGCCGTTGCCGGACCGGCCGTGGAGAGCGGCGTGGCCGCAGGGTTCGCGGCGGCGGGCGCCGGAGGGATCGCCGCTCTGCTCGTCCTGCTCCTCACGCAGCGGGTCCTCGCAGTTCCCGGCGGTCCGGGCTCCGCCGTGGCTGCTTCCGAAAATGATCGAAACGGGGCCGTCGAACCCGGTTTCAGGACAGGCCATCAGGCGTAATGTTCAGTCATGGACCGCCGCATTTTCGGGCTGGAGAACGAGTACGGCGTCACGTGCACATTCAGGGGACAGCGCCGACTGTCACCTGACGAAGTGGCGCGCTACCTCTTCCGCCGTGTTGTGTCATGGGGCCGCAGCAGCAATGTCTTTCTGCGGAACGGCGCCCGCCTCTACCTCGACGTGGGATCGCATCCGGAATACGCAACTCCCGAGTGCGACAACGTGGCTGAGCTGGTCACCCACGACAAGGCAGGCGAGCGCATTCTCGAAGGCCTGCTCGTCGACGCCGAACGCCGCCTGCACGAGGAGGGAATCGCGGGCGACGTCTATCTCTTCAAGAACAACACCGACTCGGCAGGAAACTCCTACGGCTGCCACGAGAACTACCTCGTCGCCCGCCACGGAGAGTTCTCCCGGCTCGCGGACATTCTCATTCCCTTCCTCGTCACCCGCCAATTGATCTGCGGTGCGGGCAAGGTGCTCCAGACTCCGCGCGGAGCGGTCTTCTGCGTGAGCCAGCGGGCGGAGCACATCTGGGAGGGTGTCAGTTCGGCCACCACCCGCTCCCGTCCGATCATCAACACCCGCGACGAGCCGCACGCGGACGCCGAGCGCTACCGCAGGCTGCACGTCATCGTCGGCGACTCGAACATGTCCGAGACGACCATGCTGCTGAAGGTCGGCGCCACCGACCTCGTACTGCGCATGATCGAAGCGGGCACGGTGATGCGCGATCTGACCCTGGAGAACCCGATCAGGGCCATCCGCGAGGTCAGCCACGACATCACCGGCCAGCGCAAGGTGCGTCTGGCCAGTGGCCGTGAGGCCTCGGCGCTCGAAGTCCAGCGCGAGTACTACGAGAAGGCCGTGGACTTCGTGGACCGCCGCGGGATCCGTACCGGCCAGGTGGCGCAGGTCCTGGAGCTCTGGGGCCGCACCCTCGACGCGGTCGAGGCCGAGGACCTCGACCGGATCGGCACCGAGATCGACTGGGTGATGAAGTACAAACTCATCGAGCGGTACCGGGCGAAGCACAACATGACCATGTCGAACCCGCGGGTCGCCCAGATAGACCTCGCCTACCACGACATCCACCGGCGCCGCGGGCTCTACTACCTGCTGGAGAAGCGCGGACAGGCCGCCCGTATCTGCGACGACCTGAAGATCTTCGAGGGCAAGTCCGTGCCCCCGCAGACCACCAGGGCGCGGCTGCGCGGGGACTTCATCCGCCGGGCCCAGGAGCAGCGCCGGGACTTCACCGTCGACTGGGTGCATCTCAAGCTCAACGACCAGGCGCAGCGCACCGTGCTGTGCAAGGACCCCTTCCGGTCCGTCGACGACCGGGTGGAGAAGCTCATCGCCGGAATGTGACCGTCGCCCTTCGGCTGCGTGAGGGCCCCGCACAGATCGCTGTGCGGGGCCCTCACGCATGCCGCGAGCCCGGACCGGAGGCGCAGGGTCGTAGAGTGGCGGCCGATGATGACCATCCCAGCTACCCCGAGGACCACTGTGCGACGCCGTCTTGCAGCCTTGCTCATCGTGCCGGCCCTGGTGCTGACCGCCTGCGGAGGTGAGGACTCCAAGAAGAAGGACGACTCGGCTTCGTCCACCGCCCAGCCCTCTTCGACGGCCGTGCCCAAGCCTGTCGATTCGGCGTCCCCGCTTCCCACGGTCAGTGGTGACGCGGGCAAGAAGGCGACCATCACCATCCCCAAGAAGGATCCGAGCGGCAAGTTCGTCGTGCACGTCGTCAAGCAGGGCAGCGGCGCCGTGGTCAAGAAGGACGACCTGGTGCTGGCGAACTTCACCGGCAAGATCTGGAAGAGCGGGAAGGACCTCGGCAGCTCGTTCGACAAGGGCGGAGCGCCGCAGCTCATCACCGCCGGTTCCAAGACCATCATCCCGGCTTTCGCCGACGCCGTCACCGGTCAGAAGATCGGCAGCCGCGTGCTGGTCGTCGCTCCGCCGAGCGCCGCCTTCGGCAGTGCGGGCCAGCAGCAGCTCGGTGTCACGGGCACCGACACCCTGGTCTTCGCGCTCGACATCGACAAGGTGATCCCGAAGAAGGCAGAGGGCACCCAGTCCGCCGTTCCGTCGGACCTCCCGCAGATCAAGGCCGACCAGGAAGCGCCCGCCACCATTGCGGTGCCGAAGAACGACCCGCCGAAGAAGCTGGTCGACAAGGTGCTGATCGAGGGCAAGGGCGCCACGGTCAAGAGCGGCCAGACCGTGTACATGCAGTACAGCGGCGCCGCGTGGAAGGCCAACGAGGGCAAGTCCTCCGCCACGCTGTTCGACTCCTCCTGGAAGTCCGGCCAGCCGTTCCAGACGGTGATCGGCAAGGGTGCGGTCATCAAGGGCTGGGACCAGGGCCTCGTGGGCAAGAAGGTCGGCAGCCGGGTCCTGCTGGTCATTCCGCCGGACCTGGCGTACGGCGACAAGGCGCAGAGCGCGGACCTGCCTGCCAAGTCGACGCTGGTCTTCGTCGTCGACATTCTGGCGGCAATGTAAGACTGTCCCGGTTGCCCAGTACCAAGAAGTAGGAGCAATTACGTGAGCATCGAGAAGCCCGAGATCGACTTCCCGGGCGGCGAACCGCCGGCCGACCTGGAGATCAAGGACATCTGGGAGGGCGACGGCGCCGTCGCCAAGGCCGGTGACAAGGTCAGCGTTCACTACGTGGGCGTGGCCTTCTCCTCCGGTGAGGAGTTCGACGCGAGCTGGAACCGCGGCACCCCGCTCCAGTTCCAGCTGGGCGTCGGCCAGGTCATCTCCGGCTGGGACCAGGGCGTGCAGGGCATGAAGGTCGGCGGCCGTCGCCAGCTGACCATCCCCGCGCACCTCGCGTACGGCGACAGCGGCGCCGGTGCCCGGATCAAGCCGGGCGAGACGCTGATCTTCGTCTGCGACCTGATCGCTGTCTGAGCGGAACTGATCGTTTCTGAGGGCCCGTGCCGGTCGGCACGGGCCCTCGGCTTTTGCCACGACACCACGGAGCGGTACGGTCGACGGTCGAAGCGTGCTGCATTCTTCCGGGTGAACCGCCCGAGAAGACACGCCCGGACCTCAGAGAGGGCGTCGATGGCGATTGCCAAGGCCGAGCGGCTGATGAACCTGGCGCTGTGCCTGCTCGGAACCCGGCGCCCGCTCAGCAAGCGCGAGCTGAGGGGCTCCATCGAGGCCTACCTCGAAGCGGGGTCCGACGACTCCTTCAACCGGATGTTCGAGCGCGACAAGGACGATCTGCGCGAACTCGGGCTGGTCATCGAGACGGTCGAGAGCCTGGACGGTGATGCGGGCTATCTGGCCCGCCGCGACAGCAACAGGCTCCCTCCGGTCGCCCTCGACGCCGAGGAAGCGGCGGCTCTCGGCCTGGCCGCGAAGGTGTGGCAGCAGGCCCGGCTGGCCGGCGCGGCCAGCGGCGCGCTGCAGAAGCTCCGTGCGGCCGGGATGCCCGAGGCCGAGGACCCGTACGCCGTGCAGCACGGCGCGCTGGAGCCGCGGATTCCGGTGCACGAGGCCGCTTTCGAGCCGCTGATGCTGGCCTGCCGGGACCGCCGCCCGGTCGCCTTCGACTACCGCAAGGCCAACGCCGCCCGCCCGGAGCCCCGTCAGGTCGAGCCCTGGACCCTGGAGTGCTGGCGCGGTCACTGGTATCTGGCGGGCTGGGACCGGGACCGGGGCGCGGAGCGGGTGTTCCGGCTCTCCCGGATCGCGGGCCGGGTCCGGTCCAGGGCGGGGGCCTTCACCGCCGAGGTGCCGGACGTGGTGACCGTGCGCGAGACCGTGGAGACCTGGGCGGGGGAGACCGCGACCCGCACCGCGCTGATCCGGCTGCGCGCGGGAGCCGGGTACCCGCTGCGCTCACGCGCCACGTCCAGCCGGGAACTCGGCGGCGGGTGGGACGAGTTGGAGATTCCGTACGGCCACGGGCTGGACGCCTGGCTCGTCGAGTTCGGTCCCGATGTGATCGTGCTGGAGCCCGCGGATCTGCGGGCCGATGTGGTCGACCGGCTGCGTGCCGTGGCCAAGGACTGAGGAGCACGTGGCTACGAACGCGATCGACCAGACCCGCCGGATGCTGTCGTTGGTGACCTATCTGCGCGAGCGCCCCGGCGCGCGCGTCGCGGACGTCGCGCGCGCCTTCGGTATCACCGAGGACGAACTGATCTCCGACCTCGACGTGCTTCCCATGTGCGGTACGAGCTTCCGGGGCGGGGACCTCCTCGACATCGACACCGACGGCGAGTCCATCTGGTGGCACAACGCCGACGACGTCGCCGAGCCGCTGCGGCTGGCCGCCGACGAGGCCACGGCCCTGCTGGTGGCCGCGCGCGCCGTGGCGACCCTTCCCGGGCTGCGTGAGGGCGACCGGCAGGCCCTGCTGCGGGCCACGGCCAAGCTGGAGGCCGCGGCGGGCGAGGTGGCGGGCGCCAGCTCCCGGCTGTCGGTGACCTTCGAGTCCGAGGGCGGTGTCTTCGCCGACGTCGACCGGGCCATCTCGGAGCGGCGCAGGCTCTGGCTGCGGTACTACTCGCCCGCCCGTGACGAGCTCACCGAGCGAGAGGTCGACCCGATCAGGCTCTTCGCCGTCGGCCATACGTACATGGAGGCCTGGTGCTATCTCTCCGAGGCCAGGCGCACCTTCCGGCTGGACCGGGTGGCGGAGATCAGGCTGCTCGACGAGGCTTCCGCGCCGCCCGAGCTGGAACTGCGTGATCTGTCCGAAGGGCTCGTCCAGCCCGCCGCCGAGGACCCCGAGGTCGTCGTGGAGGTGGGTCCCGGCGGGCGCTGGGTCGCCGAGTACTACCCGCACGACAGCGCGGAGGAGCTGGCCGACGGCGGCCTGCGGATCACGCTGCGTACCCCCGACCCCGCGTCGCTGCGCCGGCTCGCCCTGCGGCTGGGCCGGGAGGGGCGCATCGTCTCGCCGCAGGGCCTGGCGGCCAGTGCGCAGCTCGCGGCCCGCGAGGCGCTCGCCGCCTATGACGGGCAGGAATAAAGGGAGTTGCGGAATATGTCTGTAATGCCCGGTTTCTCGGCCCAGGTAGGGCCGGTCGTCTTCAAGGCGGCCTGCCCGGACTGCCGGGGCCGTTTCGAGCTGGCCGCGAGCGCCTTCAGGCTGGCGATCGGCGCCAGCCGCCGTACGACCTTCTACTCCTTCACCTGCCCCGAGTGCGGGTCGTCGGTGCGTAAGCCGGCCGGTGAGCGGATCGTTGAACTCCTCACCGGCGGGGGCGTGCGGACGCTGCGCCTCCACTCGACTGTCTAGGGTGGGTACATGTTCTGGCCGATGACCGCCATCGCTCTCGGGTTCCTCGGGATCGCCGTGCTCGGCGTGCTCGCCGTGCGGGTCTTCGTCGAGGCCCGGCGCCTCGGCAGCCAAGTGGCCCGCGCCACGGAGCAGATCAATACCGCGGCCGAAGGGCTGGAGCGCGCCGCCACGGGCCTGGCCCGGAGTGGCGAAAGTTTGGGATAGAACGGCTGCGGTCTGCTACAGGGCCGTTTCGAGCGGTACGCTGCTGGTCGCGGCCCCGGGAGCGAGGCGCGGGCCGCAATCGCGAGTCTGCACAGGCATTGCCCTGCGTTTACTCCCGCGGGTTACGATCGCTGCCAGTACGACGGCCGGACACCTGTCCGATCGGTCGGCAGCCCACCCCAGCCGCCTCGGTGAGAAGGTACAGCTTATGTTCGGAAGGCTCGGCGCCCCCGAGATCATCCTGATCCTCGTCGTCATCGTCCTGCTGTTCGGTGCGAAGAAGCTTCCGGACATGGCCCGTTCGCTGGGCAAGTCCGCCCGCATCCTCAAGAGCGAGGCCAAGGCGATGAAGTCGGACGGCCACCAGAGTGCCCCCGCCGACCCGCCCCAGGACACCAACGCGCAGACCGACGTCCCGCGTACGATCCAGGCTTCCCCGGGAGACGTCACCAGCGCTCGCCCCGTGACCGAGCCTTCGGACTCGACCAAGCGCTGACAACCGGGCCGGAGCGGGCGCCGCGGTCAGCGGCTGCCCGCCGCACAAGATGAGGACGTGGGTTGCTCGTGTCTGCCCGCAAAGAGGCCAAGGACTCCGAGGGGCGTATGCCCCTTGTGGAGCACCTGCGTGAGCTGCGTAACAGGCTGGCGAAGGGGCTGCTGGGGATCGTCGTCGTCACGATCGCCGCTGCCTTCTTCTACAGGGACATCATTGAATTCTTCACCAACCCGGTGTTGCACGCGGTCGGTTGCCATTCGACCTTCGCGGAGCTCTCGCAGAAGAAGGACGGCACCTGCGCCCGTATCGTCCTGAACGGTCTGCTGACTCCGTTCACCCTGGCGCTCAAGGTCTCCTTGATGTCCGGTGTGGTGCTCTCCTCGCCGATCTGGCTCTACCAGCTGTGGGCCTTCGTCGCGCCAGGTCTGCACAAGCACGAGCGCAAGTACACGATCGGCTTCGTGGCTGCGGGCTTCCCGCTCTTCCTCGCGGGTGGCTTCTTCGCGTACAAGACGCTCCCCACGATGGCGAAGGTCCTCCTCGACTTCTCGCCCGCCGGGCTCGACAACCAGCTGCCACTCGACGATCTGCTCGATCTGATCACCCGCATGGTGGTCGTCTTCGGGCTCTCCTTCGAGCTGCCGCTGCTGCTCGTCATGCTCAACTTCGTCGGCATCATCACGGGTAAGCGGATGGCCGGCTGGTGGCGCGGCATGATCATGGGCATCACGGTCTTCGCCGCGGTCGCGACTCCCAGTACCGACCCGCTGACCATGCTGGCGCTGGCCGGGCCGATCTGGGTGCTGTACGGCGTCGCCACGGTCATCTCGCTGATGAACGACCGGCGCAAGAAGCTCCGCGCCGCGGAGGGCCCCGACGACGACGAGGCCTCCGATCTCGACCTCACACCCGAGGACGTGGGCGAGGTGGAGACCGTTCCGGCCTCCCGGATGCCCGAGCAGGCCGGAGGCGAAGCGGATGCTTCCAGGCCGTCCGGTCTCAACGGTTACGACGACATCACCTGACCTTGTAAGGTCCGGCGGGTGACCAGCGAGATCACCCTTTTCGTCAATCCCACCGCAGGACGCGGCCGGGGCGCGCACGCCGCGCAGCCGGCCGCTTCCGCGTTGCGGGACGCAGGTTTTTCCGTACGCACCGTGCTCGGCGCCGACGCGGACGACGCGCTGCACCGGGCGCGCGAGGCGGTGGCGGGCGGGACCGGCGCGCTCATAGCCGTCGGCGGGGACGGCATGATCAACCTCGCCCTGCAGGCCGTCGCGGGCACCCGCACCCCCCTGGGAGTGGTGGCCGTAGGTACCGGCAACGACTTCGCCCGCGAGCTGGGGGTGCCCGTACGGAACCCGGCCGCCGCCGGACGTTCGGTGGCCACCGCGCTCAAGGCCGGGAACATCAGGGACATCGACCTGGGCCGGGTGGGGGAGCGGTGGTTCGGCACGGTGCTCGCCTCCGGATTCGACTCCCGGGTCAACGACCGCGGCAACCGGATGCGCTGGCCGGCCGGGCGCTTCAAGTACGACCTGGCGATGGTCGCCGAGCTCGCAGCCTTCCGCCCGGTCCCGTACCGCCTCGTCCTCGACGACGGACCGGCCCTGGAGATCGAGGCGACGCTGGTCGCCGTCGGCAACGGTTCGTCGTACGGCGGCGGGATGCGGATCTGTGCCGGTGCCGAGCTGGACGACGGGCTGTTCGACGTCACCGTGGTCGGCGACTGCTCCCGTACGACGCTGGTCAAGGTCTTCCCGAAGGTCTACCGGGGCACCCACCTCGGCCACCCCGTGGTCACGTCGTACCGGGCGCGCAGCGTCCGGCTGGAGGCCGCCGGGATCACGGCGTACGCGGACGGGGAGCCGCTGGGAGCGCTGCCGCTGACCGTGGAGTGCGTGCCGGGAGCGGCCCGGGTCATCGGCTGTTGAAATGCTGAAATAAAGATCGGGCTGACTGTCGGAGGCGGCGGGTAGGCTCGATCACAAGATGACCGAGGACCTTTCGCCCGCTGAGCGATACGCAGCCGCCCGCGTCCGAGCTGCCGAGGAGGCCACTTCGCTGGCCCCCTTCCGTGGCATGTACGACTTCGAGCTCGACCCCTTCCAGATCGAGGCGTGCCAGGCCCTGGAGGCGGGCAAGGGCGTGCTCGTCGCGGCGCCCACCGGCTCCGGCAAGACGATCGTCGGCGAGTTCGCCGTGCACCTGGCCCTGGAGCAGGGCCGCAAGTGCTTCTACACCACGCCGATCAAGGCGCTCTCCAACCAGAAGTACGCGGATCTGGCCAAGCGTTACGGCGCGGACAAGGTCGGCCTGCTGACCGGCGACAACAGCGTGAACGCGGACGCCCCGGTGGTCGTCATGACCACCGAGGTCCTGCGGAACATGCTGTACGCGGGCTCGCAGGCGCTCCTCGGGCTCGGCCATGTGGTGATGGACGAGGTGCACTACCTCTCCGACCGCTTCCGCGGCGCGGTGTGGGAGGAAGTGATCATCCACCTCCCGGAGTCCGTGACCCTGGTCTCGCTCTCGGCGACCGTCTCCAACGCCGAGGAGTTCGGTGACTGGCTGGACACCGTCCGCGGCGACACCGAAGTGATCGTCTCCGAGCACCGGCCCGTGCCGCTCTGGCAGCACGTGCTGGCCGGGCGCCGGATGTACGACCTCTTCGAGGAGTCGACCGACCACGGCGGCCGGGGCGGCGCCAAGCGCGAGGTCAACCCGGATCTGCTGCGGATGGCCCGGCAGGAGAACCAGCGCACCTACAACCCGCGCGACCGCCGCCGCGGCAAGATGGTGCGCGAGGCGGACCGGGAGCGCGAGCGGCGCTCCCGCAGCCGGATCTGGACCCCGAGCAGGGCCGAGGTCATCGCACGGCTGGACGCCGAGGGGCTGCTGCCCGCGATCACCTTCATCTTCAGCCGGGCCGGCTGCGAGGCCGCCGTACAGCAGTGTCTGTACGCGGGACTGCGGCTCAACAGCGAGGAGGCGCGCACGACCGTGCGCGAGCTCGTCGAGGAGCGCACCGCCTCGATCCCCCGCGAGGACCTGCACGTCCTCGGCTACTACGAGTGGCTGGAGGGTCTGGAGCGGGGCATCGCCGCACACCACGCCGGGATGCTGCCGACCTTCAAGGAGGTCGTCGAGGAGCTCTTCGTACGCGGCCTGGTCAAGGCCGTGTTCGCGACGGAGACCCTGGCACTCGGCATCAACATGCCGGCCCGTTCGGTGGTGCTGGAGAAGCTGGTCAAATGGAACGGCGAGCAGCACGCCGACATCACCCCCGGTGAGTACACCCAGCTCACCGGCCGGGCCGGGCGGCGCGGCATCGATGTCGAGGGGCACGCGCTGGTGCTGTGGCAGCGCGGCATGGACCCGGGCGCGCTCGCGGGCCTGGCCGGTACCCGTACGTACCCGCTGCGCTCCAGCTTCCGGCCCTCCTACAACATGGCCGTGAACCTGGTGCAGCAGTTCGGACGGCACCGCTCGCGCGAACTGCTCGAAACCTCCTTCGCCCAGTTCCAGGCCGACAAGTCGGTCGTCGGCATCTCCAAGCAGGTGCAGAAGAACGAGGAGGGCATCGCGGGCTACCGCGAGGGCATGACCTGCCACCTCGGCGACTTCGAGGAGTACGCGCGGCTGCGCCGTGAGCTCAAGGACCGCGAGACCGAGCTGGCCAAGCAGGGCGCCGTGCAGCGCCGGGCCGCCGCCGCGGACTCGCTGGAGAAGCTGAAGCCCGGCGATGTGATCCATGTGCCGACCGGCAAGTTCGCGGGTCTCGCCCTCGTCCTCGACCCGGGACTGCCGGCCGGGCGGGCCAACGGGCACCGCGGCTTCGAGACGTTCGACGGGCCGAGGCCGCTGGTACTCACCGCCGAGCGGCAGGTCAAGCGGCTGGCCCCGATGGACTTCCCGGTTCCGGTCGAGTCGCTGGAGCGGATGCGCATCCCGAAGTCGTTCAACGCCAGGTCGCCCCAGTCCCGGCGGGATCTGGCGTCGGCGCTGCGTACCAAGGCCGGGCACATCGTGCCCGAGCGGCACCGCAAGCAGCGTGCCGCGGCGGCCGACGACCGGGAGATCGCCCGGCTGCGGTCCGAGCTGCGCGCGCACCCCTGCCACGGCTGCGACGAGCGCGAGGACCACGCCCGCTGGGCCGAGCGCTACCACCGGCTCCGGCGCGACACCCAGCAGCTGGAGCGCCGGATCGAGGGCCGGACGAACACCATCGCCCGTACCTTCGACCGGATCTACGCGTTGCTGACCGAGCTGGACTATCTGCGCGGCGACGAGGCGACGGTGCACGGCAAGCGGCTCGCCAGGCTCTACGGAGAGCTGGACCTGCTGGCCTCGGAGTGCCTGCGGGCCGGTGTCTGGGAGGGGCTCAGCCCCGCGGAACTGGCCGCGTGCGCCTCGGCGTTGGTCTTCGAGGCCCGCCAGTCCGACGACGCGGTCGCGCCCAAGGTGCCGTCGGGGGCGGCGAAGACCGCGCTGGGCGAGATGGTCCACATCTGGGGCAGGCTCGATGCCCTGGAGGAGGACTTCAAGATCAACCAGACGGAGGGCGTCGGCCAGCGCGAGCCCGACCTCGGCTTCGCCTGGGCCGCCTACCAGTGGGCGTCCGGCAAGGGACTCGACGAGGTGCTGCGCGACGCCGAGATGCCCGCAGGCGACTTCGTGCGCTGGTGCAAGCAGGTCATCGACGTCCTGGGGCAGATCGCGGCAGCGGCGCCGGGCGAGGGCAGCACGGTCTCGCGGAACGCCCGCAAGGCGGTCGACGCGGTGCGCCGGGGCGTGGTGGCGTACAGCTCGGTGGGCTGACCGCCCGGGTGAGCGGTGAGTGTGCGGCCCCCGCCGGGAATTCCCGGCGGGGGCCGCTCTCCTGTCAGGGGCGGCCCGCGGCCCACTCCTCGTACGACGTCCAGGCCAGCAGCGTGCGACCGCTCTCGAAGCGGTGCTCCTTCCCGGTCACCGGATCGGTGAACTCCAGTACCCGCGAGAGCAGTTGGAGGGGGCGGGTGAAGTCGTCCGGCGGGGGATCGGTGACCACCGGGTAGAACGGGTCTCCGAGCAGCGGAACACCCAGCGCGTTCATGTGGACCCGCAGCTGGTGCGTCCGGCCGGTGACCGGGGTGAGACGGTAGCGCCCGAGTCCCCCGGTGTGCGCCAGGAGTTCCACCCGGGTCTCGCTGTTGGGCTCGCCGGGTGTCTCGAAGGCGGCGACGATCCCCGGTACCTTCTCGATCCGGCTGCGCGAGGTGTGCGGCAGGACCAGCGCGGGCCGGTAGGGCGCGACCGCCTCGTACTCCTTGCGTACCTTCCGGTCCCGGAACAGCGTCTGGTACGCGCCGCGTTCCCCTGGCTGTACACAGAACAGCACCAGCCCCGCGGTCAGCCGGTCCAGCCGGTGGGCGGGGCTGAGCGCGGGCAGCCCGAGGTCGTGGCGGAGCCGGGCCAGCGCGGTCTGGGTGACATGGCTGCCCCGGGGGGTGGTGGCGAGGAAGTGCGGCTTGTCGGCGACGAGGATGTGGTCGTCCCGGTAGCGGACGTCGATGGGGTACGGGACGGGCACCTCGTCGGGGAAGTCCCGGTGGAACCAGACCGAGGTGCCGGGTGCGTACGGGGTGGCCGCGCCGACCGGCCCGTCGGCGCCGACGAACGCACCCTCGCGCAGCATCGCGTCGACCGCCGCGGCCCCGCCCGGCAGCCGCTCCACCAGGTGGTCGCGCACGGTCGCCCACGCGCCGTCGAGCGGGAGCCTCAGCCGGACCGGATCGATTCCCTCGCGCTGCGGCAGCGGCGCCGGGGGCCGGGATGTCTTGCGTCTCATCGTGCTCAAGGGTACGAGGGAGCGAGGGGGCGACCGCCGGCCGGACCGGTTCTCTGCCGTAGCGCCTGATCGCCGTACCGGGTGCGCGCGGGCCGCCGCACGGAAGCGCGGCGGCCCGGAGCGTTCGGTGCACGGCACCCGAAGGATCAGGTCGGATCAGGTGTTACTTCGGCATCAGCACCGTGTCGACGATGTAGACGGTGGCGTTGGACGTCGGGACGTTGCCGCAGACGACGCTCGACACGTCGTTGACCTTGTACGACACACCGGAGCCCGCCGTGGTGAGCGTGCCCTTCTCCAGGGTCGGGTACGAGCCGTTCTCCAGCTGCTTCGGCGCGAGCTTCCGGCCCACCACGTGGTAGGTGAGGATCTTGGTCAGCATCGCCTTGTCAGCCAGCACCTTGTCCAGCTGGGCCTTCGGGATCTTGTCGAAGGCATCGTTGGTCGGCGCGAACACGGTGATGTTCTGGGCGTTGTTGAGCGTGTCGACCAGACCGGCCTTCTTGACGGCGGTCACCAGGGTGGACAGCGCCGGGTTGTGCGAAGCGGCGGTCGCGACCGGGTCCTGGGCCATGCCGTTGAAGCTGCCCGCACCGCTCTTCGGCACGGTGGCACAGCCCGGCCCGAAGGGCTTGCTGGTGTCCATGGCGTCGGACTTGGGCGCCGAAGCCGAACTGGCGGGCTTGCTGTCCGACTTGTCCTTGGAGCTGTCCTTCGAGCTGTCGCTGGAACAGGCGGACAGCGCCAGCGGCAGCACGACCGCACCCGCGACGACGAGGGCGACACGGGGGAAGCGGAAGGTGTTCATGAAGGTCTCCTTGAAGGGGTTTACGTACAGCGGCCGAAGGGGTCGGGGCACCACGGCGTGAGCCGCCGCGACGCGGGGCGTCGCGCGACCGGTGATCTGTCCGCCCGGGGCGGCCTCAGCTCTCCGAAGTGCACTCACGACGGCTATTCGGGGCCGGTGTGCCCGCGGATTGGTCCGGACGGGCCCCTCATCCGATCGAGTGAGGGACCAATCCCCAGGGGCAGTGGCCCCGAATGCCTGGTGAGGGGCGGTGCCCGAAATGACTTCCGGAGGGAGCGGCATGGCGGACCAGAGGCGTCGGACGGCAGTGGTGGGAAGCGGAATCGCGGGGCTGACCGCCGCGCACGTCCTGCGGCGCGCACACGAGGTCTCGCTGTACGAGGCGGACGACCGGCTCGGCGGTCACGCCCACACCCACGACCTGGCGTCGGCCGACGGCCGGGTGTACCAGGTCGACTCCGGGTTCATCGTCCACAACGAGCGCACCTATCCGCTGCTGCTCCGGCTCTTCGCCGAACTCGGCGTCACCACCCAGGAGTCGGAGATGAGCATGTCCGTACGGTGCGAGGGGTGCGGACTCGAATACGCCGGTGCGCGCGGCCTGCCGGGCCTCCTCGCCCAGCCGCGCAACCTCTTCCGCGCCCGCTATCTGCGGATGCTCGCCGAGGTGCCCCGCTTCCACCGCAGGGCCCGGCAGGTGCTCGCCGCGCCCGGCAGCGCCGGGCGGCTGACACTGGGCGAGTTCCTCGCCCGCGGTGACTTCTCCCCGTACTTCGTCTCGCACTTCATGACGCCGCTCGTCTCGGCCGTCTGGTCCTGCGACCCCACCACCGCGCTGGGCCACCCCGCGGTCCCGCTCTTCCGCTTCCTGGCGCACCACGGCATGCTCGCGGTGACCGGATCCCCCACCTGGCGCACGGTCACCGGCGGCTCGCGTACCTACGTCGAGCGGGTCGGCAAGGAACTCACCGCACTGCACACCTCGACCCCGGTCCGCAGCGTGCGCCGTACCGAGGACGGTGTCGAACTCACCACGGACGGCGGGAGCACCGCGCGGTACGACTCGGTGGTCATAGCCGTGCACCCCGACCAGGCGCTCCGGATACTGGCCGACCCCACCGCGCGGGAGACCGAACTGCTCGGCGCCTTCCGCTACTCGCGCAACCCCACCCTGCTGCACACGGACACCTCGGTGCTGCCCCGCAGCCCCGGGGCCCGCGCCTCCTGGAACTACCTGATGCCGCAGTGCTCCAGCGGCGCCGACCGCGTGCAGGTCAGCTACGACATGAACCGCCTCCAGCGCCTCGACGCCCCCGAGACCTATCTGGTCACCCTGAACGGCTCCGACCTGATCGACGAGGCCCAGGTGCTCGACCGCATGGTGTACGAACACCCGGTCCAGACCGTCCAATCGGTGGCCGCGCAGCGCCTGTTGCCCGAGCTGAACGGCCCGGTCACCGCATACGCCGGGGCCTACCACGGCGCGGGGTTCCACGAGGACGGCTGCCGCTCGGGCGCCGAGGCGGCGGCAGCGCTGGGGGTGATGTGGTGAACGCCGTCTATCCGTCCACGATCACCCACGTGCGGACCGCGCCCGTGCGGCACACCCTGCACCACCACACCTACATGTGGCTGATCGACCCCGACCGGCCGCCCCGGCTGCCGTACCCGCTGCGTCCGCTCGCCCGGTTCGAGGGCCGCGACCACTTCGGCGGCGGTGACCGGACCATCAGGGCGGGTCTGGACAGGTTCCTGGCCGCCCGGGGAGTCGACCTCACCGGTGGCAGCGTGCTGATGCTCGCGCACGCGCGGGTCCTGGGACACGTCTTCAACCCGCTCACCGTCTACTGGTGCCGCGACGCCGACGGCCGGCCGCTCTGCGTCGTCGCCGAGGTGCACAACACCTACGGGGAACGGCACTGCTATCTGCTCCGTCCCGACACCGCGGGGCGGGACGTGGTGGAGAAGGAGTTCTACGTCTCGCCGTTCTTCCCGGTGGACGGCGACTACCGGATGCGACTGCCCGAGCCCGACGACCGGTTGAACCTCACGGTCCAGCTGGAACGGAACGGCACCCGCCCCTTCACGGCGACCGTGCGCGGCGAGCGCAGGCCCGCCACCACCGCCGTCCTGCTGCTGGCGGCGCTCCGCCATCCGTGGTCCACCATGGCCGTCTCCCTCGCGATCCGGGTACACGGCATATGGCTCTATCTGCGGGGGCTGCCCGTCCGGCCCCGTCCCCGTCACCAGTCCCAGGAGGGCGTGAAGTGAGTGTGTCCGTCTCCCCGGCGTCTCCCGGATCACCCGGATCACCCGGGTCCGCGACCACCCCGCCGACCTGCCCGCGTGCGGCGGTCGACGCCGTCCGCTGGCCCGATGTGGCGCGGCTGCCCCGCGC
This sequence comes from Streptomyces sp. NBC_01267, assembly GCF_036241575.1. Lineage (NCBI taxonomy): Bacteria > Bacillati > Actinomycetota > Actinomycetes > Kitasatosporales > Streptomycetaceae > Streptomyces > Streptomyces sp. NBC_01267. The sequence continues at coordinate 1,291,341 of NZ_CP108455.1, read as the reverse complement.
CTCGTGGCTCCGTACGGCCCTCGCTGAGCGGATCGTCCGGCGGGCACTGTCCGGGCTCGAACTCCGGGTGCGTCTCGGGACCACCGAAACATTGGGGCTCGGCGGTCCGGTACTCGACGTGCACGAGCCGAAGGCGTTCTTCCGGCGGATCGGCGCGGGCGGCCTGATCGGCTTCGGCGAGTCCTACATGGCGGGCGAGTGGTCGGCCACCGACCTGGTGGGTGTGCTGACCGTGCTGGCCGACCGGGCCGCGAGCCTGATCCCCGCGCCGCTGCAGAAGCTGCGCGCCCTCTGGGCCAGGAAACAGCCCGCCGCACAGCGCAACACCCCCGAGGGGTCACGGGAGAACATCCGTCACCACTACGACCTCTCGAACGACCTGTTCGCCCTCTTCCTCGACGAGACGCTCTCGTACTCCTCCGCGCTCTTCCGCGGTTTCCCCGCCGACCGGTCCCTGCTGGCCGCCGCCCAGCACCGCAAGATCGACCGGCTGCTCGACGAGGCACGGGTCGGCCCCGGCACCCGGCTCCTGGAGATCGGCACCGGATGGGGCGAGCTGGCCGTCCGGGCCGCCGGACGCGGCGCCCGGGTGCACACCGTGACGCTCTCCCAGGAGCAGCGGCAGCTGGCCGTGGAGCGGATCCGCGATGCGGGTTTCGAGGACCGGGTCACCGTCGAACTCCTCGACTACCGCCGGGTCGTCGGGGAGTACGACGCGGTCGTGAGCGTCGAGATGATCGAAGCCGTGGGCGCCGAGTTCTGGCCGGAGTACTTCATGATCCTGGACCGGCTCCTCGCGCCGGACGGCCGCATCGCCCTCCAGGCGATCACCATGCCGCACGAGCGGATGCTCGCCAGCAAGAACACCTTCACCTGGATCCAGAAGTACGTCTTCCCCGGCGGACTGCTGCCCTCGTCCGAGGCGATCGAGCAGATCACCACGGAACGCACGGCGCTGCGCGTCCGGGGGCGCGAGGGCTTCGGGCCGCACTACGCGGAAACCCTCAGGCTCTGGCGCGAACGCTTCGAGGAACAGGCCCCGGAGGTCGGCGCCCTCGGCTTCGACCAGACCTTCCGGCGGCTCTGGACCTTCTATCTCGCCTACTCCGAAGCGGGTTTCCGATCCGGCTATCTCGATGTGCAGCAACTGCTGCTGACCAAGGAGACCTCCCGATGACGCGCCTTCAGACGCGGACCGGCGCTGCTCAGCAGCTGTTCCCGCTCGCCGAACAACTACTCGGCGGGCGGCTCCCGCTGCGCCTGCGCGCCTGGGACGGCACCACCGCGGGTCCCGCGGGCGCGCCCCTGGTCGTCCTGCGCTCGCGCCGGGCACTGCGGCGGCTCGTCTGGCAGCCCGACGAACTCGGCCTGGCCCAGGCATACATCACCGGTGAGCTCGACATCGAGGGCGATCTCGCCGACGGGCTGCGTACGGTGTGGGGCGCGGTACGCACCCGTGGGCTGCGCCCGCCGCAGCTCACCGTCGGCGACCGGGCCCGCGCCGTACGCACCGCGCTCCGCCTCGGGGCGCTCGGCCCGCGCCCCGCCGCACCGGCCGCCGAGGCCCGGCTGCGCGGTGCCCTGCACAGCAAGGCCCGGGACCGGGCGGCCATCAGCCACCACTACGACCTCTCCAACGACTTCTACGCGCTGCTGCTCGACGGGACGATGGCGTACTCCTGCGGGTACTGGACGAGCGACGACCCCGGATACGGTCCGGCCGACGCCCAGCGCGACAAGCTGGAACTCATCTGCCGCAAGCTTCAACTGGAGCCCGGATCACGGCTGCTGGACATCGGCTGCGGCTGGGGATCGCTCACCCTGTACGCCGCGCAGGAGTACAAGGCGAGGGTCACCGCCGTCACCCTCGCCCGGGAGCAGGCGGAGCACGTCAGGCGCCAGGTCGAGGAACGGGGACTGACCGAGCTGGTCGAGGTACGCCACTGCGACTACCGCGACATCCACGGAGGCGACTACGACGCGGTGTCCACGGTCGAGATGGGCGAACACGTCGGCGACGCCGAGTACCCCGGCTTCGCCGCCACGCTGTACGGGATGCTCCGTCCGGAGGGCCGGGTACTGGTCCAGCAGATGTCCCGGGGCGCTGTCGCACCCGGCGGCGGCGCGTTCATCGAGGCGTACATCGCGCCTGACATGCACATGCGCCCGCTCGGAGAGACGGTCTCGCTGCTGGAGGGCGCGGGGCTCGAAGTGCGGCACGTGGAGTCCCTTCGTGAGCACTACGTCCGGACGGTCGCCGCCTGGCAGGACACCCTGGAGAAGCGCTGGGAGGAATTCCGCGCGCTGGTCGGTGAGGAGACCGCCCGGGTCTGGCGGCTGTACCTGGCGGGCGGCCGACTGGCCTTCGAGGAACGCAGAATGGGCGTCGACCAACTCCTCGCGGTACGGCCCGGGGACGGCGGCCGCAGCGGGATGCCCGCCACCCCGGGGGAGTGGTACGAGAGGGCCCGGCGGTGAACGGCTACCCGTGGGGGGCGTTCGGCCAGGGCGTCGGCGCCGCCGCGGCCACCGCGCTCACCGTCATGCTCCTCACCTTCGCCCTCGCCGTCGCCAGGGGACTGCACCGGATCGTCGACATCGCCTGGGGCGCGGCCTTCGCGGCGGTGGCGCTCGTCGCGTACGCCGTGTCGGCGGGGGAGGGCGACGGCGTACGGCGGCTCCTGGTGACCGTGCTGACCGTCGTGTGGGGGCTGCGGCTCGCCGTGCACATCGCCCTCCGCGGGCGCGGCCACGGCGAGGACGCCCGGTACGAGGCGATGCTCGCCAGGGCGCCGGGCCACCGGAACCTCTACGCGCTGCGTATGGTCTATCTGCTCCAGGGCCTGCTGGTCCTGCTGGTCTCGCTGCCGGTGCAGGCCGCGATGTACCTGCCGGGGAAGCTGGGGCCCGCCGGCTACGCCGGGTGCGTGCTCTGGCTGACCGGTCTGCTCTTCGAAGCGGTGGGGGACCGGCAGCTGGCCCGGTTCAAGGCCGATCCCGCGAACCGTGGCCGGATCATGGACCGCGGCCTCTGGTCCTGGACCAGGCACCCCAACTACTTCGGTGACTTCTGTGTCTGGTGGGGGCTTTTCCTGATCGTCTGTGACGACCCGGTGGTGGCCGCCGTGACCGTGGTCAGCCCGCTGGTCATGAGTTTCCTGCTGATCGGCGGCAGCGGAAAACGGCTCCTGGAGCGGCACATGGCCGACCGGCCCGGCTTCGCCGCGTACACGGCGCGTACCAGCGGCTTCTTCCCACTCCCGCCGAAGCGGAGCTGAGATCACGGACCACGGGGGGCCTGCCCGGCCGACCGGGCAGGCCCCCCGTGCCGTACGTTCCCGGGCTCAGGCGGAGAACGTCATCAGCGCGAGGGGAGCGGTGGTCGGGGCCGCCGAACCGCCCGCCGGTTCGACCGTGAGGCCCATGCCCTGCGCGGAGTCCACCGGGCCGTCGAGGACCGTCCCGGCCGCGGCGGAAGCCGAATTCAGCAGACCGGCGGAGCGCATGGTGCCGTGGTCGTCGAACCAGAGCTGATACGTCTTGCCGCTCGGCGGTTTCGGCAGTCCGGATGCCAGGAACGCCGCCTTGTTCCTGCTGTGCGAGACCACGACCGTGCCGGTCGCGCCGCCCTTCAGCTTCCCCGTGGTGACCTTCGCGTCCGGGGCGGCGAGCACCGAGGCCAGCGCCTGGGCCTGCTGTTCGGACCGTGCCGCGCTGGTCCTCGCGTCGCCCGCCTCCTGGTGCTGCCACACCGCGATCCCGCCGAAGCCGACGGCGGCGGCCAGGCAGGCGGCCAGCGCGAAGCGCGACAGTGCGCGCCCACCGCGGGCGCCACCGCCACGCGAGTGCCGCCGCAACAGTGGCGCCTCCTGCCGCTCGGTGGCGATCCGCCGCATGACCTGTACTTTGAGAGCGGGGGGCGGGGTGACCGTGACGGCGAGTCCCAACCTGCCCGCGGTGGCGATCAGTTCGTCCACCTCCTGGGTGCAGGCCGGGCACGCCCGGAGGTGTTCCTCGAACGCGGCGCGCTCGTCCGGCTCCAGTGCGTGGAGCGCGTACGCGCCGGTGAGCGTGTGCAGATCCGCCGTCATCATGCGCTGACCCCCAGGCAGTCGCGCATCCGGATGAGTCCGTCGCGCAGTCGAGTCTTGATGGTGCCGAGTGGTACGGAGAGCAGCTCGGCCACTTCCCGGTAGGCGAGCCCCCGGTAGTACGCGAGCGTCACCGACTCGCGCTGCACCTCGGTGAGAGAGCCCATGCAGCGCCGTACCTGTTCCCGTTCCAGCCGGGCCTCCACCTGCTCGGTGACCTCGTCGAAGGCAGGTGTCCGGTCCAGCAGGGCGGCTTTGTGCTCGCGGTCCGACGCGGCCTGGGCGGAGCGCACCCGGTCGACCGCCCTGCGGTGGGCGAGCATCAGCACCCAGTTCATCGCGGAACCGCGGTCGGTACGGAAACGGGCCGCGGTGCGCCACACCTCCAGGAGTACTTCCTGGGCCACTTCCTCCGACTGGGCGGGGTCACGAAGCACCGTGCGCACCAGCCCGAGAACGGGGCCGCACACGGCGTCGTACAGACGCGAGAAGGCGTCCTGGTCCCCACGCGCGACCTGGGCGAGCAACTGCTGCAGATCAGGGCCGGCCGAGGCGGCTCCGCTGATGTGCACGGCTTCTTTCACGCGACGTTCCTCCATGGTGCGGACAGGGGGCATGTGGGTTCCCGGTCACTATTCGGAGCCGTGGACGGCACGGATTGGTCAGTTGTCCGCACAACTGACCAACGGGGGGCGGACTTCTGGCCGGACGGCCTCTCCACGGCCACGTGGGCCGAGCGGACACCTACCCTCCTCGGGCCTGCCGCCGACGGTCCGCGCCGGGAATTCCCCCGAAACGGAGAACCCCCGGCCGTCGTTGACGGCCGGGGGTTCGCGGGGGTTCTCTTCTCGTGACGAGGTCAGGCAGTCTGCTCCTGCTCGGCCTCCACCTGCGCGTTCCACTCCCGCTTGGCCGCCCGCCAGGTCTCGTCGTCCTGGCCGAGCCGCCAGTAACCGGAGATCGACAGCCGCTCGCGGGGCACTCCGTGGTCCATCCGCAGATGGCGCCGGAGCTCCTTCACACAGCCCGCCTCACCGTGCACGAAGGCGCTGACGTCACCGGCCGGGAAGTCCAGGCCGCGCACCGCCTCGACGAGCGCCTCACCGACCGGGCGGTCACCGCGGTGCAGCCAGGTGACCTCGACGCCCTCGGGGGTGAGGAACTTCTGCTCCTCCTCGGCGCCCGACACCTCGACGAAGGCATGCACCACCGCGCCCGCGGGCATCCGCTCCAGCGCGGCGGCGATGGCGGGCAGCGCGCTCTCGTCGCCCGCCAGCAGGTGCCAGTCGGCGGCCGGGTCCGGGGCGTACCCGCCACCGGGGCCCAGGAAGCGCACCGTCTCGCCGGTCCGGGCCCTGGCCGCCCACGGACCCGCCAGACCCGCGTCGCCGTGGACCACGAAGTCGACGGTCAGCTCGCGCAGCGCCGGGTCCCAGGCCCGCACCGTGTACGTCCGGGTGACCGGCCACTGCTCGCGCGGGAACTCCTCACGGATCCGGGCCATGTCGAACGGCTCCGGATAGCTCACGCCCTCGGGCGCGAACAGCACCTTGATGTAGTGGTCGGTGAACTCCGTTGCGTCGAACGTCTCCAGCCCCTCACCGCCGAGGACGAGACGCACCATGTGCGGAGTGATCCGCTCGACGCGCACCACCTGTGCCTCGCGGGCCTGCGGTGTCTTACGGGCCGGTTGTTCTGCCACGGACAGCTCCCTGATCAAGGTTTCTTAGGTTCACCTAAGTTAGCACCTCAGGGATGCAGAGTGGAGAGCAGCCGCTGGAGCGATCCACCCAGACCCCACCGGGCGGCGAGTTCGTCCAGGGCCGCAGGATCGCGCGGCTCGACGGGCAGCTCCGGGTCGAACGGGGGCAGCGGTACGTCGGAGGCGACCCGCACCACCGTCGGCGCCACCGCCACGTAGGGGCGGGACTCGTCGAGCTTCCGGCGCTGCGAGGGCGTCAGCCCGGACGCCGGATCGTCGACGGCGGCCATGATCCCGGCCAGATCACCGAACGCGTCGAGCAGCTTGGCGGCGGTCTTCTCGCCGATTCCCGGCACCCCGGGCAGCCCGTCGCTCGGATCGCCGCGCAGCAGCGCCAGATCCACGTACCCCCGGCCGTCCACCCCGTACTTCTCGCGCAGCAGCGCCTCATCGGTGAGCTGGAGGTTCCCGACGCCCTTCAGGGGATAGAGCACCCGCACACCGCGTGCGTCGTCCACCAGCTGGTAGAGGTCGCGGTCGCCGGTGACGATGTCCACCGGGCCCGTCGCCAGCCCGGCCAGGGTGCCGATGACGTCGTCCGCCTCGTACCCCTCCACGCCGACCCGGGCGATGCCCAGGGCGTCCAGCACCTGCTCGATCACCGGGACCTGCGGGGCCAGGGTGTCCGGGGTCTCCTCCTCGTCGGGCCCCTCCGCCGTCAGCTGCGCGACCCGGTGCGCCTTGTACGAAGGGATCAGGTCGACCCGCCACTGCGGGCGCCAGTCGGCGTCCATGCAGGCGACCAGATCGTCCGGCCGGTGGTCCTGCACCAGCCGGGCGATGAAGTCGAGCAGCCCGCGGACGGCATTGACCGGGGTGCCGTCCGGGGCCCGTACGGAGTCGGGGACCCCGAAGTAGGCCCGGTAGTAGAGGGAAGCGGAATCGAGGAGCATCAGGCGTCGCGTCACGCTCCGATGATGCCGTACCCCACCGACAGTCACCCGTGGTGAGCTGAGTCACTGATTTGTTTGGACCGCATAAGGGTGGGCAGGCGCCGCCACGGAGCGGAACCAGTAGCAGATTCAAGTATTGCGAGGGTGAAGCGGACAGATCCCGCGCCGCTCCACGACCTGTCGACACGGGGGTGACGGGTCGTTTTCGTTCCAACGCGTGAGGTATATGTGTCCAGGCTGCAAGCCGACCGCTTGTACAAAGTGTTCGGCAGACGACCCGATGAAGCCGTGCGGAAACTCGAGAACGGCACCGGCCGCGATGAGCTGCGCGGTGAAGGGACGACTGCTGCGGTGATCGACGCATCCTTCACCGTCGAACCGGGCCAGATCTTCGTCGTGATGGGGCTCTCCGGATCCGGCAAGTCCACGTTGCTGCGCATGCTCAACGGGCTGCTGGAGCCGACCTCCGGCCGGGTGCTCTTCGACGGTGAGGACCTGACCGCGCTGAGCGACCGCGAGCTGCGGGCGGTGCGTTCGAAGAAGATCAGCATGGTCTTCCAGCACTTCGCGCTCTTCCCGCACCGCAGTGTGCTGGAGAACGCGGGCTACGGCCTCGAAGTACAGGGAGTGCCTCGCGCGGAACGCGAGAAGCGGGCGGCCGAGGCCCTGGAACTGACGGGTCTCGCCGGCTGGGAGAACTCCTGGCCCGACGAGCTGTCCGGCGGTATGCAGCAGCGCGTGGGTCTGGCCCGTGCGCTCGCCACCGACGCGGACCTGCTGCTGATGGACGAGTCCTTCAGCGCGCTCGACCCGCTGATCCGCCGTGACATGCAGGACCAGCTGCTCGAACTCCAGAAGCGGCTGAAGAAGACCATCGTCTTCATCACCCACGACCTCAACGAGGCCATGCGTCTCGGCGACGGCATCGCGGTCATGCGGGACGGTGAGATCGTCCAGCTCGGCACCGCCGAGGACATCCTCATCACGCCAGCCAACGACTACGTCGCCTCGTTCACCAAGGACGTGGACCGCACCCGGGTCCTCACCGCCGCGGCGATGATGACCGACACCCACCGCCCCGACGCGGCGGAGTGCGGCTGCGAGACGGTCACCCCCGACACGACCTTCGCCGACCTGTGCGGCGTGAGCGCGCGCGTACCGCACCCGGTGGCCGTGAAGAACGCCCAGGGCAAGGTCGTCGGAGTCGTCCCCCAGTCCCGGCTCATAGGCTTCCTCGGCGAATACGCCGAGGCCCCCCTGGCTTGCGACGCAGCTCCCGAGAACAAGGCGGTCGCAAGTGCCTAGGTTCCATTTCGGCAACGGGGTCGAAAGCCTCGTCCACTGGTTCCAGAACCACGTGGGCTGGCTCTTCGACTTCATCAACAGTGTGCTCACGCACCTGTACGACGGTGTCAACACCGTACTGAGCGGCGGTGAACCCCTGCTGATGGCGGGCATCTTCACCGTCCTCGCCTTCTGGCTGCGCGGTCTGCTGCCCGCGGTGCTCACCTTCGTCGGCTTCGCCCTGATCGACTCACTTGCCCTGTGGGACGAGGCGATGGCCACGCTGTCACTGGTGATCGTCGCGGCGGTCATCACGATCGTGATCGCGGTACCGCTGGGCATCTGGGCGGCGCGCAACAAGAGGGTCGGGGCCACGGTCCGCCCGGTGCTCGACGTCATGCAGACGATGCCCGCCTTCGTCTACCTGATCCCGGGCGTCATGTTCTTCGGCGTCGGGGTCACTCCCGGCGTGATCGCCACGATCGTCTTCGCCATGCCCCCGGGCGTACGGATGACCGAGCTCGGCATCCGGCAGGTGGACGGCGAACTGGTCGAGGCGGCCGAGGCGTTCGGCACCGCCCCGCGCGACATCCTGCGACGCGTGCAGCTTCCCCTCGCCCTGCCGACGATCATGGCCGGTGTCAACCAGGTCATCATGCTGGCGCTGTCGATGGTGGTCATCGGCGGTATGGCCGGTGCGGGCGGTCTCGGTGAGAAGGTCTACGGCGCCATCACCCAGCTCCAGGTCGGTCTCGCCGCCGAGAGCGGTGTGGCCGTGGTCATCCTGGCCATCTACCTGGACCGGATGACCGGAGCCCTCAACCAGCGGGTCTCCCCGCTCGGCCGCCGAGCCGCCGCCAAGGCGCAGGCCATGGCGCAGCGGTGGAGCTTCACGCACTACCGGCCCGGCACCACGGTCGCCGTGATCGGCGTCGTGATCCTCGGGCTCGTCGCGGGCGGCATGAACCTCGGTTCGTCCTCCGACAGCAAGAGCTCGTCACAGGCGAGCACGGACGTCGGCAAGGGCAAGAAGATCAACATGGGCTACATCCCCTGGGACGAGGGCATCGCCTCCACGTTCCTGTGGAAGGAGCTCCTGGAGGAGCGCGGCTACACGACCGACGTCAAGCAGCTCGACGCCGGCCCGCTCTACTCCGGGGTGGCCCGCGGTGACATCGACTTCCAGACCGACTCCTGGCTGCCGACGACCCACGCGGACTACTGGAACAAGTACAAGTCGCAGCTGGAGGACATGGGCCAGTGGTACGGGCCGACGTCGCTGGAGCTGACGGTGCCCTCGTACGTGAAGGGCATCAAGTCCCTCGCCGATCTCAAGGGCAAGGGCAAGGAGTTCAAGGGCAAGATCATCGGCATCGAGTCCAGCGCAGGAATGATGGGCACCCTCAACAAGAGTGTCCTGAAGGCGTACGGGCTGGAGGGCGAGTACAAGGTCGTCTCGTCGAGCACCTCGTCGATGCTGGCCCAGCTGGACCGCTCCATCAAGAAGAAGGAGCCGGTGGTCGTCACGCTGTGGTCGCCGCACTGGGCGTACGGCAAGTACGACCTGACGAAGCTCAAGGACCCGAAGGGCGCCTGGGGCAAGGGCGACCTGATCCACACCGTCGCGCACAAGGGCTTCGACAAGAAGGACCCGACGGTCGCCAAGTGGCTGAAGGACTTCAAGCTCACCGAGAAGCAGCTCACCGGCCTGGAGAACGCCATCCAGGGGGCCGGTGAAGGCCACGAGCAGGACGGCGTGCGCACCTGGCTGAAGCAGAACCCCGGTGTGGTCGACAAGCTCGCCCCCGTCCCGGGCGGCACGCACACCCAGCAGGGCAAGGACGCGGGCAAGTCCGTCAACCTCGGGTTCTTCCCGTGGGACGAGGCCATCGCGAGCACGTATCTCTGGGACAACATCCTGGAGGACCGCGGGTACAAGCCCAGCGTCAAGCAGCTCGACCCGGGCCCGTTGTACACCGCGCTCGCGCAGGGCCAGATGGATGTCCAGTTCGACTCCTGGCTGCCCACGACGCACCAGCAGTACTGGGACAGATACAAGGACAACCTCACCGACATCGGGTCCTGGTACGGGCCCACGTCGCTGGAGCTGTCCGTGCCCTCGTACGTGAAGGGCGTCACGTCCCTCGCGGATCTGAAGGGCAAGGGCAAGGAGTTCAACGGCAAGATCATCGGCATCGAGTCCAGCGCCGGTGAAATGGGCCTGCTGAACAAGAAGGTGCTCAAGGCCTACGGGCTGCAGGGCGAGTACAAGGTCGTCTCGTCGAGCACCTCGTCGATGCTGGCCCAGCTGGACCGCTCCATCAAGAAGAAGGAGCCGGTGGTCGTCGTGCTGTGGTCGCCGCACTGGGCGTACGGCAAGTACGACCTGACGAAGCTCAAGGACCCGAAGGGCGCCTGGGGCAAGAGCGACTCGATCCACACCGTCGCCCGCAAGGACTTCGGCAAGGATCTGCCCGAACTGAACGGCTGGCTGGAGAAGTTCAAGCTCAGCGAGGACCAGCTCAACTCCCTCGAAGTGGCGATCCAGGACGGCGGTCCGGGCAACGAGAAGAAGTCCGCCCGCACATGGCTGACCGCACACCCCGAGATGGAGGACCAGCTGGCCCCCGTCGGCGGCTGATCCGTCAGCGCTCCGTGAGGGGGTGGTCAACGCCGGTGGCGTCGACCACCCCCTCGCTGCTGTCTGCCCGCGGTGCGCCGGGCCGGGCGGCCCGTACCCGCAGGTCGGTGCACCGGATCCGGCCCGGTGGCGGCGGGCCGGGGGGTCTGCGCGCAGATGTGCGGATGAAAGGTTGTGCGACGCAGGTGTGACAGGAGTGCCCAGCGGTGGGCCGAAGCTGCGTAAGGTGCTTGCAGCAGACACCACTGGCGATACGGCAAGGGGAGGGTATCCGGGAGATGGACAAGGACGAGAAGGAAACACTCCGGGTGGGCGCCGCGGTTCGCAGGCGCCGCCGTGCTCTGGGGCTCACCCTCGCCAAGGTCTCGGCGCGCAGCGGACTCTCCGTGCCCTTCCTCAGCCAGATCGAGAACGAGCGGGCCCGGCCGAGCGTGCGCTCGCTCCAGCGGGTCGCCGAGGCACTGGAGTCCACGGCGAAGGAACTGCTCGCCGACTCCGACGCGGCCCGCACCGTCGACATCGTCCGCGCGGTGACCGCCCCCGGGGCCGTGCCGGATCCCGAGCCGCAGATCCGGCCGCTGGTGCGCGGACACCACCAGTTGCACGCCATGGAGTTCACCGGCGAGCAGGACACCGGGCGGGAGTTCCAGCACCGCAACGACGAGGTGCTGTACGTCGCCGAGGGCGCGGCCGACGTGGAGGCCGAAGGGCGGGCCTACCGCCTGGAGCGCGGCGACACCCTGTTCCTGTCGGGCGGCGTGCGTCACCGCTGGCGTGCCACCGCCCCCGAGACCCGGATCGTGGTCGTCGCCGTGGCCGAACACGTCGACGCGACCGCCGAACAGCGGTACTGAGCGGTCCCGATGCGCGTCGTCTCGCTCGTCCCCTCCCTGACCGAGACCGTCGCCGTCAGTGCTCCCGAGGTTCTGGCCGGCGCGACCGACTGGTGCAGCCACCCCGCGGACCTGGACGTCACGCGGATCGGGGGCACCAAGAATCCAGATGTGCGGGCGATCGTCCGGCTGCGGCCCGACCTGGTGCTCGCCAACGAGGAGGAGAACCGGGCCGTCGACCTCGACGCGCTGCGGGCGTCCGGCCTGCGGGTCCTGGTCACCGAAGTGCGGGGCCTGCCCCAGGCGTTCAGCGAACTGGAGCGGGTGCTCGCGGCCTGCGGTCTCGGCCGTCCCGGCTGGCTCGACGCGGCGCGGGCCTCCTGGGCCGGGGTCGTCCCGTACCGGCGCCGCACCGCGATCGTGCCGATCTGGCGCAGGCCCTGGATGGTCCTCGGCAGGGACACCTTCGCCGGGGATCTGCTGGCCAGGCTCGGGGTGCACCAGGTGTACGCGGAGCACCCCGAGCGGTATCCGAGGATCGCCCTCGGCGAGCTGACGGCCTCGGGCGCCGATCTCGTCGTCCTGCCCGACGAGCCCTACCGCTTCACCGCCGACGACGGCCCCGAAGCCTTCCCCGGTCTCCCCTCGGCGCTCGTCAGCGGGCGCCATCTCACCTGGTACGGGCCCTCGTTGGCCGAGGCCCCCGCGGTGCTGGGAGCGGCGCTCCGCTGACCGGCCCCGGCCTCGGGATCAGGCGTGCGCCCGGCCTCGGGATCAGGCGTGCGCCTGGGCGTACGGCAGGAAGTCGTCCAGCATGACGACCCACCCCTCCGTACGGAAGAGCCGCGTTCCCTCGTCGGCCAGCTCCGGATCCTTCGACGCACGGTCCACCCAGGTCTGCGGATCGGGACCCAGCAGTTCGTGCAGCCGCGGGGACGCCGCCAGTAGTTCGGCGAGCAGCGCCGCCTGCTCCGGTGGCGCCGGGCGGGGCTGGCCGTCCGGCCCCGCCAGCACACCCATGGCACTCGCGTAGAGGTGGACGTCAGCCACCGGCAGACCGTTGGGAAGCTCTGCCGGGAAATCCCCCGACGGCAGCAAGACCCTTTGGTAGTAAGGGAGTTCGGTCTCGTCCACGGCAGCCATCTGATCGTCGTCCAGCCAGGTGACGACCAGCGAGAGGACCGAGTCCCGGTCGATGTACGGCGCGGTGGCGACGTAACCGGCGGGGTAGATGTGGGCGCAGCAACCGATGGCGATGCCTTCGATCCGCACCGGAACCATCGGGACGGTCCCCGAGATCCCACGGCTCAGCAGTTTGTTGCTGAGCTGCGCGGGAGAGGCGTTGGAGCCGACCGAGACGGCGGGGTGGCGCTCCCGCAGCAGGGGCAGGCCCTGGCCGGACAGGTACGTGTCCAGGGGGACCGGTCCGCTCCGCGCGGCGACGTTCCAGGTCTCCACCGGGCCTGGGCCCGGGGCGAGCCCGAGCAAGGTGCGCCCGTCGAGGAGCGAGGGCTCCGGAATGGGCAGTCCTGGATAGCTGAGCGGCTCCTTTGCCGGTACGACAGCGAGCCCGAGTGCTTCGAGTGAACGGTCCTGCACAGCGCTTCCCTTCGCCGACGACACCCTCCGCCTGCTGAGCTTGCCACAGGTGGGCCGTGCGCAGGTGAACGCCGGGCGAGACAGTGGGAGCCCGGCCGCCCGTCACTGGTTAGGATTCCGCTGCAACAGGTCAACTGGCCCAGGGGGAAAGCGGTTTGCTGATGCTGACACGTGCGATGGTGACCGGTCGGGGACATCCCCGGTTCCGTACTTCGCTGCGCTGGTGGATCGCCGAACGCACGGTCCTGGGACTCTTCGTCATCGCTTTCGGCTGTCTCGTCCTGCTCTCGGCGGCCATCGCGGTGGGCCTGACCCTCACGCTGGACTCGCCGCGCGGTCTGGGGGCGCGGATGGGCGATGTGCACCAGCTGGCGGACCTGACGCTGCACTCGCTGCGGGCCTGCGTCGGCACCGACAACATCGACCCGCAGGACGGCAACAGCGCCCACGAGGTGCTGTCCACCATCGCCTCGGTCGTCGGCGCCGTGGTGCCCGCGACACTGGTCGGCGTCGTCTTCATCAAGATGTTCTCCGTACGGCCCTTCGTCTGGCGGGACCGGGTGAGCGTCAGCTACGCGCACCAGGCGGACGCCCAGAACTTCGCCGAGCAGCATGTCGGCAGCGACCACCGGATACTCGCCGTACGGTTCTACAACCGGATGGAGAACCTCGCCATCATCGATCTCTCGGCCCGTGTCTACCTCTGGTACCTGCGCCCTTCGCCGCACGACGGCACCCCGGTCTTCTACAAGCAGCAGCTCCATGTGCTGGACCAGCACGGCCGGCAGGCCCAGGAACGCACCTGGTTCATCATGGACCGGGGGTCGCCGCTCACCGTGTGGATACCGGTGGAGGCGGCCGTGCCCGACCTGCCCATCAGGGAGATCCAGGGGAACCGGCTCGACGGCGCGCAGTCGGTACGGATGCTGGTGCGGCTCACGGCCAAGGCGGCGGGGCTGGGCACGGAGGTCTTCGGGGAGCGCTGGTTCGACCTGGACGGGGACGATTTCGAGCTGGGCCGGTTCGCCCCCATCAGACCGGACGTGCACGCGGACATAAAGACCTGGGAGGGTTGGCGGACCTTCGACTCCCTGCTGGGGGCGGGTGATCCGCTGGTCGGCGAGCGCGGCACGGATCTGCCGCCGCTGTTCGTGGAGAAGGTGACGAAGCCGCCGAAGGCCCTCTACCCGGGGCGCCGGTTCACCGGCCGCCGCCGAAGGACCGCTGCCCCGGCCCCGGGTTCCGGGCGCTGAACACAGGAGTGACCGGATGACCTCTTCGACCCCGCCCGGCTGGTACCCGGACGCCGGCCTGCCCGCCACCGAACGGTGGTGGGACGGCACGGCCTGGACCGCGCACACCCGCCCGCGGGACCTGGCGCCGCAGCAGTTCGGACCGCCGCCGGCGCCCGCCCCGCCCGTACCCCCGCGGGGCGGCAGCGGTCCACGGACCGCCGTACTGGCCGCCGTCGGGGCCGTCCTGGTCGCCGCGGTCGTGGCCGGGGCGGTGGTCGTGGGCCGGGGCGGCGGGGACGACCGGCCGAGGACCGCGACCAGCGGTCCCGCCCGTACCCCCACGTCCGACGCGTCCGACGGGTCCGACGGCAAGGGCACCCCGACGAGCAGCGCGCCGCCGGCTGCCGACCCCTCGCTGCTCGTCGACGAACTCGACGGCATCACGCTGCCGGTCCCGGACGGCTGGGAGAAGCCGTCGAGCACGGTCGAGGACGTGACGACCATGCGGACCGAGCACTCCTACGACTGCCCCGGCGACTCGGCCTCGTTCTGCTATCACGCCACGGTGACCTCGCGTACCGCCACGCAGACCGAACTCACCTCCGCCGAGGCCGTCGCCAAGGCGGACATCAAGGACGCCGCCAACAGTTCGTACGACCGGGACCTCGTCGGAAACCGGAACTACGACGGCATCACCTCGCACACGCAGCTCGCGTCGAAGTCCCTGTCCGTCGCGGGCCGCACCGGCTATCTGGTGCGCTGGCGGGTCAGAACCAGTGCGGGGCCCGGCGGTTACGTCGAGACGGTCGCCTTCCCCTCGCCCCTCGGCACCGAATCGATGGTCGTCGTCCGCCTCGCCTTCGACGCCGGGGCGGCCGGACCGCCGCTCGGCACCATGGACACGATCACCCGCGGGATCCGTCCCATCGGGGACGCCACCAGCGGCGGTGTCGGCAGCAGCATCGGCCGGTGACCGCCGCGAGGTGACGCACCGCCGGACAGGTCCTACAGGAAGGTGTGGCCCTCGCCGCGGTACGTCGGCACCGTCGCACTCACCCGGTCGCCCTCCACCAGCTGAAGGGCGTCGAAGCGCTCGCACAGCTCCCCGGCCTTCGCGTGCCGGAACCACACCTTGTCGCCGATGAGCAGATCGTCGGCCGGGGAGCCGAGCAGCGGGGTCTGCACCTCACCGGGGCCCTCCTGCGCGTCGTAACGCAGCCCCTCGGGGAGATACGGAACGGGCAGCCGGTCCGCTCCCGCCGCCCCCGAAGCGGGATAGCCGCCGCCGAGTACCGTCACCACGCCGACGCCCGGCCGCCGTACGACAGGCAGTGCGAAGAGCGCCGCCGGACGGCCGGTGAACGACGTGTAGTTGTCGAAGAGGCGCGGCACGTACAGCCCGGAACCCGCGGCGATCTCGGTCACCGCGTCCTCCGCCGCCGTGTGCTGGACGCTTCCCGTGCCGCCGCCGTTGACGAACTCCAGGTCCGGCGCCACCGCCCGCACCGCGCGCACCACGGCCGCACGCCGGGCCGCCAGTTCCCTGCGGGCCGCCGACTGCATCAGCCGGATCGCCCGGGAGCGCAGCGGCCGTCCCGCGAGCGAGTCACCGACCCCGGCCACATGGCCCTCGTACGCCATCAGGCCCACCAGCCGGAACCCGGGACGGCGCGCCACCGACCGTGCCAGCTCGGCGAGTTGGGCGGGTTCGCGCAGCGGGGACCTGAGTGCCCCGACCCGCACCCGCCCGCCGAGCATGCGCAGCGAGGTGTCCAGTTCCAGACAGACCCGGATCTCCTCACGGCCGCCCGCCCGCGCCGCGTCGATCAGTGTCAGCTGCGCCGGGTCGTCGACCATCACCGTCACGGCGGCGGCGAGTTTCGGATCGGCCGCGAGCTCGGCGTATCCGGCACGGTCGGCCGACGGGTAGGCGAGCAGGACGTCGTCGAAGCCGGAGCGGGCCAGCCACAGCGACTCGGCCAGCGTGAAGGACATCAGCCCGGCGAAACCGTCCCGCTCCAACACCCGGTCGAGGAGGGCCCGGCAGCGTACGGACTTGCTGGCCACCCGGATCGGTTTGCCTGCGGCGCGGCGTACCAGATCGTCGGCATTCGCGTCGAAGGCCTCGACGTCGACGATCGCCAGCGGGGCGTCGAGATGTGCGGTTGCCCGGTCGTACCGGGTCCGGTCTGCAGCACGGGGCGTCATGGCCGAAGCCTGCCAGACATGATTACCGGAGGGTAAGGGCTGTCCCGCCGGAAATTGCGGGACACCCCTTCAGCCGGACCTTTTGGGCAGATGCCTCGTGCGTACCTTCCGGTGCCCACCGGGGCGGTGCCAGCCCGTAGAGTGACGAACGGACCCGCCGGGAAGGCGCGTCGGCGGTGTCGCGCGCGAGGCACCCGCACCACGACCGGCAGACGCACTGGGGGGCGGATGAGCACCGAAGCGCGACGTGCGCCCTTCCCGTCCTTCCCTCCGCGCCCGCCCGAACCACCGTCCTCGTCCGGCCCGGCGGAGGCCCCGGTCGAGACGACCACCCGGCTGCGCCCCGTCGTCGATGCTCCGGCCGATGAGCCCCCCGCTGCGGAATCGTCCGCCGGGAACCCGCCGGTCGCACCCGGGAGCCCCGTGGAGCCCGGGGCCGCCGAGGCTCAGGTCGCCGCCGCCCCGGCCGTACAGCCTCCGGCCCGCCCGCCCGTCCCACCGCGGCCCGCCGCCCCGCCGCCCACCCGCCGCAGGCCGGTCGGGGCGGTCGACCTCACACCGCGCCCCGGCGCGGGCCGCCCCACGGTGTACGCCCCGCCCCGTCCCGACGCCGCGGAGACCCCGTCGGAGACGACCACCCGGCTGCGGCCCGTGGCGGCGCGGCACCCGGCCAGGACCGCGGCCGTCGCGGCCTGCGCGGTGCTGGGACTCGGGCTGATCGGCGGAGCGGTCGCCGGGAGCGTGCTCAGCGGGAGCACCGCGGCGGCCGACTCCCGTACCGGATTCACCGAGTCGCGCGGCCTGTGGCACAGCACCCCGGTCGACACCCTCTTCCCGCGCACCATCGAGGGACACGGCGCGGGCCCCGGCGGCGCCGACCGTACCTGGACCCGGCTGGCCGTCGCACCGGACGCCGACTGCGCGGGCGGACTGGACCCGTTGCTGCTCAGGGCGCTCCAACCGGTCGGCTGCGTCCGGCTGTTGCGCGCCACCTACACCGACGCGACCAGCAGCAGCGTGACCACGGTCGGCATGCTCTTCACCGAGGCCGACCCCGCCGCCATGACGGCCCTGCACCAGCGATTCGTCACGGAACGGCTCGGCGGGCGCACCGATCTGATGCCCCGCACCTACCCCGTGAAGTCCACCGTCGCCGCGGACTTCGGCGACGCTCAGCGGGCGAGCTGGGCGGTGAGCGTCCTCACCGACGCGCCGGTCGTCGTCTACGCGGTCTCGGGCTTCGCCGACGGACGTACCGTCACCGACCCGGAGCCCGCCGACGAGGCCGTGCAGGAATCCCGTACAACAGCCGCCGCCCAGGCCGGACTCGGCTACGAGGCCAAGGGCATCGAGGAGCGCGTCGAGCGCGCGCTGCGGAAGAACGCCACCGCCACCGGGAAACCCTGATGCGCCGCCGGGAAACCGTGACGCGCCGCCACCGGGAGGCCCCGGTGCGCCGCCGCCGAGAAGCCCTGACGAGTCGCCGCCACGGAGAATCCTGATGAGACGCCAAGGACCCACCGCAGTCACGGCCGCGCTGGCCGCCGCGGCCTTCGCCGTACTGCCCGCCGCACCCGCGCGCGCCGACTCCATCCGCGCCCAGCAGTGGGAACTGGACGCCATGCACACCCAGCAGGCCTGGCGGACGACCAAGGGCAAGGGCATCACGGTCGCCGTCCTGGACACCGGCGTCGACGCCACCAACCCCGACCTCGCGGGACAGGTACTGCCCGCCAAGGACCTGATCGGTTTCGGGGCGGGGCCCGGCGACCGGTCCTGGGCCCGGCACGGCACCGCCATGGCCGGGATCATCGCGGGCCACGGCCACGGCCCGGACGACAGCGAAGGCGTCCTGGGCATCGCCCCCGAGGCACGCATCCTGCCGGTCCGGGTCATCCTCGAAGGCAGCGACCCGGCCATCAAGAAGGCCCGTGAGTCCCGCGGCGGCGCCCTCGCCGACGGCATCCGCTGGGCGGCCGACCACCACGCCGACGTCATCAACCTCTCGCTCGGCGACGACAGCGCGTCCGCCCGCCCGGAAGCGGGCCAGGACGACGCCATCCAGTACGCCCTCTCCAAGGGCGCGGTCGTGGTCGCGTCGGCGGGCAACGGCGGGGAGAAGGGCGACCACATCTCCTACCCGGCCGCCTACCCGGGAGTGATCGCGGTGGCGGCCGTCGACCGGTACGGCACGCACGCCTCGTTCTCCACCCGCCGCTGGTACGCCACCGTGAGCGCCCCGGGGGTCGACGTGGTGATCGCCGACCCCGACCACAAGTACTACGAGGGCTGGGGCACCAGCGCCGCCTCGGCTTTCGTCTCCGGAGCGGTCGCGCTGGTACGCGCCGCGCACCCGGATCTGACCCCCGCCCAGATCAAGAAGCTGCTCACGGACACCGCCCGCAGCGCTCCCCGGGGCGGGCGCGACGACGCCCACGGCTACGGCATCATCGACCCGGCGGCAGCGCTCAGGGCTGCGGCGCGGAAGGCGCCCGACAGCATCCGTACGGACTCCGCCGCCTACGGGAGGAAGTACTTCGGCCCCGGCCCGGAATCCGCGTCCGGCGACGACGGTCCGGCGGGCTGGCTCGTGCCGCTCGCGGGCAGCGTGGGCGTACTGCTGCTGGCGGCCGGCGTGGTGCTGTGGCGCGGCGGTCCCGGCGGAGCGGGAAGGGTGCGCGGCGCGGGCTTCAGCCGTTATCGCCGACGGCCGTGACGGCGGCCGTGCCGCACTCCCGACCACCGGGACACCGGCGGCCCGGGTGGCCTGCCCCGGCGATCAGACAGCCGCGGCCCCCTGAACGAACCGCAGCCCCGTGAAGCAGCCGCGGCCCCGGCGGCTAGGCTCGGGGCGTGGCGCTCAAGAACATTCCGGACCCCGGATTCTCCGAAGACGACGGCACCGCCGACCCCGGGCTGGCCGCGGCGCTCGCCGCCTGGTCGCAGGACAGGGCGGCGGAGCCCCAGGTGCTGGAGGCCCTGAAGGGCGCCCGGCTGCTGGTCCCGGTCGTGGCGATCCTGGGGGAGGCGGAGACCGGCGAGGACGGGCTGCGCCGCGAGAAGTCCAGCGACATGGCGGTCCCCACGCTCCAGGCCGGTGACCGCAGGGCGCTCCCCGCCTTCACCTCGACCGAGTCGCTGGCCCGCTGGGACCCGCAGGCCCGGCCGGTCGCCGTACCGCTGCACCAGGCGCTCCAGGCCGCCGCCCACGAGCGGGCCGACACCCTGCTGCTCGACCTGGCGGGGCCCGTCCCGTACGAGCTGACGGGTCCGGCGCTGCTGGCCCTGGCCGAGGGCCGCACCAGCGCGGACCCGCTCGACGACCCGGCCGTCGTGGAAGCGGTACGGGGTGTGGTCGCCGCACATCCCGGCGTACTCCGCGCCCACCTCGGCCCCGGCCGGGCCGACGGCACGCTGGCCCTGGTGCTGACGCCGGGCACGGAGCAGGCGGCGGCGGGCGCCGTCGCGACGGCGCTGGCGGCCGACGAGGTGCTGCGGGCACGGCTGGTGCGCGGGCTGGATCTGGCACTGCTGCCGGCCGACGCGCCCGCGCCCAACGCCCCGCTCTTCGCGCGCTGACCCGGGGCCCGCTCCGACCTTGACGGGTGGCGCCCGCTCCGGCCTTGACGGGCGGAGATACGGCCCCGACAGGCAGAGACGCCTCACTCGACGAATAATTGCGGAGAAATCCGACAATCTTCGTGAGGTGTGAGGTATGGAGACGGAGACGCGGAGGATAGGCGCGGAGTTCCTGGGAACTCTGCTGCTGGTGTTCGTCGCCGTGGGCGCCGCGGTTCTCGCCGCCGAGTACATCGGCGCCTTCGGTATCGCGCTCACCTTCGGATTCACCATGCTGGCGCTGTCCTACTCGCTGGGCGCGATCTCGGGCTGCCACATCAACCCGGCCGTGACGATGGGCATGCTGGTGGCCGGGCGGATGAAGGTGCGCACGGCGGTGGAGTACTGGGTGGCGCAGCTGGCCGGCGGCATCGTCGGCGCGGCGCTCCTCTTCCTGCTCGCCAAGCAGGTGCCGGGGCTCAAGACCCACGGGCTGTTCGGCAGCAACGGCTACGACAGCCGCTCGGCCGTGCACCTCAACCTGGGCGGCGCCTTCCTGGTGGAAGTGGCGCTCACCTTCGTGTTCGTCTTCGTCGTGCTGGCCGTCACGCACAAGGTGGCGGTCACGGGCTTCGACGGGCTCCCCATCGGCCTGGCGCTCGGCGCCGTCCACCTGGTCGGCATCCCGCTGACCGGCACCTCGGTGAACCCGGCGCGGAGTCTGGGTCCGGCCATCTTCGCCGGAAGTCCCGCGCTCTCCCAGGTGTGGCTGTTCATCGTCGCCCCGCTGATCGGCGGGGCGCTCGCGGCGCTCGTCCACCGGTTCACCCACCCCGCGGGATTCACCGGCCACGACGAGGAGTCCCCGTCCCCGGCGGGCGGGGCCCCGGCCGGGGAAGCCCTCGCCGGGGAGGCTCCGGCCGGTCCGCGCGGGACCCTGTGGCCCCGGCGCGGCTCCCGGCCGCAGTCGTAAGAAGGAACCGGGTCGGTCCCTCAGCCGTAGACCGGCCCGGTGTACTTCTCGCCGGGGCCCTGGCCGGGCTCGTCGGGTACGACCGACGCCTCGCGGAACGCCAACTGGAGCGACTTCAGGCCGTCGCGCAGCGGAGCCGCGTGGAAGGAGCTGATCTCCGTGGCGCTGGCCGTCACCAGTCCGGCCAGCGCCTGGATCAGCTTCCGCGCCTCGTCCAGGTCCTTGTGCTTCTCGCCGTCCTCGGCGAGGCCGAGGTTGACGGCTGCCGAGCTCATCAGATGCACTGCGACCGTCGTGATCACCTCGACCGCGGGGACGTCCGCGATGTCGCGGGTCATGGAGTCGAAGCCGGGGGCTTCTTCGGGGGTAGGGGTCGCGTCGCTCATGACGCACACGATATGCGGTGGCGTCCCGGCCCCCGCGCGGAGGCCGGGGGAGCGCGGGATTGGCCCGGATACGGGCGAGCTGCTAACCTTGTGTAACGACCGGCCGGACACCTATGTGCTCGGCCCACAAGTGGAGGCTCCGATCTCCCACCTGACTGTCCTCCGGGACGGCGGGTCACCGGTCAGGCGGCGCCCATCGTTCCGTACGGACGATGGAAGCCACCCGATGTGCGCCCCGCGGTTGACGCGGCGGTGCTCCGGTATGTGAGGAGCTCCCGCCTGTGTCCCGTCCGGGGCGTTTTTCATGTTCCAGTGCGGTTGGTCTGTCGATACAGACGTTACGCGGCTGTCTGCCAGAGAGCCGTGTGGTGCTACCGAGGAGGATCCATCAGCGCCGAGCCCCGCATCAACGACCGGATTCGCGTTCCCGAGGTGCGACTTGTCGGACCCAGTGGCGAGCAGGTCGGCATCGTGCCGCTTGCCAAGGCCCTGGAGCTGGCACAGGAGTACGACCTCGACCTGGTCGAGGTCGCGGCGACCGCCCGTCCGCCCGTGTGCAAGCTCATGGATTACGGGAAGTTCAAGTACGAGTCGGCCATGAAGGCCCGTGAGGCGCGCAAGAACCAGGCGCACACGGTCATCAAGGAGATGAAGCTCCGGCCGAAGATCGACCCGCACGACTACGACACCAAAAAGGGTCACGTCGTGCGCTTCCTCAAGCAGGGCGACAAGGTCAAGATCACGATCATGTTCCGTGGCCGTGAGCAGTCCCGTCCCGAACTGGGCTTCCGGCTGCTCCAGCGTCTCGCTTCGGACGTCGAGGACCTCGGGTTCATCGAGTCGAACCCGAAGCAGGACGGCCGAAACATGATCATGGTTCTTGGCCCGCACAAGAAGAAGACCGAGGCCATGGCCGAGGCGCGCGAGGCTCAGGCCGCCCGCAAGGCGGAGCGCCAGGGCTACGCGACCGAGGGGTCCGCGGACGAGGCCACCGAGGCTCCGGCCGAGGCGGAGGCCGAAGCACCGGCCGAGACCACCTCCGAAGCGTGACCAGGGGGGCCGCCACCCAGGCGGCCCCGGGGTTCCGCCCGGAACACATACCAACGATCTGACGCTCCTGGCTGCCGGTGCCCGCACCGGGGGAGCGTCACTGACGAGGAGAGAACGGCGCGATGCCGAAGAACAAGACGCACAGCGGTGCCAGCAAGCGCTTCAAGATCACCGGCTCCGGCAAGGTGCTCCGTGAGCGCGCCGGCAAGCGCCACCTGCTTGAGCACAAGTCGTCCAAGAAGACGCGTTCGCTGACCGGCACCGTCGTGGTGGCCCCGGCCGACGCCAAGAAGATCAAGAAGCTTCTCGGCAAGTGATGTCGCAGCCCCCGGTGACCGTCGGGGGCGCGATATCGGGACCGGGACCAATTCGTTTCCGGGCCGTGTGAGTTCACCCACGGCCCCGCTACAAGGAGTCAACTAGTGGCACGCGTCAAGCGGGCAGTCAACGCCCACAAGAAGCGCCGGGCAATTCTCGAAGCGGCCAAGGGCTACCGCGGTCAGCGTTCGCGCCTGTACCGCAAGGCCAAGGAGCAGGTCACCCACTCCCTGGTCTACAACTACAACGACCGCAAGAAGCGCAAGGGCGACTTCCGTCAGCTGTGGATCCAGCGCATCAACGCCGCTGCCCGCCAGAACGGCATGACGTACAACCGCCTCATCCAGGGTCTGAAGGCCGCCAACATCGAGGTGGACCGCAAGATCCTCGCCGAGCTGGCCGTCAACGACACCAACGCGTTCGCCGCGCTGGTCGAGGTCGCGCAGAAGGCGCTCCCGAGCGACGTCAACGCGCCGAAGACCGCTGCCTGATCCAGGCAAGCTCTTCAACGGAGGACCCGCAGGCGGACACCGCCTGCGGGTCCGCTGTGTTCCACACTCCGGACGCACCGCCGTCCGGACGCTCCGCAGTTCCGTACGTACGTAAGGTGAAACGCCGACCATGGGCACCCCCGCCGAGCTGATCTCCCCGCGTTCCCCGCGCGTCGCCGCCGCCAAGCGGCTCGCCCGGCGCAACTTCCGTACCAAGGAACGCCGGTTCATCGCCGAGGGGCCGCAGGCCGTGCGTGAGGCGGTCCGGCACCGGGTGGGCGGCGAGCCGACCCTGACCGAGCTGTTCACCACCGTCGAGGCCGCCGAACGGTACGAGTCCATCGTCGAGGCGGCCCGGTCCGGCGGCGCACGGATCCATCTCGCCGCCGACGAGGTGCTCGCCGAACTCTCCCAGACCGTCACCCCGCAGGGCCTCGTCGGCGTCTGCCGCTTCCTGGACTCGCCGTTCGAGGAGATCCTCGCCGCGCGCCCCAGGCTGGTGGCGGTCCTCGCGAACGTCCGCGACCCGGGGAACGCCGGGACGGTGCTGCGCTGCGCGGACGCCGCCGGGGCCGACGCCGTTGTCCTCACCGACGCCTCCGTCGACCTGTACAACCCCAAGTCCGTCCGGGCGTCGGTCGGTTCGCACTTCCATCTGCCGGTCGCGGTGGGCGTCCCCGTCGAGCAGGCCGTCGCCGGGCTGAAGGCCGCGGGCGTACGGATCCTCGCGGCCGACGGCGCGGGCGACGACGACCTGGACGCCGAACTCGACGCGGGCACCATGGGCGGGCCGAGCGCCTGGGTGTTCGGCAACGAGGCGTGGGGGCTGCCCGAGGAGACCAGGGCGCTCGCCGACGCCGTGGTCCGCGTCCCCATCCACGGCAGGGCGGAGAGCCTCAACCTCGCGACGGCCGCCGCCGTGTGCCTCTACGCGTCCGCCCGTGCGCAGCGTGCTGCGGGAGGGTGCCGCTCCGTCACCTCCAGCTAGTAGGGTGGCCAACTCGGGGGCCCACTGCGCTATTCGGAGAGGTGGGATACGGGGATGGCCGTCTCAGCGGACAGTACGTCGGCGCACGGACACGGATCGCCACCGGACGGGTACGGCGGACCGGGCGAGGTACAGGCGTACCAGGGCGTGGCCCCGGACGACCTGCCCGACGGCCTCGTCGTCGCCGACGAGAACGGCCGGGTCGTCTGCTTCAACACCGCCGCCGCACGGATCACCGCCGTACCGAAGGAAGCCGCACTCGGCTCCCCGCTGGAGCAGGCGCTGCCCCTGGAGGACCTCAAGGGCCGCCGCTGGTGGACGCTGACCGATCCGTACGGCGGACTCGCCATCCGGCACGGACAGCCCGAGCGCAATCTGCTCCTGCCCGGCGGCCGGGAGGTGCTGGTCTCCGCACGCTACATACGGGAGCACCCCACCGGGCCCGTGCGGCGGCTGGTGATCTCGCTCCGGGGCACCGAGGCCCGGCGGCGCACCGAGCGCAGCCACGCCGAGCTGATAGCCACCGTCGCGCACGAACTGCGCTCCCCGCTGACCTCGGTCAAAGGCTTCACCGCGACCCTGCTCGCCAAATGGGAGCGCTTCACCGACGCCCAGAAGCGGCTCATGCTGGAGACCGTCGACGCCGACGCCAACCGCGTGACCCGGCTGATCGCCGAGCTGCTCGACATCTCCCGCATCGACTCGGGCCGCCTGGAGCTGCGCCGCCAGCCGGTGGACATCGGCGCCGCAGTGGACCGGCACATCCAGGCACACACCGCGTCCGGACAGGACCCCGACCGGTTCGTGGTCCGCATCCAGCAGCCGCTGCCCGATCTGTGGGCGGACCCGGACAAGGTCGACCAGGTGCTGGGCAACCTGCTGGAAAACGCGGTGCGCCACGGCGAGGGAACCGTCACCATCGAGGTGGCGCCGGCCGCCGCGAAGGACGACGAGAAGGGAACGGGTGTCACCGTGACCGACGAAGGCCCCGGTATCCCCGAGGAGTCGATGAGCCGTGTCTTCACCCGGTTCTGGCGGGGCAGCAAACGCGGTGGGACCGGGCTCGGCCTGTACATCGTCAAGGGCATCATCGAGGCGCACGGCGGGACGATCACCGTGGGCCGCGGGCCCGGCGGCGGCGCCGAATTCCGATTTATCCTGCCCGTGGGTACTCCGGCCCACCTGAAATAGGGACCCGTCGCACGGCATCACGCCGGGGCGACGGGAGAGCCGGAACGGACCGCGGGCTTCTTCGCCCCCCTGAGACCTCTAGACTCGACCTTTGGCACGTTTGCGTCCTTGACGTCGCTGTCGGCGAGGTGGTCGCCTCAGCCAGCCAATCGGAAGTACGGGAAGAGATGTCGGCACCGAACAAGTCGTACGACCCAGTTGAGGTCGAGGCACTGAAACCGGAAGAGATCGAGCGCATGCGGAGCGAGGCGCTCGCCGCCTTCGCCGCCGCGGGCGACCTCGACGCGCTCGCACACGCGAAGACGGCGCACACCGGCGGCACCTCGCCGCTGGCGCTCGCCAACCGCGAGATCGGTGCGCTGCCGCCCCAGGCCAAGGCCGAGGCGGGCAAGCGCGTGGGCATGGCGCGCGGCGCGGTGAACAAGGCCCTCGCGGCCCGCCAGGCCGAGCTGGAGACCGAGCGCGACGAGCGCGTCCTGGTCGAGGAGGCAGTGGACGTCACACTGCCCCACGACCGCACGCCCGCCGGCGCCCGCCACCCGCTGACCACGTTCATGGAGCGGGTCGCGGACATCTTCGTCGCCATGGGGTACGAGGTCGCCGAGGGCCCGGAGGTCGAGGCGGAGTGGTTCAACTTCGACGCCCTGAACTTCACCCCGGACCACCCGGCCCGGCAGATGCAGGACACCTTCTTCGTCCAGGGCCCGGAGGGCACCGAGGGCGACGAGTCCGGTGTCGTGCTGCGCACCCACACCTCGCCCGTCCAGGCCCGTACGCTGCTCGACCGTGAGCCGCCCGTCTACGTCGTCTGCCCGGGGCGGGTCTACCGCACCGACGAGCTGGACGCCACGCACACCCCGGTCTTCCACCAGATCGAGCTGCTCGCCGTGGACGAGGGCCTGACCATGGCCGACCTCAAGGGCACCCTGGACCACATGGTGCAGTCGCTCTTCGGCCAGGACATGACCACCCGGCTGCGCCCGAACTACTTCCCGTTCACCGAGCCGTCCGCCGAGATGGACATGCAGTGCTACGTCTGCCGCGGCGCGTCGGTGGGCAACCCCGACCGCCCGTGCCGTACCTGCTCCAGCGAGGGCTGGATCGAGCTGGGCGGCTGCGGGATGGTCAACCCCAAGGTGCTGACCGCCTGTGGCGTCGACCCCGGGAAGTACAGCGGATTCGCCTTCGGGTTCGGCATCGAACGGATGCTGATGTTCCGCCACAACGTCGAAGACATGCGAGACATGGTCGAGGGTGACATCCGTTTCACCCGGCCGTTCGGGATGGAGATCTGATGCGGGTCCCGCTTTCCTGGCTGCGGGAGTACGTCGATCTCCCCGCCACCGAGACCGGCCGTGACGTACAGGCCAAGCTCATCGGCGTCGGTCTGGAGGTCGAGACGGTCGAGCAGATCGGCGCCGGCCTCAAGGGCCCGCTGGTCGTCGGCAAGGTCCTCACCATCGAGGAGCTGGAGGGCTTCAAGAAGCCGATCCGGTTCTGCACCGTCGACGTCGGCACGGCCAACGGCACCGGCGAGCCGCAGGAGATCGTCTGCGGCGCCCGGAACTTCGCCGTCGGCGACAAGGTCGTCGTGGTCCTGCCGGGCGCGGTCCTGCCCGGTGACTTCGCCATCGCCGCGCGCAAGACGTACGGCAAGACCTCGCACGGCATGATCTGCTCCGGCGACGAGCTGGGCATGGGCGACGACGGCTCGCACGGCATCATCGTGCTGCCGCCCGAGCACGAGGTCGGCACCGACGCCATCGCGCTGCTCGAACTGGTCGACGAGGTCCTGGACATCGCCGTCACCCCGGACCGCGGGTACGCCCTGTCGATCCGCGGCGTGGCCCGGGAGACCGCCACCGCCTACGGCCTGCCGCTGAGCGACCCGGCGCTGCTGGACGTGCCCGCGCCGAACGCGGACGGATACCCGGTGCGGATCGCCGCCCCCGACGGCTGCGACCGCTTCACCGCGCGTACGGTCGTCGGTCTCGACCCCGAGGCCCGTTC
This sequence comes from Streptomyces sp. NBC_01267, assembly GCF_036241575.1. NCBI lineage: Bacteria > Bacillati > Actinomycetota > Actinomycetes > Kitasatosporales > Streptomycetaceae > Streptomyces > Streptomyces sp. NBC_01267. The sequence continues at coordinate 1,263,830 of NZ_CP108455.1, read as the reverse complement.
CCCGATCTGGCTGCAGCGCCGTCTGCAGAAGGCCGGGATGCGCCCGATCTCGCTCGCCGTCGACATCACCAACTACGTGATGCTGGAGCTCGGCCAGCCGCTGCACGCCTACGACCGGACCCGGATCGACGGGCCGATCGGGGTGCGCAGGGCGGAGCCCGGCGAGAAGTTCACCACGCTCGACGGCGTCGCACGCGTCCTCGACGCGGGCGACCTCGTCATCACCGACAACCGCGGCCCCATCGGCCTGGCCGGGGTGATGGGCGGCGCCAACACCGAGATCGCCGACGCGCAGCCCGACCCCGCCACCGGACAGGTCCGGGGCACCACCGAGGTCGTCATCGAGGCCGCGCACTTCGACGCGCTCTCCATCTCGCGCACCGCCCGCCGTCAGAAGCTGGCCTCCGAGGCGTCCAAGCGCTTCGAGCGGGGCGTCGACCCGGAGGCCGCCTCGGCAGCCGCCCAGCGGACCGTCGACCTCCTCGTGCTGCTCGCGGGCGGCACCGCGGAGCCCGGCGTCACCGAGATCATCGCGCCGTCCGCGCCGCGCACCATCTCGATGCCCGCCGACCACCCCGACCGGGTGGCCGGCGTCGCCTACGGCCGCGAGACCGTCGTACGCCGCCTCCAGCAGGTCGGCTGTGACGTCTACGGGCAGGACGAACTGGTCGTCACCGTGCCGTCCTGGCGCCCCGACCTCGCCTACCCCAACGACCTGGCCGAAGAGGTCATCCGCCTGGAGGGGTACGAGAACCTCCCCTCGACGCTGCCCAGGCCCCCGGCGGGCCGCGGGCTGACCGCGCGGCAGCGGCTGCACCGCAGGGTCGGCCGCGCGCTGGCCGGTGTCGGCTTCGTCGAGGCACTGAGCTACCCGTTCCTCGGCGACGCGGCGTTCGACCAGCTCGGCCTGGCCGCCGACGACCCCCGCCGTGACACGGTCAAGCTGGTCAACCCGCTCTCCGACGAGGAGCCCGCGCTGCGCACCACGCTGCTGCCGGGTCTGCTCGGCGCGCTGCGGCGCAACACCGGACGCGGCTCGCACGACCTCGCGCTCTTCGAGACCGGCCTGGTCTTCGTCCCCCGGCCCGCAGAGAACGACGGCCAGGGCGTGCCCGCGCGGCTGCCCGTCGACCGCAGGCCCACGGACGAGGAGATCGCCGGGCTCGACGCCGCACTGCCGCACCAGCCGCGCCGCATCGCCGCCGTTCTGACCGGTGCGCGCGAGCAGTCCGGCTGGTGGGGCAAGGGCCGCCCGGCCGACTGGGCGGACGCCGTCGAGGCGGCCCGTACCGTCGCCCGCGAGGCCGGTGTCGAGCTGACCGTCCGCGGTGACCGCAACGAGCCGTGGCACCCCGGCCGTTGCGCCGCGCTGTACGTCACCGTGGACGGCGAGGACGTACTCGCCGGTCACGCGGGCGAACTGCACCCGCGCGTCATCAAGGCGTTCCATCTCCCGGAGCGCACCTGCGCGATGGAGATCGAGCTGGATGTGCTGGAGCGGGCGACCACCGTGCTCGTCGCGCCCCGGATCTCCGTCTTCCCGGTGGCGACCCAGGACGTCGCGCTGATCGTCCCGGCGGGTGTGCCTGCCGCCGACGTCGAGGCGGCGCTGCGCGAGGGCGCGGGTGAACTCCTCGAGTCGCTGCGGCTGTTCGACGTCTTCACCGGTGACCAGATCGGTGCGGGCAAGAAGTCCCTGGCGTACGCGCTGCGCTTCCGCGCGGCGGACCGCACGCTCACCGTGGACGAGGCGACGACCGCGCGGGACGCGGCTGTCGCACTCGCCACGGAGCGGACCGGGGCGGTGCTGCGCGGGGCGTAGGTCCTGCCGGGCCACCGTGCCGGTCGGCGGAGGTGGCGCAGAGCGATCTGCTGAGGGGCGTGTCCGGACCACCGGACACGCCCCTCACTCGTCCGGGTCAGGAGTACGGGTAGAAGCCCGACCCCGTCTTACGGCCGAGCCGTCCGGCGTCCACCATCCGCTGGAGCAGCGGGGGAGCGGCGTACAGCGGCTCCTTGTACTCGGCGTACATCGAGTCCGCGACCGAAGCGACCGTGTCCAGGCCGATCAGGTCGGAGAGCTTCAGCGGACCCATCGGATGGGCGCAGCCCATCTCCATGCCGTTGTCGATGTCCTCGCGGCTCGCGATGCCCGACTCGAACATCCGGATCGCGGAGAGCAGATACGGGATGAGGAGCGCGTTGACCACGAAACCGGAGCGGTCCTGGGCGCGGATCGCGTGCTTGCCGAGCACGTCCTGCACCAGCGCCTCGGAGCGCCGGACGGTCTCGTCGGAGGTGGTCAGCGCCGGGATCAGCTCGACGAGCTGCTGCACGGGGGCCGGGTTGAAGAAGTGGATGCCCATGACCTGGTCCGGCCTGGACGTCGCGACGGCCAGCTTCACCAGCGGGATGGAGGAGGTGTTGGAGGCCAGGATGGCGTCCTGGCTGGTCACGACCTGGTCGAGGACCTGGAAGATCTCGGTCTTGACCTGCTCGTTCTCCACGACGGCCTCGATGACGAGATCGCGGTCGGCGAACTCCCCGAGGTCGGTGGTGAAGCTCAGCCGGCCGAGCGTCGCGTCGCGCTCCTCCTCGGTGATCTTGCCGCGCTCCGCGGCCTTCGAGAGGGAGTTGTGGAGCCGGGTGCGGCCTATCTCCAGAGCCTCACCGGTGGTCTCGGCGACCTTCACCTCCAGGCCGCTACGGGCGCAGACCTCTGCAATACCCGCGCCCATCTGGCCGCAGCCCACCACTCCGACGCGTTCGATGTCGGTCACATCCAGCCTTTCGCAGATCGTCGCGGGCGAGTTCCCCGTATGCTCCCGGCGCCCGCCCGGCCCCCAGACGTTACCTCTGACCGGTGGGTGGTCTGGGGGCCGGGTTAACAGTCGCTCACTGGACAAATCGCAACATCAGGGTCTATCCGGTCTTTACTCGCTGGGTGACCGCGATGCACACGAGGACCGCGACGGCCGCCACCGGAGCGGCGACCGGCAGCTGTTCGCCGAGCAGGAGGACCGAGGAGACCAGGGTCAGCAGCGGCTGTGCGAGCTGGAGCTGGCTGGCCTTGGCGACCCCGATCTCCGCCATCGCCCGGTACCAGACGATCAGGCCCAGGAACTGCGATCCGGCCGCCAGCCAGAGCAGTCCGGCGATGCTGTGCCCGGTGAGACGGACCGGCTCGACGGCCAGCGTCACGGCCGCGACGGGCAGGGCCAGGGGCAGGCACAGCACCAGTGCCCAGCCGATCACCCGCCAGCCCGGCATCTCCCTGGCCAGCCGGCCGCCCTCGGAGTAGCCCGCGGCGCAGATCAGCAGGGCCCCGAAGAGATACATGTCACCAGTGGACAGTGCCCCGCCGGACTGCTGCACGGTGAAGGCGATCACCACGGCGGCCCCGGCGAGCGCGGCGATCCAGAAGGTGCGGGAGGGCCGGGCCCCGGTCCGTACGGCGGAGTACGTGGCTGTGGTGAGCGGCAGCAGCCCCACCACCACGGCGGCGTGGGAGGTCGTGGAGGTCTGCAGTGCCAGCGTGGTGAGCAGCGGGAAGCCCACGACCACCCCGCTGGCCACCACGGCGAGACCGGCCCACTGGCGGCGCTCGGGCAGCGGGGCGCGCAGTGCGAGCAGGCAACCGCCCGCGATCAGTGCGGCGAGCGCGCAGCGCACGGAGACGAGCGACCAGGGCCCGAAGCCTTCGAGCCCCCAGGCCGTCGCGGGGAACGTCAGTGAGAAGGAGGCGACGGCCAGCACGCCGAGCAGCGTTCCGCTTCTGCTGACTGCTATCGACGTCTCGGGAGTAGCGCTATCCTGTGCTGTCATGAATCAGCGTAGCAGTGTGGCCGAACTGGTGGCATCGTTGAAGGCGGAGCTGAACCGCTATCCGATTGGTGGAAAGCTGCCGTCCAGTCGGGCCATGGTCGAGACCCATCGGGTGAGTCCCGTGACGGTCTCCCGCGCGCTTGCCCAGCTGGCAGCCGAAGGGCTCGTCGTGACCCGTCCGGGCGCGGGAGTGTTCCGCGCGCAGCCGCGTAACGACACCCAGGCCCCCGGCGACACCTCCTGGCAGGAGGTCGCGCTCAGCGCGGACGGGGCCACGGACGCGGCCCCCCGCGCGGTCGACGCCTCCGGCGTGCTGGTCACACTCGCGGCTCCGCCCTCGGGCGTCATCGAGTTCAACAGCGGCTATCTGCACTCCTCGCTCCGGCCGGAACGGGCCATGGCCGCCGCCCTCGCACGCGCGGGCCGCAGGCCGGGAGCGTGGGGGCGACCACCCGTGGACGGCATCCCCGAACTGCGCGAGTGGTTCGCCCGTGGCATCGGCGGGCCGGTCACGGAGGCCGAGGTGCTCGTCACCGCGGGCGGCCAGAGCGCGCTCACCACCGCACTGCGCGCCCTCGCTCCGCCGGGCGCCCCCGTCCTCGTCGAGTCACCCACCTATCCCGGCATGCTGGCCATCGCCCGTGCGGCGGGGCTGCGTCCGGTCCCGGTGCCGGTGGACCCCGACGGCGTACGCCCGGAGCTGCTCGCCGCGGCCTTCCGGGCCACCGGGGCCCGCGTCTTCGTCTGCCAGCCGCTCTTCCAGAACCCGACCGGCGCGGTGCTCAGCGCCGAGCGCCGGCCCGAGGTACTGCGCATCGCCCGCGAGGCGGGGGCGTTCGTCGTCGAGGACGACTTCGTCCGCCGGCTGGTGCACGAGGACGCGGGGCCGCTGCCGAAACCGCTGGCCACCGACGACCAGGACGGCGTGGTCGTCCACGTCTGCTCACTCACCAAGGCCACGTCGCCCAGCCTGCGGGTGGGCGCACTCGCCGCTCGCGGTCCCGTACTGGAACGGCTGCGCTCCATCCAGATCGTCGAGAGCTTCTTCGTCCCCCGCCCCCTCCAGGAGGCCACCGTCGAGCTGGTCGGCTCGCCCGCCTGGAACCGTCATCTGCGCTCTGTGGCCATGGAGTTGAGGGACCGGAGGGACACGCTCACCGCGGCGCTCCGCGGCAGCCTCCCCGAACTGGAACTCCCGCACGTACCCACCGGCGGCTACCACCTCTGGCTGCGGCTGCCCGACAGGTCGGACGAGGGCGCCGTCGTCTCCGCGGCTCTCCGCGCGGGCGTCGCCGTCGCACCGGGCCGCCCCTACTTCCCGGCCGAGCCGCCGGCCCCGCACCTGCGGCTGAGCTTCGCCGGGGTGGCGAGCCGGGGTGAGATCACCGAGGGGGTACGGCGGTTGCGCACGGCCTGCGACGAGGCGCTCGGCTGACGGCACACCGGGGCCGCGGTACGGGACGGGCGCCGTCCGCCCGCTCCCGGACTCCGGCCGGTGGTTCGGGTCAGGACTCTTGACCTGCCCGGGTTTCAGTCGCACGATCGCGGCCATGAGCGTTCGCGTCACGCTGGTCACCGCTGCGCGCAGTTCCTCCCGGCTCGCCGAGCGGTTCGACGACGACCGGCCACTCGATCAGACGGGCTGGCACGAGGTGCAGCTCTCCGCGAGTGCCCTGGTGCCGCTCGCGGCGGCCGAACTGCGGTACTGCTCGCCCACCGCCCGCAGTCGTGCCACCGGCGACGCGCTCGGGTTCGCGCCGCTGCTGCAACCCGCGCTGAGCGACTGCGACATGGGCCGCTGGCGGGGGTTCACCCTGGCGGAGGTGGCGGCGCGCGAACCGGCGGCGGTCGACGCCTGGCTCGCCGACCCGCGCTCGGCCCCGCACGGCGGCGAGTCGCTGCTGCGCTTCATCTCGCGGATAGGGGGCTGGCTGGAGACCAGGCCCGCCTGCGACGGTTCGATCGTCGCGGTCGCGGAGCCGTCCGTCGTCCGGGCCGCCCTGGTCTACGCGCTCAAGGCCCCGCCGTCGACGTACTGGAACGTCGATGTCCGGCCGCTGTCCACCGTGACGTTGACCGGACTGCCGGGCCGCTGGAGTCTGCGGCTGGAGACCGGCGTTCGCTGAGAGCGCGAGGGGCCGGAACAGCTCGACGCGGCCGACGGAATTGTGCAGGATCAAGGGCGTGGGGGCCGTCACTCATCGGCGAGCGCCGGCCCATCGAGTCGGGTGTGCGGTACGGGGCTGCGAGGCGGGGGAGACCATGGGCGACCATTTCCAGACGGTCATCGATGTCGAGGCGACGCAGGAGGAAGCCGAACGGCTCGCCCCCCGGCTGGTCGACTGGCTCGTCGAACAGGGCATCGTCACCCGCGAACTCACCCGCGACGGCATGTACAGCATGGGCACCGATGTCGGCCATCTGCCGGGCCCGCACTGGGCGCGAGCGGTCTCCGACGCGTCGGACGAGCCGGACGCGCCGGGGCCGGTGGCGGTGATCGTCGGCCGGAACCAGTACTGCGGCGGTCAGGGCGCCTCCGAGGCGGTGTCGGCCGTCTGTCCACGCTGCGCGCGGGAGATCAGGTTCATCGACTACCAGAGCCTCGTCCACGCAGTGGACGAGGACGCCTGGCGGCCCTTCTGCCAGGGCATCGAGGCCTGGCGGGCGACCGGGCACGCCGGTGTCAGCTGCCCCTCCTGCGTGAAGCCGATCCCGATGACGGAGTGGCTCTGGGCCCCCGGCTTCGCGCTGGGCAGTCTGGCCGTCGACTTCTGGAACTGGCCCCGGCTCAGCCGGGAGTTCGTCGCGGAAGCCGAGCGGCAGACGGGGCACCGGATCGAGGAGCTGACAGGGAAGTTCTGAGCGGCGGTCAACTGCCCGGAACGGGCCGGTCCGAGGAACTGCGGGCGGAGCGCGGGTACGGTGCCACGGGCGTGTTCAGGACCGAGGGGCGGACGGCGGCCGGTCAGTCCGTCGTACCGGTGGTGGTGTCGTTCCCCGCGGAGCCGTTGATGTGGCGCTGCTGCGCCGCGGTGAGCGCGCGGACGACGAAGATGCCTGCCGCCGCCGCGCCGATGACAGCCGCGTCGGCGACCAGGAGCATGGGTACGTCCGTGTAGGTGCGGGCGATGACCTGGTCCGTGGAGCCCGTGTACATCAGGCCCACCCCGCTCAGCGTCCCGGCGAGCCACAGGCCCCACCACCAGTTCACGGCGCGCGGCAGCCGCTCTCCCGGGGCGCACCGGCGGTGGATGTCGGCGACGATCCCGCGGGGCACCCACAGGTTCGCGACGGGCACGATCCAGCCCGCGTACACCCACGGCAAGGCGTAGCGCGGCGGTTTCCCCGAGAGGGTACGGGCGTTGTCCCGGGCGTTGAGCAGCCAGGCCAGGAACGCGATCACGCAGAGCGCCGTGGCTGCGTCTCCCAGGCGGCTGACCAGGTGGTAACTGTCCTCCAGGGCGGTCAGCGGGCGGTGTCGGCCGTCGCCCTGGTCCGGCGGCCCGGCGGCAGGCACCCCGGACGCGGCGAGCCGAAGCTGCCACAGCGCTCGGACCAGCCAGGTGGCACCCGAGAGGGCGAAGGCGGCGACGGCACAGTGGGCGGCGCCCCGGACAGGGCGCAGGGCGGGCGGCGCTATGGGATCGTTCACCCCGCCATCCTTCCACGGACGACCACGTACACCGGCCGTGCCACCGAACGCCTCCACCGGTGCGAACTCCGTCTGTCGGCAAGGGAGATGCGCGAGGTCATGCTGAGGGAGCCTGACCCCCGCAACCGCTGTCTCTTCACACGCGCCCGCGTCGACCACGCCACCTCCGTACAACCGGCACCGGCTGTGACCGGACGTGGAGTAAACGCGCCGCCTCCCGTGTTGTGACGGCGACGACGGCGGGGTGGCCCGCGGTCCACCGCAGGGAGGGGACGGGAGCCGATGAGCCTTCGTCAGTACGAGTACGCCCTGGCCATTGCCGAGGAGGGTTCGGTGACCGCGGCGGCGGAGCGGCTGCACGTCGCCCAGCCGTCGGTGTCCCAGCAGATCCGCGGCCTGGAGCGGGAACTCGGCGTGAAGCTGTTCGCCCGCACACCGACCGGGCTGGTGCCCACGGTGGTCGGCCGCGCGTTCCTGCGGGAGGCTGAGGTCGCGGTGAGCGCGTCGCGGCGGGCGAGGGCGACGGCGCGGGCCGGTGCCGATGACGTGGTGGGCGAGCTGGTGGTCGCGGTGCAGATGGGCTTCGGCACGCGGCAACTGCCGGGCGCGCTGAGCGCGTTGCGCCGCCGCTTCCCGCGGCTGGAGGTCACGGTCTTCGAGGAGCCGAGCTCCGCCGAGCTGGAGCGGCTGTGCCGCCGGGGCGTGCTGGACCTCGCCCTGATGGCGGCGTGCGAGCGGAGCCCCGCCGACGCCCACCACCTCGGTGACGAGGAATTCGTCGTGGTGCTGGGCGCCGGGCACCGGCTGCTCGCCGCGGACCGGGTCCCACTGCGCGAGCTGGAGGGGGAGCCGTGGGTGAGGTTCGACCGCGACAGCGCGCTCGACGGCGTACTGCTGAACGTGCTGCGGAACAACGATCCGACCCCGACCACGGCCGCCCGCGTCTCCCAGACGGCGACGGCCGTGCGCTGGGCCGCCCACGGGCTGGGGGCGACGCTCGTCCCGGCCTCCGCGGTGCCCCAGGGCCACGAGCACCTCGCCCGCCCGGTGCTCCCGGTCGTGGCCCAGCCCGTCATCGCCGTGGTCCGGCAGGGCGCGGGCCCGGCGGAGACGGCCCTGCTCGAACTCCTTCGTCAGGAGAGCTGGTCCGAGTCCGCTTTCTCCTCACCGGTTTCCTGACGGCGCCGACGACGGACGACGGACGACAGACGGACGCGCGGGCGCCCGCGTCATTCTTTCTCCCGGCTGTGAGGAGAACGGAATTCCGGCATTCCGGTATTCCGGAATACCGTGCGTGTCAGCCCCTGGGGAATTCACCGCCGTCCACGACGAGATTGCTCGCCGTCAGCCAGCTCGCCCGGTCGGACAGGAGGAACAGCACCGCGTGCGCAATGTCCTCGGGCAGGCCGTCGCGGCCCAGCGGCGTGGTGTCGTCGGCATTGGTCCGGGCCGGCGCCCCGCCCGTGCGCGCGGACACCTCCGCCCACTGCTCCCGCGTCGCTTCGCCTCCGGGGGTGGCGGTCCTGCCGGGAGACACGGTGTTGACCCGGATTCCGAACGGGGCCAGCTCCAGGGCCAGTCCCTGGCTGTAGGTCTCCAGTGCGGCCTTCGCCGCCACGTAGTGCAGGAACGGTCCCAGCGGGGTGAGGACGGCGGCCGAGGAGACGTGCACGATCCTCCCCGAACGCCGTTCCCGCATCCCCGGTGTCAGCAGCGAGTCCAACCGCACCGACGCCAGGAAGTTCAGGTCCAGCGCGTCCTGCCACTCCTCGTCGGGGATGGCCGAGGCGCCTTCGTGAGGTCGGGCCCCGCCCGCGTTGTGGACCAGGATGTCCACCCCGCCGAGCACCTCCTGCGCGGCTGCGGCGAGCGCCTCCACTCCGGCCCGTGTCCGTACGTCGGCCTCCACGAAGGCGGCCCCCTCCGGCGCCGAGCTCGTCGCCGACCTGGCGGTCGTGAGTACCTCGGCACCCGCGTCCAGGAGCTGGCGCACGACGGCCGCTCCGATTCCGCGTGTACCACCTGTGACCAGGGCCCGCTTTCCCGCGAGTTCGCGCGTTCCCGATCCGTTCTCGATCGTGGTCATGCCACCGGTCCTCTCGATTGCGCCATTGCCCGCTCGACGGAAGAAGGATCGAAGTGCGCATCGCGCGAATCCTCGGAGAATTCGCGGTGAGCACTTCGTCGAGCGGTTTCACGGGATTCACGGTAGGTCCGGAAAAGAACGAGAGGCAAAGACGAAATGTCAGCAGGTCCTATAGGGAACCCCTATGGCGAAGGGTTCTGCCGCTCTGGTCAGCCGTGCTCGGGCTCCACCGGCAGCCACAGTTCGGCGTCGGCGTGGGTCTTTTCCGGCGACAGGCGGGTGCGCAGGATCTCAGGGCCGGTACGGGTGCGGTACGGGTTCGACGGGAACCACTCGGTGAACACGTCCCGCCACAGCTCCTGGATGGCCTGCGGCGCCGGCCCGGAGGTGGTGAAGACCGCCCAGGTGCCGGCCGGGACGGCCGATGCGGTCGTGCCCTCCGGGGCGCCCGCGGAGGTGATCACACCGTGGTGGTAGTCGAGTTCGGTGCCCTCGGCGCGGCTGGGGTCCAGGTCGTCGCAGACCGCGACGATGCCGTGCGGCTCCTGGTCCGACAGTTCCTCCAGGCGCTCCAGAGTCTGCGGCTCGATCCCTCGGACGAAGTCCGTGATCGCCTGGTTCGGCCCCGCATGCACCAGCGGTACCCGGGTCTTGAGCCCGACGACGGCGAAGTCCGCCTTGTCCACGACGCGGTACCGCAGGGTGCTGCTCCCTTCGATGGTGAGGCGGAAGGACATCCGGGACCGGGAGTTGAGCGCGGCGCCGGTACGCCGGGCCTCGCCCGGTCCGATGCCGTGCATGGCACGGAACGCCCGCGCGAACGCCTCGCCGGAGCTGTACCCGTAGCGCACCGCGATCTCCAGCAGCGTCTCGCGCCCCGCCAGTACTTCGGCGCCCGCGAGGGTGAGCCGACGGCGCCGGATGTACTCCGACAGCGGTATGCCCGCGAGCGCGGAGAACATCCGACGCAGGTGGTACTCCGAGGTGGCCGCGATGCGTGCCAGTTCCTTCACCTCGATGTCCTGGTCGAGATGGCTCTCGATGTGCTCCATGGCCTGGTTCAGCCGCTCCAGCATGCCCGGCCTCCTTCTTCCTGACGGCCACCTCGCTGGGCAGCGATGACGTAGGTCCACTGGCTACCCGGCGCTGCAGCCCGCGCCGTCCCCGTCCGGACCCGGGGTGTCCTGTCCCAGGCCCCGGCGGATCGCGATCTCCACGGGGGAGTACGCGCTGTCGGCCCGCTCCAGCTCGTACGGCGCGGCCGGCATCAGCGGCGGCTGAGCCATGAAACGGGGCCGCACCCCGTGGTGCGGTTGCGCCGCGTGCACCAGGAACGGATGACACAGGAAGACGTCGCCAGGAGACCCCGTGGCGAGGGTAAGCGGCCGGTGCTCGGACGCCGCCACCAGACCGGGCGCGAGGGTCAGCCCGCTCGCCCCGTCCTCCCCGTACTTCTCCAGCACCTTCGGCACGTCGAGGTGTGAGCCGACCCGGATCCGGGTCGGAGCGTCCTCCTCGCCGACTTCGCTGAACAGGAACAGCATCAGCAGCGACCGCCCCCGGGATCGCAGATTGGTGAAGTACCAGCTCTCGCCCTCCGGCAGATAGCTCCCCTCGATGTGCCAGCCCGCGTCGTCCGGCTCCTCCTCGTGCGGGAAGCGCAGCGGGAACGTGCCCAGTGAGTAGCGCGGTTCCCAGCGCCCCGCGCCGACGAGCAGGTCGTACGCGCGCTGCAGGAACGGGGAGTTGGGCGCGGCGGCGAACGGCCCCTGCGCCATGCCGGCCACCCAGTGCACGGGCTGCGTCCATGTCGCTGGATCGTCCGGGTCGCAGCCCGTCTCCCGCCACAGCAGCCGCGCGCAGTCAGCGGCCACGCGCGGTGCGACGGCGCCCTCCAACTTCACGAAGCCGTCGCGGAGGAAGCGGGTTACCAAGGTCGTGTCATCCATGCCCCCATCGTGCAGCGACATCGGTCCCGATCACCCGACTTTCTCCGCACCGCCTTTGTCGGGTGCTCGCCGAGCCCGTTGTCGGCCCTCCGGGACCCGGCTGACCATGACCGAAGCCGGTCAAGTCGGGGGCGCGCGAGGTACGTACGTGCCTTTTGGGGCAACGTGCCGTTAGGGGTGTCGCGGACGCACTCGGCGTCCAGGCCGGAAGGATGCTCGATGCCCACGAAGCGCGTTGCCCGCCGTCTGCTGGTGCTGACAGCCACGGCGGCTGCCGGTACAGGTGCCTTGAGCGTTCCGGCGGTCGCGAGCACGAACGTTCTGGCGGCCGGCAATGCCGCTCACGACACCACGATGATCAACAAGGATCGTGACATCACGGCGGTCGGCGTGACGGCTCACGGCAGCGGGGTGGGCAACGGCCTGGTCCAACTGCCGGTGAACAGCCCTGAGAACCGCGGTGGTGGGGGCAGCCTGCTCTTCTCGGATCGTGGGCTGAAGACCGAGGTCACCGCAGTGGTCTGGGAGCGATGAGCTACCGGCGGTTGAAAGAGCACGTGGCCAGGGCCTGGATGCCGGCCCTGGTCAGGATGCGCCCCCGGCAGGGTGCCTCTGCGGCCGGTCTGGCGTCCGATGCCGTGTCCGGTGCGGTGCACGGTAGCGATCCGGTCAACGGTTACCAGGTGCTGGAGCAGGTGGTGCGGCTGCCGGTCAGCACGTGGCGGTACCACTGGGACCCGCCACACGTACGCCATCTGGGCCCGATGGCGCAGGACTGGTGGAAAGCGTTCGGAGTCGGTGAGAACGACCGGACGATCTGCTGCACCGATGCCAACGGAGTGGCCGTCGTCGCGATCCAGGCACTGCACCGGGAACTGACCGAGCTGCGAAACGAGGTCGCGGCCCTACGAGCCCAGAGTCCACCGGCACACCACCCCAGCGGTCCCGGAGCCGCCGACCCGGGATGAAGGGCCGCCCCGGGGCAGGAGCTGACGTGCGTACCAGCGAAATCCGCCGAGCCCCGGTCCCGGGACCCACGTGATCCGTGGTCAGCTGGGAGATCCGGATCCGCACCCGTCCGTGGCGGCGGATGTGCCCGGTTTCCGTCCACGATGTCCGGGCGGGTGGGTCGCTGCGGTCAGCCGCGCACCGCAGTCAGGCACTCGTCGGGAAAGGATCGTCTCCTCGGCCCAGGACGTCCCGCTCCGACTCGGCCGCTCGGTCACCACGACGCCGCCTTCTCCGCCGCGACCTTTGCATAAAAGTGCATAGCTGCGTATAGTCATGCCATCGACGAGGAGGATTCCGATGGCGGTACGTGCAGCAGTGGCAGGGGCAAGCGGATACGCCGGCGGGGAACTGCTCCGTCTGCTGCTGGTCCACCCGGAGGTCGAGATCGGGGCCCTCACCGGCAACTCCAACGCGGGACAGCCGCTCGGCGCGCTGCAGCCGCATCTGCGTCCGCTCGCCGACCGGGTGCTCCAGCCGACCACCGCCGATGTGCTCGCCGGTCATGACGTCGTCTTCCTCGCGCTGCCGCACGGACAGTCCGCCGCCGTCGCCGAGCAGCTCGGCGACGAGGTCCTTGTCGTCGACATGGGCGCCGACTTCCGGCTGAAGGACGCGGGCGACTGGGAGAAGTTCTACGGCTCCCCGCACGCCGGGACCTGGCCGTACGGTCTGCCCGAGCTGCCCGGTGGCCGTGCCGCGCTCGCGGGGTCCCGGCGCATCGCCGTACCCGGGTGCTATCCGACGGCCGTGTCCCTCGCCCTCTTCCCGGCGTACGCGGCCGGCCTGGCCGAGCCCGAAGCGGTGATCGTGGCAGCTTCCGGCACCTCCGGTGCGGGCAAGGCCGCCAAGCCGCATCTGCTCGGCTCGGAGGTGATGGGCTCGATGTCCCCGTACGGCGTCGGCGGCGTCCACCGGCACACCCCGGAGATGATCCAGAACCTCAGCGCGGCGGCGGGCGAGCCGGTCACGGTCTCGTTCACGCCGACCCTCGCGCCCATGCCCCGCGGCATCCTCGCCACCTGCACCGCGAAGCTGAAGCCCGGCGTGGGCGCCGACGCGCTCCGCGCGGCGTACGTGAAGGCGTTCGCGGACGAGCCGTTCGTCGACCTGCTCCCCGAGGGGCAGTGGCCGTCGACGGCCGCCGTGTACGGCTCCAACGCCGTGCAGATCCAGCTCGCGTACGACGAGGCGGCCGGGCGCGCCGTCGTCATCAGCGCCATCGACAATCTCGCCAAGGGCACCGCGGGCGGCGCCCTGCAGAGCATGAACATTGCCCTCGGACTTCCCGAGGACACAGGTCTTTCCACGATCGGAGTGGCACCGTGAGCGTCACGGCAGCGAAGGGATTCACGGCGGCGGGTATCGCCGCCGGAATCAAGGAGAGCGGCAATCCGGATCTGGCCCTCGTGGTCAACAACGGGCCCCGACTGGCCGCTGCGGGCGTCTTCACCTCCAACCGCGTCAAGGCCGCACCGGTCCTCTGGTCCGAGCAGGTGCTCAAGGGCGGCGCCGTCGGCGCGGTCGTCCTCAACTCCGGTGGTGCCAACGCCTGTACGGGCCCCAAGGGGTTCCAGGACACCCACGCCACCGCGGAGAAGGCCGCCGAGGTCCTCGGCGGGAACGCGGGCGAGGTGGCCGTCGCGTCGACCGGCCTCATCGGGCTGCTGCTGCCCATGGACAAGCTCCTGCCGGGCATCGAGAAGGCCGCCACCGAACTCTCCGCGCACGGCGGCGAGAAGGCGGCCATCGCCATCAAGACCACCGACACCGTCCACAAGACGGCCGTCGCGGGCGGCGTGGGCTGGAGCGTCGGCGGAATGGCCAAGGGCGCGGGCATGCTCGCCCCCGGGCTCGCCACCATGCTGGTCGTCCTCACCACCGACGCCGACCTGGAGAGCGCGGTCCTGGACCGGGCGCTGCGCGACGCCACCCGGCAGACCTTCGACCGGATCGACTCCGACGGCTGCATGTCGACCAACGACACGGTGCTGCTGCTCGCCTCCGGCGCCTCCGAAGTGGTGCCCGGGTACGAGGAGTTCGCCCAGGCTGTCCGCACGGTCTGCGACGACCTCGCCCGTCAGCTGATCGGTGACGCGGAAGGGGCCAGCAAGGACATCCGCATCGAGGTCGTCAACGCCGCGACCGAGGACGACGCGGTCGAGGTGGGCCGCTCCATCGCCCGTAACAATCTGCTCAAGTGCGCCATCCACGGCGAGGACCCGAACTGGGGCCGGGTGCTGTCCGCGATCGGTACCACCGGGGCTGCCTTCGAGCCCGATGAGCTCAATGTCGCCATCAACGGCGTCTGGGTCTGCAAGAAGGGCTGTGTCGGCGAGGACCGTGATCTCGTCGACATGCGCTACCGCGAGGTGAAGATCACCGCCGATCTCGCCGCGGGCAGTGCGTCCGCCGTGATCTGGGCCAACGACCTCACCGCCGACTACGTCCACGAGAACAGCGCGTACAGCTCATGAGTACCCGTAAGCACACCGCGCTGCCCAAGGCCCAGACCCTCATCGAGGCGCTGCCCTGGCTGACCCGCCACCACGGCAAGACCGTCGTCATCAAGTTCGGCGGCAACGCCATGGTCGACGAGGAGCTGAAGTCCGCCTTCGCCCAGGACGTCGTCTTCCTGCGGCACGCCGGGCTCAAGCCGGTCGTCGTGCACGGTGGCGGTCCGCAGATCAGCGCGCAGCTCGACCGGCACGGCCTGGTCAGCGAGTTCAAGGCCGGACTGCGGGTGACCACCCCCGAGGCGATGGACGTCGTACGGATGGTCCTCGCCGGTCAGGTCCAGCGCGAACTCGTCGGGCTGCTCAACCAGCACGGCCCGCTCGCCGTCGGGATGACCGGCGAGGACGCGAACACGATCACCGCGGTCCAGCACTTCCCGCAGATCGACGGGGAGCCCGTGGACATCGGCCGGGTCGGTGAGATCACCGAGATCAACATCGGTGCGATCGAGGCCCTCCTCGACGACGGCCGGATCCCGGTCGTCTCCTCCATCGCGCGCAGCGCCGACGACAACCACGTCTTCAACGTGAACGCCGACACCGCCGCCGCCGCACTGGCCGCCGCGCTGAACGCGGAGACGCTGATGGTGCTCACCGATGTCGAGGGGCTGTACGAGGACTGGCCGAACAGCGACGAGGTGATCAGCAGGCTCACGGCGAAGGAGCTGGAGAAGCTGCTGCCCGAGCTGGCCAGCGGCATGGTCCCCAAGATGCAGGGCTGCCTGTTCGCCGTGCGCAACGGCGTCACCACCGCCCGGGTGATCGACGGACGGGTCCAGCACTCGATCCTGCTGGAGATCTTCACCGACGAGGGCATCGGCACGATGGTCGTGCCGGACGCAGAAGGCGCAGAAGCCGCAAAAGTCACCGAACGCACCGTCACCGAGGGGGAGTCATGAGCAACCAGGATCTCGCGCAGCGCTGGCAGGGCGCTCTGATGGACAACTACGGCACCCCGAAACTCTCCCTGGTGCGCGGCGCGGGTGCCAGGGTCTGGGATGCCGACGGCACGGCGTACACCGACTTCGTCGGCGGCATCGCGGTCAACGCGCTCGGCCACGCCCACCCCGCGGTCGTCGACGCGGTCTCCCGGCAGATCGCCTCGCTCGGCCATGTCTCCAACCTCTACATCGCCGAACCGCCGGTCGCCCTCGCGGAGCGGCTGCTCCAGCTCTTCGGCCGCCCCGGCCGCGTGTACTTCGCCAACTCGGGCGCCGAGGCCAACGAAGCCGCCTTCAAGATCGGCCGGCTCACCGGGCGTACCCACATGGTCGCCACCCAGGGCGCCTTCCACGGCCGCACCATGGGCGCGCTCTCGCTGACCGGCCAGCCCGGCAAGCAGAACGGCTTCGAGCCGCTGCCCGGCGTGGTCACCCATGTTCCGTACGGTGACGTGGAAGCGCTGCGCGCGGTCGTCACCGAGAACACCGCCTTCGTGATCATCGAGCCGGTCCAGGGGGAGAACGGCGTCGTCGTCCCGCCCAAGGGCTATCTCCAGGCCGCCCGCGCGATCACCCGCGCCACCGGCACCCTGCTGGTGCTCGACGAGGTCCAGACCGGGGTCGGGCGCACCGGCAGCTGGTTCGAGCACCAGGCGCACGACGGCGTCGACCCCGATGTCGTCACGCTCGCCAAGGGACTGGGCGGCGGGCTGCCGCTGGGCGCCGCTGTGGCGTTCGGCCCGGCGGCCGATCTGCTCCACCCCGGGCAGCACGGTTCGACGTTCGGCGGCAACCCCGTCGCCTGCGCCGCCGGACTCGCGGTGCTCGACACGATCGCCGCCGACGGAATCCTCGACAACGTGAAGCGGATGGGGGAGCGGCTGCGGAGCGGAATCGAGGCCCTGGGACACCCGTTGGTCGGGCAGGTCCGTGGTGCCGGACTGCTGCTGGGTATCGTGCTCACCGAGTCCCGCGCGCACCAGGTGCAGAAGGCGGCTCAGGACGCCGGCTTCCTGGTGAACGTGACCGGTCCCGATGTCGTACGACTGATGCCCCCACTGATCATCGGCGACGACGAGGTGGACGCGTTCCTCCAGGCGCTGCCCGGCGTTCTCGACCAGGCCAACGGGGAAGAGCGATCCGCAGAATGAGGCAAGGATGACCGAGGCGCAGGAAACCGAGCACGGTGGGCCGTCAGTCCCGCAGACCCGCACGGCCCGCCACCGCCGGATCGTGGACATCCTCAACCGGCAGCCGGTCCGCTCGCAGAGCCAGCTCGCCAAGCTGCTCGCCGACGACGGGCTGAGCGTCACGCAGGCGACGCTCTCCCGGGACCTCGACGAGCTGGGCGCGGTGAAGATCCGCAACACCGGCGGCGAGCTGATCTACGCGGTGCCCAGCGAGGGCGGTTACCGCACGCCGCAGGCCCCGCTCGGCGAGTCCGCCAAGGAGGAGCGGATGCGCAGGCTCTCCTCCGAGCTGCTGATCTCGGCGGAGGCCTCGGCCAATCTGGTGGTGCTGCGGACGCCTCCGGGCGCGGCCCAGTTCCTCGCCTCGGCCATCGACCAGGCCGAACTGCACGACATCCTCGGCACGATCGCCGGTGACGACACGCTGATGCTGATCAGCCGCGACCCGGCGGGCGGGCAGGCGCTCGCGGACCATCTGCTGCGGCTGGCGCAGAACCCGCGGTAGCGACCCCCGGATCTTTCACGTGCGCACATCCGGGCCATACATCGGACCTGTACCGGCTGCCGGTGCGGCCCCGTTCGGTTCCGGTCCCCGTCCGATGGCTGCGGAACCTGCGCAGTCATCGGACTATTGACCCCTGCTCGACCGACGGGCTACCGTCCCGTCGAGTGCTGTCCGCATGTGCGAACGCCGTTCACAGGGGCGGCTGGGGAGTCGTGCGCGCCGCCGGACGGCACTGCTGTCGTCCCGGTCGTCGCCCGCTTCTCCCGGCGCTCCTTCGTACCCGACGAAATGGAGTCCCCACCCGTGAGCGCGCCCGTGGACACCACCTGGTTCACCCACGACCGGTTCGGCATGTTCGTCCACTGGGGGCTGTACGCACTCCCGGCCCGGCACGAGTGGGTCAAGAACCGGGAGAAGCTGACCGACGAGCAGTACCAGGTCTACTTCGACCACTTCGACCCCGACCGCTACGACCCGGCCGAGTGGGCCAGAACCGCCAGGGCCGCCGGTATGCGGTACGTCGTCCTCACCACCAAGCACCACGACGGTTTCTGCCTCTGGGACAGCGCGCTGACCGACTACCAGGTCACCAGGACCCCGTACGGCCGTGACCTGCTCGGCCCGTTCGTCGACGCCTGCCGTGCCGAGGGGCTGAAGGTCGGGTTCTACTACTCGCTGATCGACTGGCATCACCCCTCCTTCCCCGTCGACGGCACCCATCCGCGCCGTGACGACGCCGCCTACATCGAGGCCGCGGCCGACCGGGACATCCGGGTGTACCAGGAGTACCTGCACGGCCAGGTACGGGAGTTGCTCACCTCCTACGGAACCATCGACTACCTGTTCTTCGACTTCTCCTACGCCGACCGCGACGAATGGTGGGGCGGCAAGGGGCCCGACGACTGGGACTCGCGCGCGCTGCTCGACCTCGTACGGGAACTCCAGCCCGGCATCCTCGTCAACGACCGGACCGGACTCCCGGGGGACTTCGTCACTCCGGAGCAGTACCAGCCCGCGGGGCCGATGAGCGCGGGCGGCCGGCCGGTGGTCTGGGAGGCCTGCCAGACGCTGAACGGGAGTTGGGGCTACGACCGGGACAATCTGGACGACAAGAGCGCCGACCTGCTCGTACGGATGCTGGTCGACGGTGTGTCCAAGGACGGCAATCTGCTGCTCAACGTGGGCCCGACCGGGCGGGGCGACATCGATCCGGGGGCGCGGGCCGTACTCGCCGACATCGGGCGGTGGATGGACCTGCACGAACGGTCCGTCCGTGGGTGCGGGCCCGCTTCGTACACCCCGCCGCCCGACTGCAGGTACACCCGGCGCGGGGACCGGCTGTACCTGCACCTGTTCTCCTGGCCGCTGAGCCATGTGCATCTGCCCGGACTCGCAGGCCGGGTCCGGTACGCCCAACTGCTCAACGACGCGTCCGAGATCGTCCGGGTCCGGACGGACCCCGACCTGCCCGCCCACAACGCCCGGATGGGCGGCCAGCCCGCGGACACACTGACCCTGGAGCTGCCGGTACGGCGGCCCGACGCCCTGGTACCGGTCATCGAGCTCTTCCTCATGCCGTCCGCGTAACAGCACGGCGGCACAACTGCACAGCGACACACCCGCAGAGCGACTCGCAGACACAACGGCAGATCAGCGCAATCATCGGCACGTCCGTCCGCTCAGCACTCTGGAGGCGCCATGCACCGCCGCACGTTCCTCACGGGGACCGCACTCGGAGCAGCCCTGACCGCCCTGCCGTCGACCGCGCGGGCGGCGACGCCCGTCACGTCGCTGGCCGCCCTGCAGACCGCGATCGACGCTGCCGCACCCGGCGCGGTGATCACGCTGGCCGACGGCACCTACACGGTGCCGAGCGGTCAGCCGGTCACGTTCAAGGACAAGCACGGCACCGAGGCCGCGCCCATCACCGTCGTCGCGCAGTCCCGGGGCGGCGCGGTCCTCAAGGGGAAGCAGAGCTTCGCCTTCCAGAACTCCGACAACATCACCCTCAGCGGCTTCTCGTTCCGGCAGAGCGAGACGCTGGACGTGCCCCCGGACTGCACCCGGATCCGGCTGACCCGTAACGACTTCCAGCTCGCCGACATCGAGGGCGTGCACTGGGTCATGGTGCGGGCCGACTACAGCAAGGTCGACCGCAACCACTTCCACGGCAAGTCCACGCTTGGCATCTTCCTCGGCATCGAGGGGGCCGGCACGGACGGGATGGCCCAGCACGTCCAGGTCCTGAAGAACTACTTCTCCGACCACTCCTACGCCGGGGACAACGGCGGCGAGCCGATCCGCCTCGGCGTCAGCCCGCGCGCGCTCAGCAGCGCCCACGCGGTCATCGAGCAGAACCTGTTCGAGCGGACCAACGGCGATCCCGAGGCCATCTCGGTCAAGTCGTCGGACAACGTCGTACGGCACAACACCCTCCGCGACAGCCGGGGCGGCATCGTCCTGCGCCACGGCAACGGCACCCAGGTGGACAGCAACTGGCTCCTCGGCGGCCAGGAGGGCGTACGCATCTACGGCAACGACCACCTGATCGTGAACAACTACCTGTCCGGTCTCACCGGCCGGGCGCTGGTGATCGGCAGCGGCACGGAACGCGACCATCTGCCCGGTGAACCCGCCGACTCCCGGCGCGGGAACGACGCTCCGGACCGCGTGGTCATCGTGTACAACACGCTGCTGGACAACGCCGACGGGATCTCGGGCGAGAGCCAGCGCCCCGAGGAGCCCAGGGACGTCGTCGTGGCGGACAACCTACTGGTGGGCGGGGCCGGGAAGCTGGTGGCGATGGCGAAGACCGTCCGGTTCACCTGGCAGAGCAACATCCTGTTCGGCGCCGCGGCCGACGGCAACATCCCTGCCACGGGCTTCACCCGTGTCGACCCGAAGCTGGTGGCCGGCTCGGACGGCATCTCCCGGCTGTCGGCGGGCAGCCCCGCGATCGACGCGGCCACCCTGCAGCAGACGGTCGTCACCTACGACATCGAGGGCAACACGCGCGGCAAGGCCCCGGACATCGGCTGTGACGAGTACACGACCGAGGCGCCGGTGTACCGGCCGCTGACCCCGGCCGATGTCGGCCCCGACGCGGCCTGAACCGCCGGTACGCCCGCGGTCAGTAGCGGACGAGCGCGGTCGGACCCGAACGGGTCCCGATCGCGAGGTGTGGACGGCGTGCCGGGTCGGCCCAGGCCATGATCCGGTCCATCGCGGCTGCCGGCACGGACACACAGCCGGCGGTCG
Organism: Streptomyces sp. NBC_01267; assembly: GCF_036241575.1. Classification (NCBI taxonomy): domain Bacteria; kingdom Bacillati; phylum Actinomycetota; class Actinomycetes; order Kitasatosporales; family Streptomycetaceae; genus Streptomyces; species Streptomyces sp. NBC_01267. Next base: position 1,242,900 of record NZ_CP108455.1, on the reverse strand, counting down.
CGCCCTGCCCGTCGACGTGCAGGAAGATCCCGGCGCCCCGGCCCCGCACCGGCCGCGCGTAGTTGAAGCCGACGACGAAGGTGTGGGCGTACTGCGTGGGGTACGCGTCGAGCCGCTCCGCGTCCGCTGCACGGCAGTCGGCGGGCAGCGGCTCCACCCAGCGGTTGTAGGCGCGGGCCGCGTTGTCCTCGCACCACCACGAACGGGAGTTGACCCGCCGGTAGGGGTAGCGGCTGCCCTTCGGGGCGGCCTTGATCCCGAAGGCGTACGGCAGGTCGTACAGGCCGGTGGGCGTGGTGTCGGTGCCCTGCTTGCGCCGTGCCCCCTCGACCAGTCCCCCCGCGCCGAACCGGGCGGGGGCGGACCCGCTCGCCCGCCAGGTCCCGGACCGCAGGTCCCACCAGGTGAGGGTGCCCGTGGTGGAACTGGTACCCATGGCCTCGGCGGTGATCAGCTGGGTGCCGTCACCGGGATCCGCGAGGGCCGCCGCCGGGAGCGGCGGGGGTGCGAGGGACGGCCGAGGGGCGAGCGAGCCCGTCAGGGCGAGCAGAACCGAACCGGTCACCAGTGATCCGCGCATATTTCGGACCGTACGCCGGGACAACGGGTGCCACCCGGGCCACTGCTCCGTACGGCCCCGTGACCGCCCGTCGTGCTCAGCGGAGCTTGATCGCCCCGCCGTCGGCCATCAGCGTCTGGCCGGTCATGTAGCGGGAGTCGTCGCTCGCCAGGAACGCGATCACCGGGGCGACGTCCTGCCGCGGGTCGCCGAAGCGGCCGAGCGGGACCTTGGCGGCGGAGGTCGCGTACTGCTCGGGGTTGGCCTCGGCCCACTGCTCGACCCCGGCCGTCAGCGCCATCGGCGCGACGACATTGACCCGGATCGCGTCGGCGGCCCACTCGTTGGCCACCACCCGGCTGAGGCCGCGGATGGCCTCCTTCGCCGCCGCGTACGACGCCTGGTTCGGCTGCCCGTCCAGTCCGGCTCCCGAGGCGAAGTTGACCACCGAGCCCTGTGCCTTCCTCAGCTCGGGGTACGCGGCGAGCATGAAGTTACGGGTGGCGAAGAGACCGGTGTCCAGTGCGAGCTTCCAGTCGTCGTCGGTCTGCTGGATGAAGGGCCGCACCCGTGAGGCGCTGGCGTTGTTGACCAGGACGTCGAGCTTCCCGAAGCGGCTCACGGCGGTCTCCACGGCCAGGTCGGCCACGGCCCGGTCCGAGACGTCGCCGCGGAGGAAGGCGACCGAGTCCCCCAGTTCGGCCACGAGGGCGTCGCCCGCCGCCTGCTGGAGGTCGACCATCACGACCCGCGCGCCGCGTTCGACGAAAACCCGGGTGACGGCCTCGCCGATGCCGGAGGCTCCGCCCGTGACGACCGCGACCTTGTTCTGAAGTGTCATTGCCCTGTTCCTTCGGCTCTGGATTCCGGCCCCGATATGTATCGTACATGCAATGTGTGCCGTACATATCGCGGAGCAGTCGGAGCAGTCGGAGGAGTCGGAGGATCCACGGGGGGGGATCCGGGAGGGGATTCTCACCCCGCGTCCGCCAGGGGTGGCAACGGCAGCGGCAGCCCCGGGAGGCCGTCGATGCTCCGGGCGATGTGTTCCTTCTTCTCGAAGTACCGGCTCAGTGACGTGTCGTCCTCGCGCGCGAACCGTTTGGCGTGCAGGTCGCGGTCCTCGTCGTACGTCATGAACGGCACCGCGTAACCGCAGGTGTCCCGGATCAGCTCGGCCGTCACGACGACGATCGCGCGCAGGCCGTGCGGGGTGTGGTCGACGGGGAAGTGGCTCAGCAGCCCGGCGAACCGCGGGTCGTCACGGAAGACGGGCTCGCCCCGGCCGTGCACCCGCACGATGTTGGGCGGCCCCTGGAAGGCGCACCACATCAGGGTGATGCGGCCGTTCTCGCGGAGGTGGGCGACGGTCTCCGCGTTGCTGCCCGCGAAGTCCAGGTAGGCCACGGTGTGTTCGTCGACGACGGCGAACGAGCCGCTGACACCCTTGGGGGAGAGGTTGATCGTGCCGTCGCCGTCGAGGGGGGCGGTCGCCGTGAAGAAGATGTGCTGTTCCTCGATGAAGGTCCTGAGCCGTCCGTCTATGCGCTCGTACGTCTTTCCCATAGCGGCGATTATCGCCGCGCTCCGCTCCGTGCGGAACGTCATTTCGGCGGTGCTGCCCGCCTGCGCGCCCTTCATCGACGGCTTTGACAAAACATACGGACCACTGCATAGTTATGCCTAGCGATGAGTGCGCGACCGTACATGTCACCCACCCACTTGAGGAGCAGCCCAGTGAGCAGCAATACCGGTGACGTCCGGCTCTGGGGCGGCCGTTTCGCCGACGGTCCTGCCGAGGCGCTGGCCCAGCTGTCCGCGTCCGTCCACTTCGACTGGCGGCTCGCCCCGTACGACATCGCCGGATCCCGCGCCCACGCCCGCGCGCTGCACGAGGCGGGGCTGCTCACCGAGGACGAGCTGACCCGGATGCTCGACGGTCTCGACCGGCTCGAAGCGGACGTCGCCGACGGCTCGTTCACCGGCACCGTCGCCGACGAGGACGTTCACACCGCCCTGGAACGCGGACTCCTGGAGCGCCTCGGTCCCGACCTCGGCGGCAAACTGCGTGCGGGCCGGTCCCGCAACGACCAGATCGCGACCCTCTTCCGGATGTACCTCCGCGACCACGCCCGGATCATCGGCGGCCTGATCGCCGAACTCCAGGACGCGCTGGTCGGTCTTGCCGAAGCCCACCCGGACGTCGCGATGCCGGGACGTACCCACCTCCAGCACGCCCAGCCGGTCCTCTTCTCGCACCACGTGCTGGCCCATGCCCAGTCCCTGTCCCGGGACGCCGAGCGGCTGCGGCAGTGGGACGACCGTACGGCCGTGTCGCCCTACGGTTCGGGCGCGCTGGCCGGATCCTCGCTGGGGCTCGACCCGGAGGCGGTCGCCGCGGACCTCGGCTTCGAGCACGGCTCGGTGGGCAACTCCATGGACGGCACGGCCGCCCGTGACTTCGCGGCCGAGTTCGCCTTCATCACGGCGATGATCGGCGTCAACCTCTCGCGGATCGCGGAGGAGATCATCATCTGGAACACGAAGGAGTTCTCCTTCGTGACGCTGCACGACGCCTTCTCGACCGGGTCGTCGATCATGCCGCAGAAGAAGAACCCGGACATCGCGGAGCTGGCGCGCGGCAAGTCCGGGCGCCTGATCGGCAACCTGACCGGGCTGATGGCCACGCTCAAGGCCCTCCCGCTCGCGTACAACCGCGACCTCCAGGAGGACAAGGAGCCGGTCTTCGACTCCTGCGACCAGCTGGAGGTCCTGCTCCCGGCGTTCACCGGCATGATGGCGACGCTGACCGTGCACCGCGAGCGCCTGGAGGAGCTGGCCCCGGCCGGATTCTCGCTCGCCACCGACATCGCCGAGTGGCTGGTCAGGCAGGGCGTGCCGTTCCGGGTCGCGCACGAGGTGGCCGGTGAGTGCGTCAAGGAGTGCGAGCAGCACGGCATCGAGCTCGACCAGCTCACGGACGAGCAGTTCGCGAAGATCTCCGAGCACCTCACACCCGAGGTGCGTACGGTGCTGAACGTCCCGGGCGCCCTGGCGTCCCGCAACGGGCGCGGCGGCACGGCGCCGTCGGCCGTCGCCGTACAGCTCGTCGAGGTCAAGGCGAACCTGGTCGTCCAGCACGCCTGGGCCACGGCGAAGAAGTAGGGCTCTCGTCCGACCCCGGCTCCGCCCCCACCGGCGCCCGGCACCTTTCCACACAGGTGCCGGGCGCTGTCGTGCGTGATCGCGGGTACAGGTGTCAGGGACCGCACTCTCCGACCCGCGCAGGGAGACCCCGATGCCCTTCGCCCGCCTCACGGCAGCGACCACCCCCACGGCCCACATCGGACTCGGCCTCGCGGCCGTAGGCAGACCGGGGTACATCAACCTCGGTCGCGACCGCGATCTGCCGGCCGAACGCACCCCCGAGACCCTGCTCGCCCGTACGCATGAACTTCTGGACGCCGCCTACGCGCAGGGCGTCCGCTACTTCGATGTCGCGCGTTCCTACGGCCGCGCGGAAGCGTTCCTCGCCGAATGGCTGCGGGCCCGCCCCGCCGTCCAGGACGTGGTGATCGGCAGCAAGTGGGGCTACACCTACACCGCCGACTGGCGCACCGACGCCGACGTCCACGAGGTCAAGGACCACGGCCTCACCACCTTCGAACGGCAGCGCACCGAGACCGGCATGCTGCTGGGGGAGCGCCTCGACCTCTACCAGGTGCACTCGCTCACCGCGGACAGCCCGGCCCTCACCGACACGGGGCTGCACACCCGGCTGGCGGCGCTCGCCGCGGAGGGCGTGACGGTCGGCTTCTCCACGAGCGGCCCGGACCAGGCGGACACCGTCCGGGCCGCGCTCGCTGTCACCGTCGACGGGGAGCCCCTCTTCCGGGCGGTCCAGAGCACCTACAACCTGCTGGACACCGCGGTGGGCGAGGCCCTGGCGGAGGCTCATGAAGCGGGCCTGGGTGTGATCGTCAAGGAAGCGGTCGCCAACGGGCGCCTCGCGGGAGCAGCGGCGCCCGCCCTGCTGCGCGACATCGCGGAGGAGACCGGCGCGACCGCGGACGCCGTCGCCCTGGCCGCGATCCTGCGCCGTCCCTGGGTGGACGTGGTGCTCTCCGGCGCCGCGACCACGCTCCAGCTGTCGGCCAATCTGCACGCCGCGGTGGTCGACCTCGACGAGGAGCAGCTGGAGCGGCTGGCCGGGCTGCGGGAGGAGCCCTCCGCGTACTGGCAGCAGCGCGCGAAACTGCCCTGGAACTGAGCGGCCGGCCGCCCGTACGTGTGACGTGCGCGTACGGGCGGCCGGGCTCAGGACGGGTCGAACAGGGCGCTGACCGATTCCCCGTTGTGGATCCGCCGCATCGCCTCGGCCAGGGCCGGAGCGATGGAGAGGACCGTCAGCTTGTCGGTGTGCTCCGCGACCGGTATCGGCACGGTGTTCGTGCAGACGATCTCCAGTACGTCGGGCTGGTCCGAGAGCCGCTTGAGCGCCCCGGCGGCGAAGAGTCCGTGCGTACAGGCCACCCGGATCGAACGCGCCCCCAACTCGCGCAGCCGCTCCAGGAGTTCCAGTACCGTGCTGCCCTTGGCGATCTCGTCGTCCAGCACGATGACATCGCGCCCGGCGACCTCACCGATGACGGAACTGATGGCCACCCGGTCGTCCGCGAACCGCTGCTTGGCACCGGCGGCGACCTGGACCCCGAGCATCCGGGCGAACGCCGCGGCCTCCTTGGCGTTGCCGAGGTCGGGTGAGACGACGGTGGTGCGGGACAGGTCGTAGCCGCTGAAGTGCTCGGCCAGTTCCCGCAGGGCGTGCAGATGGTCCACGGGGACGGAGAAGAATCCGTGGACCTGGGGGGAGTGCAGGGTCAGGGCCAGGACCCGGCTCGCGCCGGAGTTCACCAGCAGATCGGCCACCAGGCGTCCGCCGATGGAGATCCGCGGCGCGTCCTTCTTGTCCGAACGGGCATAGGCGTAGTGCGGCATCACCACGGTGATCCGGCCCGCCGAGGCGCCGCGGGCCGCGTCGCACATCAGGAGAAGCTCGACGAGGTTCTCCTGCACCGGTGTGACCAGCGGCTGGATCAGGAAAACGTCCCGCTCGCGGCAGTTGGCCTGGAGCTGGACCTCCAGGCAGTCGTTGGCGAACCGGTTGATCCGCACCGGGCTCAGCGGGACCCCCAGATGTGTGGTGACCTCCGCTGCCAATTCGGGGTGGGCGCTACCGCTGAATACAGCGATGTCTCGCACGTACCGCTCCTCGTTCCGTCGAGTTCCGTCGAACCGGTATGTCGGTCACATCGTAGTGGCCGAGGACGAGGCGCGACGCGCCCAGTCGTATCGGATGAGACATTGATGTCTCATGTCGAGTATGGTCGTCTCATGACTGTCGACCGGGACCAGGTGCTGCGCACCGCCGCCGCCCTCCTCACCCGCAGGGCGACCGCCACGATGGATGAGGTGGCGCGCGCCGCCGGGATCGGCCGGGCCACCCTGCACCGGCACTTCGCCGGCCGGGACGCGCTGGTCAGAGCGCTGGAGGAGCTCGGTATCGCGGAGTTCGAGTCGGCGCTCGACGCGGCGAGGATAGACGAGGGACCGGCTGCCGCCGCGCTGCGCCGGTTCATCACGGAAGTCGAGTCGGCCGCCGGACTGCTCGCCTTCCTCGTCACCGAGAACGAGCTCTTCGAGGGCGAGGAGCTGAACGAGGGCTGGGCCAGGCTCGACGCCCGGGTCTCCGCCCTGTTCCGCCGGGGCCAGGAAGCCGGTGAGTTCCGGATCGACCTCACCCCCGCCTGGCTGACCGAGGCGCTGTACGGGCTCATCGGCAGCGGTGCCTGGGCCGTGCAGGACGGCCGGGTCGCGGCCAAGGACTTTTCGTACATGATCGCCGAGCTGCTGCTCGGCGGCGCACAGCGGAGTGTGGAGAAATGACCAGTACCGTCCGGCCCGCGAAGGACTCCGGGGCCGCCCCCAGCCGTAGCCGCTGGCTGGCCCTCGCCGTTCTCGTCCTCGCCGTGCTGCTGGTGGCCGTCGACGCCACCGTGCTCGGCCTCGCCACACCGTTCCTGAGCGAGGACCTCAAACCCTCGGGCACCCAACTGCTGTGGATCGGGGACATCTACTCGTTCGTCATCGCCGGCCTGCTGGTCTCGATGGGCAGCCTCGGCGACCGGATCGGCCGTAAGAAGCTGCTGCTCACCGGCGCTGTCGCCTTCGGCGGGGTCTCCGTGCTCAACGCCTATGCGAGCAGTCCGGAAATGATGATCGCCGCCAGGGCCCTGCTCGGCGTCGCCGGTGCGACGCTGATGCCCTCCACCCTCGCGCTGATCCGCAACATCTTCCACGACCCGAAGGAACGCAGCCTGGCCGTCGGGATCTGGGGCGCCGCCGCATCGGCGGGTACGGCCGTCGGCCCGGTGGTCGGCGGGTTCCTGCTGGAGAACTTCTGGTGGGGGTCGGTCTTCCTCATCAACCTGCCGGTGATGCTGGTGCTCGTCCTGGTCGGTATGAAGCTGCTGCCGGAGTCGCGCGACCCGGCCCCCGGCCCGTGGGACCTGGTCAGTGTGGCCCTCTCACTGGTCGGCGTGATGGCGGTGGTGTACGCGGTGAAGGAGGCGGCTGCCAACGGATTCCGCTGGGACATCCTGGCGTCCGCGATCGTCGGAGTACTCGCCCTGCTCTGGTTCGCGCGCCGCCAGCTGACCCTGAAGTCGCCGCTGCTCGACATGCGCCTGTTCCACCACCGCGGCTTCTCCGGCGCCGTGCTGGCCGACCTGCTGACCATTCTCGGACTGTCCGGTCTGGTCTTCTTCCTCTCGCAGTTCCTCCAATTGGTCCAGGGGCGTTCCCCGCTGGAGGCCGGGCTCATCGAACTCCCCGCCGCCGTAGGAGCGGTCGGCACGGGCCTGATGGCCGGACGCGTGGCGCGCAGGGCATCGGTACGGAGCGCGGTGGCCGGCGGTCTGGCGGCGGTGGCGGTGGCCCTCGCGGGCTGTGTGGCGGTCAGCGCGTCGACGGGGGTCGTGGCCCTGGGGCTGGCCCTGTTCTTCGGCGGCCTCGGAGCGGGTCTGGCCTTCACCGTGACCTCCGACGTCATCCTCTCCAGCGTCCCGAAGAACCAGGCGGGGGCGGCGTCCGCGGTGTCCGAGACCGCGTACGAACTGGGCGCGGCGCTCGGGATCGCCCTGCTCGGCTCGGTGGTCACCGGGATCTACCGGGGCTTCTCCATCCCGCACGGAGTCCCGTCCGGTGCCGCCACCGAGGCGCACGATTCGCTCGGCGGCGCCGTCGAGGCGGCGAAGACACTGCCGCACGACCAGGGCGCCGCCCTGCTCTCCTCCGCCCAGGAGGCCTTCACCCATGGCTTCCAGGCGGCGGCCGGAGTCGGCTCCGCCGTCCTGTTCGCCACAGCGGTGACGTCGTGGTTCCTGCTCAAGGGGCAGAAGCTCGACATCTGACGCGTACCGGCGCGCACATGACCGAGGGCCACCCGGAGCGTCCCGGGTGGCCCTCGGCCGAAAGTTCCTACGGTCAGGCGGCCTTGGCCTTCGTCGCGTACATGTCCACGTACTCCTGGCCCGACAGGCGCATGACCTCGGTCATCACCGAGTCCGTCACCGCGCGCAGTACATAGCGGTCGCGGTCCATGCCGTCGTAGCGGGAGAACTCCATCGGCTCACCGAAGCGGACCGTGACCTTCCCGGGCCGCGGCAGACCCGAGCCGCTCGGCTGGAGCTTGTCGGTGCCGATCATCGCGAACGGCACCACCGGCGCGCCCGTCATCAGCGTCAGACGCGCGATGCCCGTACGGCCGCGGTACAGCCGTCCGTCGGGGGAGCGGGTGCCCTCCGGGTAGATGGAGAACGCCTTGCCGTCCTCCAGCACCTGGCGGCCGGTCATCAGCGCGGCGACACCGCCGCGTCCACCGTCGCGGTCCACCGGAATCATCCCGACACCGGTGAAGAACCAGGCCATCAGACGGCCCTTCAGCCCCTTGCCCGTGACGTACTCGTCCTTGCCGATGAAGAACACCTGACGCTGCAGACAGATCGGCATGATCATCGAGTCGATGAACGTCAGATGGTTGCCGGCGAGGATGACCGGGCCCGTACCGGGGATGTTCTCGACGCCCTCCACCCGCGGGCGGAACATCAGACGCATGATCGGTCCGAGCACTGCCTTGATGAGCGCGAGTCGGGACAACGGTTCCTCCGGAGTCGTGGCTGGGCAGCCGCTATGAAGTATGTGCAGGTGAGTACGGTACTCGCGAGCTGTGTCCGCGCGCACATCGGGTTCATCGAACACATACGCAGTGTTGACGTATGTTCCCGCTGTGTTGCGCGGAGTTCCACCCCCGTGCGGGCCCCGGATGCCTACGATCAGGCACTTCAGAGTTGACAGGTGCGGGACATCACAGTCAGGAGTGCTCATGCGTCACAGCACGGAGACAGGACCCGGACGGCGGACGCTGCTCGGCGCGGCGGTGCTCGGTACGGCGGCTCTCGGTCTGTCCGGTACGGCGCGGGCCGACGCACGCGGCACCGGACACGGCACCTCGTACCAGGACCTGCCGGTGCCCACGGTCATCGGGCACCGCGGCACGGCCGGTTACCGCCCCGAGCACACCCTCGGCTCCTACCAGCACGCCCTCGACCTGGGCGCGCACATCGTCGAGCAGGATGTGGTGCCCACCAAGGACGGGCACCTCGTCTGCCGCCACGAGAACGACATCTCCGCGACCACGGACGTCTCCGCGCACCCCGAGTTCGCGGGACGCCGGACCACCAAGACCGTCGACGGCACGGCCATCAACGGCTGGTTCACCGAGGACTTCACGCTCGCCGAACTCAAGACGCTGCGCGCCAAGGAGCGCATCCCGGGCAACCGCCAGCACAACACCCTCTACGACGGCCGCTGGGACGTCCCCACCTTCGAGGAGGTGCTCCGGTGGGCGGCGGAGGAGGGCCGCAGGCGCGGAAAGCCGGTCTGGCTCTACACCGAGACCAAGCACCCCACCTACTTCCGCAAGCTCGGGCTCGGCCTGGAGGAGCGCCTCGTCGCACTCCTGCGCGCGTACGGCCGTGACCGCCGCGACTCCCCGCAGTTCCTCCAGTCGTTCGAACCGAGCTCCATCCAGCGCCTCTCCCGGCTCGTCACCACGCCGGGCATCGTGCTGCTCTCGGCCCCGGACAGCAGGCCCTGGGACTTCGTGGAGTCGGGCGACCGGCGGACCGTCGCCGACCTCCAGACCCCTGCGGGGCTGAAGTGGATCGCCTCCTACGCCCAGGGGATCGGCCCGACCCTCGACTCGGTCATCCCGAAGGACGCGGCAGGCAGGCTCACCGAGCCGACCACCCTGGTCCGGGACGCCCACGCGCGGGGCCTGCTGCTGCACCCGTACACGATGCGCAACGAGAACACCTTCCTGCCCGCGGACTTCCGGCGGGGCACCGACCCCAACGCCTACGGCGACGCCTTCGGCGCGTTCCGGACGTACTTCGCGACGGGCATCGACGGGGTCTTCACCGACAACGCGGACACCGCGCTGCTGGCCGCCGCCGACGTCCACCGGCGCTGAACGGATTTCCCGTACGGGTGAGATGCGGCCGCGAGGGCAACCGCGCCCTGTGACGGCCGCGTCCCGCCCGGCATGGATCTCGTCACCGAACTGAGCCCGCTGCTGGCGGCCGAGGCCGCGGCCGAAGCCGCCGCAGCCGGCGTGGACCCCGCCGATCTCGAACAGGCCGTCTGGGTACGCCTGCTGGAACAGTCCCCGGCCGAACCCAGGCGCTGGATGCGCTCGGCCGTACGGGCGGAGGCGCGCCGCGCCCGGCGCCGGGCCCGGCGGGAGACGCCGTACGGCATCGAGCCGACCGCGGACTCCGGGACGCACCCCGAACACCGGGCGCTGGCCGCCGAACGGCGCCGCGCCGTACGGGCCGCCGTCAGCCGGACACCGGGGCGCTGCCCCGAACTGCTGGGCGCGATGCTCTCGCCCGCCGACCCCACCTACCGGGAGATCGCAGGCGAGTTGGGTATGTCACAGGGCAGTCTGGGGCCGGTTCGTTCCCGTTGTCTGGGATGTCTGCGGAGAATGCTGACGGCGGAGATTGCGGCGCCCGTGCGGTGGGGAAAGGAGCGTTAGACATCGGGCGGACAAGTGAGCGGGAGGCATGCACACATGGGCATGAGCGTGACCATCTCGGGGGCAACTGCGCAGGACACCGAGCAGATCCTCAAGCTGCAGTATCTGTGCTACCAGGGCGAGGCCGAGCTCTACGGCGACTACTCCATCGAACCGCTCACCCAGACCCTGGACGCCCTGCGGGCCGAACTGGCCGACGGGTACGGGCTGGTGGCCCGCCTGGGAGACGAAGTGGTGGCGTCGGTACGCGGCGGGGTCGACGCCTCGGGCACGGTCCGGATCGCCAAACTGATCGTGCACCCGAGGATGCAGCGGCACGGCATCGGTGGCCGGCTGCTCACCGCCATCGAGAGGCAGTTCGCCTCCGAGGCCGCCGCCAAGCGCTTCCAGCTGTTCACCGGACAGCGCAGCGAGGGCAATCTGCGGCTGTACCGCAGCCATGGATACGTACCGGTGTCCACGGAGCGGGTCGGTCGCGCACTCACCGTGGTGACGCTGGAGAAGGAGGCCGGGGCGCGGGCGTACGTACAGAGCGCCTAGGACCTGCCGGGGAGATCCTGCCGGATCAGCGCCTGGCCCTGCGCAGCCACAGCATGCCCAGCACCGGCAGGATCACCGGGATGAAGAGGTAGCCCATCCCGTAGTCCGACCAGACCGTGGCGTCCGGGAACGCGTCCGGCGCGGCCAGTGTCCAGGTGCCGACGACGAGGACGAAGAGCAGCTCGGCGGCGCAGCAGACCAGCGCCGCCCGGCGTGCCTTCTCCCCGCCGCGGACCAGCGAGTAGGTGATGAAGCCGTACACCACGGCGGCGACGGCCGACAGCGAGTAGGCGAGCGGGGCCTTCCCGAAGTCCATGATCATCTGGACGATCGAGCGGGACGCCGCGGCGACCGTGAACACTCCGTAGAACCAGACGAGCACCCGGCCCGGCCCCGTGCCCAGCTCGTACCGGGGCTTCTCCTCGGCTGTGGTCATCGTCAGTTTCCCCAGATGTCGTAGAGCCGGACTTCCAGCACGGCCAGGACCACCGCGCCCGCGGCCACCGTCACCGGCCCCCAGCGGGTCCGTTCGGTCAGCGAGAGGAACCCGGCCGCGGGCACGGCGGCGAACGCGCCGATCAGATACGCGATGAAGATCGCCTTGCCCTGCTCCGGCTGCTCACCCCGCCCCAGTTGCACGATTCCGACGACCAGCTGTGCCAGTGCGAGGACCGACACCACGGCCATGCCGATGAAGTGCCAGTCCTTGGTGGGCTGGTCCCGGTAGGCGGCGTAGCCGCACCAGGCGGCGAGTGCGAGCGCGGCCACTGTGACCACGACCGTCAGGGCGACAAGCATGGAGCCGAGGGTATTACGGGGCGAACGGTCCGCCGCGCGCGCCCCCGGCTCCGGGGCCGGGACCAAGATCGTGGCCTTGGCCACAGCGCACGGGTGCCGCCGGGTGCCGCCCGACGCCGTGACCGTCCCGGCCGACATGGCATCGACGCAGGTCACAAGCGGTTCGACGGCGGTTTCGGCAGGCTCGGGACGACCGATCCACCGGCGTCCGGTATTCGGACAGCCGGAAGGGGGCGCTCCTCACGTCTGCTTTACTTGCCGCATGACCACGACGAGCAGCCGCACCTTTGCGACCGAGGCGATCACGACGCCCGGTGCTCGTTGTATGTGTCGAATGCGCGCTTTCTGAGGGTCCTTGCCCGCGCCCCGAAGCGGGACCGAGAGCCGAACCGTTCGAGTCCGGCCGTTCGAGTCCGTACGTTCCACCGTGGACGGCAGCGGACTCGCCCCGCGCGCAGCGCCTTCCGGTCACCACCGTTACGGCCGTGCCGCGCATCCAGACGAATGCCCCGTGCCGGCGGACACCGCGCCGCGCACTCGACAGTGACGGAAATTCTGTGATCACCACCACCGGCCTGACGAAGGTCTACGCCTCGCGCAGCCGTGAGGTCACCGCCCTGGACGGGGTCGATCTGCACGTACGGGAGGGCGAGGTGTTCGGCGTCGTAGGGCAGAGCGGCGCCGGGAAGTCCTCGCTCATCCGCTGCGTCAACCTCCTCGAGCGGCCCACCTCGGGCACCGTGAGCGTGGACGGTGTCGACCTCACCGCCCTCGCCGGACGCGGCTCCCGCGCAGGCCGTGAACTGCGCGCCGCCCGCAGCCGCATCGGCATGGTCTTCCAGCACTTCAACCTGCTGTCCTCGCGCACCGTGCAGGACAACGTCGAACTGCCGCTGGAGATCCTCGGAGTCACCGGCAGGACCCGCTCGCGCAAGGCGCTCGAACTGCTGGAACTGGTCGGGCTCGCCGACCGGGCGAAGTCCTATCCCGGGCAGCTCTCCGGCGGGCAGAAGCAGCGCGTCGGCATCGCCCGAGCGCTGGCGGGTGACCCGAAGGTCCTGCTGTCCGACGAGGCGACGTCCGCCCTCGACCCGGAGACCACCCGCTCGATCCTTCAGCTGCTGCGCGATCTCAACCGGCAGCTGGGTCTGACCGTCCTGCTCATCACGCACGAGATGGACGTCGTCAAGACGGTCTGCGACTCGGCCGCGCTGATGAAGCGGGGCCGGATCGTGGAGTCGGGAACCGTCGGCGAACTCCTCGCGACCCCCGGCTCCGAACTCGCCCACGAGCTGTTCCCGGTGGGCGGCGACCCCTCGGAACCGGGCCGCACGGTCATCGACATCACCTTCCACGGGGACAGCACCGCCCGCCCGGTCATCTCCCAGCTCTCCCGTACCTACAACATCGACATATCGATCCTGGGTGCAGCGATGGACACCGTCGGCGGTCACCAGATCGGCCGGATGCGCATCGAACTGCCCGGCTCGTTCGAGGAGAACGTCGTGCCCATCGGGTTCCTGCGCGAACAGGGCCTCCAGGTCGAAGTGGCCGGTGCCGAGATCCCCGTGCTCACCGAGGAGGGCGTCAAGTGAACTGGTCGGAAATGCAGCCGCTGCTCTCCCAGGGAACCACCGACACCCTCTACATGGTCCTGTGGGCCACGGTCGTCACGGTCCTCGTCGGGCTGCCGCTCGGGGTGCTCCTGGTCCTCACCGACAAGGGCGGGCTGCTCCAGAACCGCCCGGTCAACAAGATCGTCGGCGTGATCGTGAACATCGGGCGCTCCCTGCCGTTCATCATCCTGCTGATCGCGCTGATCCCGTTCACCACCTTCGTCGTCGGCACCTTCATCGGCCCGACGGCGATGATCGTGCCCCTCGCGATCGGCGCCATCCCCTTCTTCGCCCGGCTCGTCGAGACCGCCGTCCGCGAGGTCGACCACGGCCTCGTCGAAGCGGTCCAGTCGATGGGCGGCAGCGTGCCCACCATCGTCCGCAAGGTGCTGCTCCCGCAGTCGCTGCCGTCGCTGGTCTCCGGAGTCACCACCACCGTCATCGTCCTCATCGGGTACTCCGCGATGGCCGGAGCGGTCGGCGGCGAAGGGCTCGGCTCCAAGGCGATCACCTACGGCTACCAGCGCTTCGAGAACAACTTCATGATCGCGACAGTGATCGTGCTGGTCGTGCTCGTCACCCTGATCCAGCTGATCGGCGACGCGGCCGTACGTCTGCTGGCGCGCCGGGGGCGCACCTCCTCGTAGAACTTTCCTCCGCACAGAGCCCGCACTCCTTGTCCGGGCGACATCCCGCACCACCAGAAAGAGGCACTTTTCGTGCGTAACTCAGTCAAGATCTCCGTGTCCGCTGCCGCCGTCGCCGCCCTGGCCTTCGGTCTCACCGCCTGCGGCACCTCGTCCGACCCGTCCAGCAAGCCCGAGGGCGCCAAGGCGGACACCAGCAAGCCGCTGATCGTCGCGGCCTCCCCGGTCCCGCACGCCGACATCCTCGACTACGTCAAGACCCATCTGGCGGCCAAGGCCGGACTCAAGCTCCAGGTCAAGGAGTTCACCGACTACGTCCTGCCGAACAAGGCCACCGAGACCGGCCAGGTCGATGCGAACTTCTTCCAGCACAAGCCCTACCTCGACGACTTCAACAAGAAGAACGGCACCCACCTCGTGCCCGTCGTCGGCGTGCACCTGGAGCCGCTGGGGCTGTACTCGAAGAAGACCAAGGACCTGAAGTCCCTCACCTCGGGCAAGACGGTGGCCGTCCCCAACGACACGACCAACGAGGGCCGCGCGCTGAAGCTGCTCGCGGACAACGGGCTGATCACCCTCAAGCCCGGCGTGGGAAGTGACGCCGGGCTCTCGGACATCAAGGACAGCAAGGGCCTGAAGTTCAAGGAGCTGGAGGCGGCCACGCTGCCCCGCGCCCTGGACGACGTCGACGCCGCCGTGATCAACGGCAACTACGCGATCGACGCGAAGCTCACGCCCGCCAAGGACGCGCTCGCCCTGGAGAAGGCCGACGGCAACCCGTACGCCAACATCCTCGTGGTCAAGAAGGGGAGCGAGAAGGACCCGCGCGTGGTGAAGCTCGCCGAGCTCCTCAACTCCCCGCAGGTGAAGAAGTTCATCGACGACAAGTACCAGGGCGCGGTCATCCCCGCCTTCGGAGCCGTCAAGCCCTGACACCCGCACGGTTCTTGCGAGGCCCCGCGTACCCGTCCGGTACGCGGGGCCTCTCCGCGCGCACCCGGCCGTGCGGCGCCCGGCCGTCATGCTGCATGCTGTGGCTTTACGTCGGTCCCGGCCATGGAGCAGCGCATGACGACCACCTTCCCGGACATCTCCATCAGCACGGACCGGCTGGTGCTGCGCCCCTTCGAGGAGGCGGACATCCCGCCGCTGGCCGACATGATGAACGACGAGATGGTCACCGCGTGGACCTCGGCGCCCCACCCGTACCAGCACATCGACGGTGAACGGTGGGTCCGCAGGATCGCGCCCGCCGAGCGCACCACCGGGCGCGGCATCGTCCTCGCCGTCACCGAGTTCCTCACCCAGCGGCTCGTCGGGACGATCCATCTGCGCGCCACCAACTGGCGCACCCTCGCCACCGAGGTCCGCTATGTCACCGCCCCCTGGGCGCGCGGCGAGGGGTACGCCACCGAGGCGGTGCTCGCCGTCGCGCAGTGGCTCTTCCGGGACCAGAAGTTCGAACGCATCGAGTTGCGCACCCCCGCCGACAACACGGCGGCCCAGCAGGTCGCCCAGAAAGCCGGCTGCATCAGCGAGGGCGTCCTGCGCAACGCCTGGATAGCGCGGACCCGGACCGAGAACGGCACGGACGGCGGCTGGACCGACATCCGCACCGACCTCATCGTGTGGAGCCTGCTGCCCGAGGACCTGGACGGGATCGCCGACCAGCTGGCCGAGGCCAACGGGTACGGCACCTTCGACGACTGGAACTGACCCCCGCCTCTCGTCGGCCGCCGGCCGCAGCGGGTACTCTCGCGGTGCTCCCTCTCCCTACTCCACCTGCCCACCTGCCCACCTGCGCCGGTACGGGCAGCGCACCCGCACCGGTTCGAGTGACAACACCAGGAGACTGACGACGATGGCCGACCGGGTCACGGTGATCGGCTGGGACGGATCGCCCCTCACCGCAGCCGCCAGGTCCGCTCTCTCCGCGGCCACCCTGGTGGCCGGAGCCGCCCACCACCTCGCACTTCCGGAAGTGCCCGCCTCCGCCGAGCGGATCCGCCTGGGCAGCGTGAGTCTCGCCGCCCGCCGGATCGCCGGGCACCGTGGCAGCGCCGTTGTCCTCGCCGACGGAGACCCGGGCTTCCACGGCGTCGTACGCACCCTGCGTGCGCCCGAACACGGCCTGGAGGTCGAGGTAGTCCCCGCGGTCTCCTCCGTCGCCGCCGCTTTCGCCCGCGCCGGGATGCCGTGGGACGACGCGGAGGTCGTCGTCGCCCACCCGCGTACGCTCCGGCGCGCGGTCAATGTCTGCCGGGCGCACGGCAAGGTCGCCGTGCTCACCTCGCCCGGCGCCGGACCCGCGGAGCTGGCCCTGCTCCTCGAAGGCGTCCACCGCACCTTCGTCATCTGCGAGGAACTCGGCACCGAGCGCGAGCAGGTCACCGTGCTGACCTCCGACAAGGCGGCGGACCACACCTGGCGCGACCCGAATGTCGTCATCGTCATCGGCGGCAACGGAGCGGCCGAGGCCCCCGCCGTACGGGGCTGGGCGCTGCCGCCCGCGGAGTACGGAGAGGGCCTGAACGAGGGCGAGCACGCCGGGCTGCGCGCCGCCCAACTGGCCCGTCTCGGCCCGCGCACCGGCGACCTGGTCTGGGACATCGGCTCCGGCAGCGGGGCGCTCTCCGTCGAGGCGGCCCGCTTCGGCGCCGCGGTCATCGCCGTCGACGCCGACCCCGCCGCCTGCGCGCGCACCGACGCCGCCGCCCGCCGCTTCGGCGTGCGGCTCCAGATCATCCACGGACGCGCACCCCATGTCCTGGAGCGGCTTCCCGAGCCCGATGTCGTACGGATCGGGGGCGGCGGGGCAGCAGTTGTCACCGCCTGCGCCGACCGCAGGCCCGAGCGCATCGTGACGCACGCCGGTACCCGGGACGAGGCCGAGGCGCTCGGAGCCGCTCTGGCCGAGGGCGGATACCTCGTCGAATGCGCGTTGCTGCAGTCCGTGGATCTGGACACCCGGTCCTGGGCGGAACGCACGCGGTCGGTGGTCTTCCTGGTGTCCGGCCGCCGTCCGGAAAGTGGCCCCTGACCCTGCTGCGGGACGGCGCGGGGTAGGCTGGCCGACTGTTGTACCGCAGCTGGGGGTTCGGCGCTTCGTTCGCCAATGTCCGGAAAAGGGAACCGTTTTGGGGCCTGGTGTGGTACGGCGGCACCGGGGACGCGCAACGTGGCGCAGCCCACAGCGGACCGTGGCAGGAATCCCTGCACGGCGTCGAACGGCCGTGACCATACTGAGTGTCCGCAGGCCTTTCGTACCGCGCGGCGTGCCCGCTCGTTGTTCTCAGTACGGGCGACCCGGTAAAGGGCTGAAGGAGCACTATGGATGGGCGAGGGGTACGCATGACCGACACCGGCCAGGTCCCGGGCGAGGGACAGCCGGGGAACGCAGGCTTGGTGGAGCAGCCGGGCCTCCCCGCCCCCGGTGCTTACACCTACCTCGACCCCTCCGAGAATCCCACCGAGGACGACGATCTGCTGCTGATGCCCGGCGCACAGGGCGCGTGGAGCGAGCCGCAGCAGCCCCAGCAGCAGGCGCAGTTCCCGCCCGACGGGCAGTTCCAGCCGCAGTTCCACCCGCAGGCGGACACCGCGCCGCTCGCCGAACCCGGCGCCCACGAGGCAGGCGGGCGCGACTCCGGCTCGGTGGATCTCGGTGCGGTGAGGGCCCAGGCCGCCGCGCACGCGGCGCCGTCCGCCACCGCGACCCCGCCGCCGCGCAGGCCGCTGCACATGGGTCCGCCCGTGCCCGACGCCACCGGTGGTGTGGTCCGCTCGCTGGCCGACCGCGGTCCCACCGCGACGCCGGCGAACCCCGTTCCGGTACGTGAGGCCGGACCGCAGACTCTCGGTCCCGAGTACCTGGACTTCCCGCGCGACGAGGCGGAGGCGCTGCCCGGACCGCAGCTCGGCGCTATCCCGCCGCAGGCCGGGGTGGCGTGGACCTCGCAGCCGCAGCCGGTGCAGTCCCCCACACCTTCCGTTCCCGCCGCCCCGGCCCAGCCCGAGGCACCGGCCTTCCCCGAGCCGGTGGCCGCCCAGCCGGAGACCCCGGCCGCCGCACCGGTCGACGTAGCTGCCGATGTACCGGTGGACGTACCGGTCGACGCCGCGCAGGCCGCTGCCGCGCCGTACGCGCCGGCGCCCGGTCCGGTCGACGCCGGACAGCCCGCACCTGGCCGGTTCGTCCCGGTCGAGGGTTCGTTGCCGTCCGCTCCCCATCTCGCTCCGACGCCGGTGGCAGTGGTGACGGCCCCGGCCGAGCAGCCCGCGGCAGCGCAGCCCGAGCAGGCCCCTGCGGAGCCGCGGACCACCGAGGCGGCGCAGGTCGCAGAGGTCCCGCAGCCCGCTGAGGCTGCTGAGCCCGCAGTGGACGCCGTCGTGGCAGCAGTGGAACCGGCGGCCACGCCCGCGCCGGAACCCGCAGCCGAACCGGTCGTGGAAGCCGTGGCCGAGCCCGTCACGGTGCCCGCACCCGAGGCACAGCCGGAGCCGGTCCTCGAAACCTGGCCCGACCCGGCCGCAGTCGCAGCGGAAGCGGAGGTGGACGCGGAGCCCGCCGGTACACGGACGGTGGCACCCGAGAGCGTCCCCGCACCCGCACCCGAGAACGTCCCCGCACCCGAGAACGTCCCCGCACCCGAGAACGTCCCCGCACCCGAGAACGTCCCCGCACCCGAAGCCGTTCCGGCGCCCGAGGCCGCTCCCGTTCCTGACGCCGTTCCCATAGATGCCGGGGAGCAGCAGCCCGAGCCGGTCGCGGCGACGGTGCCCGCCCCCCGCCACGGTGGACCGGCCGGGCAGACGCCCGCCGAGGAGCTGACCGTGCCGGTCCCGGCCGAGGCCGAGGCACCGCAGGAGACCGCTTCCGTCCAGGAAGCCGCGCCCCCGACGGCCCCCGCCGCTGTCACCGAGCCGCCCACAGCGGCCGAGCCCCGGCCCGGGTCCGTGCCTCAGCCCGAGTCCGTAGCGACACCGGCCCCCGAGCCCCAGCAGGCGCCCGTCGAGGCCGAGTCCGCAGAGGCCGTCGCAGAGACCGGACCCACGGCGGAAACGGCAGAGGCACCGGAAGCCGCGGCAGACCCCGCCGAGCCGGTCACCCCCGCCGCCTCCGGGTACGACGACGCCGAACGCGAAGCCGTACTGCGCGTCATGCGTGAACGCCGCGACATCCGCAACGGCTTCCGCAGCGACCCCATCCCGCACGAGGTGCTGCTGCGCGTCCTCGAAGCCGCGCACACCGCGCCGAGCGTCGGCCACTCCCAGCCCTGGGACTTCGTGGTCATCCGTTCCGCAGAGACCCGGCGCTCCATGCACGAACTGGCGCAGCGCCAGCGCGACGCCTACGCCAAGTCCCTTCCCAAGGGCCGCGCCAAGCAGTTCAAGGAACTGAAGATCGAGGCCATCCTCGACACCCCGGTCAACATCGTCGTCACCGCCGACCCGACCCGCGGTGGCCGCCACACCCTCGGACGGCACACCCAGCCGCAGATGGCGCCGTACTCCTCGGCCCTCGCCGTCGAGAACCTCTGGCTCGCCGCCCGCGCCGAGGGCCTCGGCGTCGGCTGGGTCAGCTTCTTCGACGAGCGGGAGATGGTCCGCGCCCTGGGCCTGCCCGAGCACCTCGAAGTCGTCGCCTACCTCTGCGTGGGATACGTCGACGAGTTCCCCGAGGAGCCCGAACTGATGCAGGCGGGCTGGTCGAAGCGCCGCCCGCTGTCCTGGGTCGTCCACGAGGAGACGTACGGCCGCCGCGCCCTCCCCGGTGCGGAGCCGCACGACCTGCTCCAGGAGACGATCACCAATATCCGGCCGCTGGACGCCAAGGCGCTCGGCGAGGCCTGGGACCGCCAGAAGCGGATGACCAAGCCCGCCGGGGCACTCGGGATGCTGGAGATCATCTCCGCGCAGCTGAGCGGGCTGTCCCGGATGTGTCCGCCGCCGATCCCGGAGCCCGCGGCCGTCGCGGTCTTCGCCGGGGACCACGGGGTGTACGCCCAGGGCGTCACCGCCTGGCCGCAGGAAGTGACCTGCCAGATGGTCGCCAACTTCCTGGGCGGCGGAGCGGTCTGCAACGCCTTCGCCAATCAGGTCGGGGCCGAGGTCTGCGTCGTCGACGTGG
Source organism: Streptomyces sp. NBC_01267 (assembly GCF_036241575.1). Classification (NCBI taxonomy): domain Bacteria; kingdom Bacillati; phylum Actinomycetota; class Actinomycetes; order Kitasatosporales; family Streptomycetaceae; genus Streptomyces; species Streptomyces sp. NBC_01267. The sequence continues at coordinate 1,222,451 of NZ_CP108455.1, read as the reverse complement.
GTGTCGCCGGGGAACTCCCGGCCACCCCGGGCCTGTTGCCCCGCAAGGTCCGAGCCGGCACCGCCGACTTCACCACCGGTCCCGCGATGACACGGGAAGAAGCGCTCGCCGCGATCGAGGTCGGCATCGAGACGGCCCGTGACCTGGTGGCCGCAGGCAACAAGGCGCTGCTCACCGGCGAGATGGGCATCGCCAACACCACCGTGTCGGCCGCCCTGATCTGCGTCTACACCGGCCAGGACCCGACCGAGGTCACCGGCCGCGGCACCGGCATCAACGACGAGATGCACGCCCGCAAGGTCGACGTCGTCCGCCGGGGTCTGGAACTCCACCAGCCCGACCCCGCCGACCCGATCGGCGTCCTCGCCGCGGTCGGCGGCCTCGAACACGCCGCGCTGGTCGGCTTCCTGCTCGGCGGCGCCTCGCTCCGCACCCCGGTGATCCTGGACGGAGTGAGCGCGGGGGCGGCTGCCCTGGTCGCCCGCGCGATCGCCCCCGAGGCGCTGGCGGCCTGCATCGCCGGCCACCGCAGCGCGGAGCCCGGCCATGTCGCCGCCCTCAACAAGCTGGGCCTGCGCCCGCTGGTCGACCTCGACCTGCGGCTCGGCGAGGGCACCGGCGCCCTGCTCGCCCTCCCCGTCGTCCAGAGCGCGGCCCGCGCGATGCACGAAGTGGCCACCTTCGACTCGGCGGGCGTCACGGAGAAGTAGCGCAGCACGCGCGGGAGGGGCCGGGGTCAGTGATCCCGGCCCCTCGCCTTCGCCCGAGGCCTCAGGAACGTAAGGTGTCCAAGGGGCCGAAACCCCGTTCCACCAGCCGCTTCACCGTCGTAGCGGCGTCGTCGCCCCACCTCCCCGCGCGAGGAGCCGCCACGCCATGGCCGAACACGCCGAGAACCCCGCCTACCCCGTAGGACTCCGTCTCTCCGGCAGGCGCGTCGTCGTCATCGGTGGCGGACAGGTCGCCCAACGGCGCCTCCCCGCGCTCATCGCGGCCGGAGCCGACATCCTTCTCGTCGCCCCGTCGGCGACCCCCTCCGTCGAGGCGATGGCCACCACCGGCGAGATCAGCTGGCAGCGGCGCCCGTACGAGGACGGTGACCTGGACGGCGCCTGGTACGCCCTGATCGCGACCGGTGACAAGGCGGCCAACGACCGCGCGTCCGCCGAGGCCGAGCGGAACAGGACCTGGTGCGTACGGAGCGACGACGCCGGAGCGGCCACCGCCTGGACCCCGGCCACCGGCCGCAGCGAGGGCGTCACCGTGGCCGTCCTCACCGGCCGCGACCCGCGCCGCTCGGCGGCCGTACGCGACGCCGTCGTGGAAGGCCTGCGTGACGGTACGCTCGCCGCCCCCCGCAACCGCGACCGCGCCGCGGGCGTCGCCCTGGTCGGCGGCGGCCCCGGCGACCCGGACCTGATCACGGTCCGCGGCCGGCGCCTCCTCGCCGAGGCCGACGTCGTCATCGCCGACCGGCTCGGACCGCGCGACCTCCTCGACGAACTGCCGCCGCACGTCGAGGTGATCGATGCCGCGAAGATCCCGTACGGCCGGTTCATGGCCCAGGAGGCCATCAACAACGCCCTCGTCGAACACGCCAGGGCGGGCAAGGCCGTCGTACGGCTCAAGGGCGGCGACCCCTTCGTCTTCGGGCGCGGCATGGAAGAGGCCCAGGCCCTCGCCGAGGCAGGCATCCCGTGCACCGTGGTGCCCGGCATCTCCAGCTCCATCAGCGTCCCCGGCGCCGCCGGAATCCCGGTCACCCACCGTGCCGTCGCCCATGAGTTCACCGTGGTCAGCGGCCATGTGGCGCCCGACGACGCGCGCTCCCTGGTCGACTGGCCGGCGCTCGCCAAGCTCCGCGGCACGCTGGTCGTCCTGATGGGCGTCGACAAGATCGGCGCCATCGCCGACACCCTGATCGCCCACGGAAAGGCCCCGGACACCCCGGTGGCACTGGTCCAGGAAGGGACCACGGCCACCCAGCGGCGGGTCGACGCGACACTCGCGACCGTGGGGGAGACGGCCAGGTCCGAAGGCGTACGGCCGCCCGCCGTCATCGTCATCGGCGCCGTTGTCGCCGTCGGACCGCACCACGACCGTCCGTGACCCGTTCCGTGCCCACCCGTTGGCACCCCACCCAGGACAAGGCAGTATCTCCCTGTGGCTGATCTCATCACCGTCGATGACCCCGAGGACCCGCGGCTGCGCGACTACACGGGCCTGACCGACGTCGAACTCCGGCGCAGGCGTGAGCCCGCCGAGGGCCTGTTCATCGCGGAAGGCGAAAAGGTCATCCGGCGGGCCAGGCTCGCCGGGTACGAAATGCGGTCCATGCTGCTGTCGGCGAAGTGGGTCGACGTCATGCGCGACGTCATCGACGAGGTCCCGGCCCCGGTGTACGCCGTCAGCCCCGACCTCGCCGAGCAGGTGACCGGCTACCACGTGCACCGCGGCGCACTGGCCTCCATGCAGCGCAAGCCGCTGCCGTCCTCGGACGAGCTGCTCGGGACGGCCCGCCGGATCGTCGTCATGGAGTCGGTCAACGACCACACCAACATCGGTGCGATCTTCCGCAGCGCGGCGGCCCTCGGCATGGACGCGGTGCTGCTCTCGCCGGACTGCGCGGACCCGCTGTACCGCCGCTCCGTCAAGGTCTCGATGGGCTCCGTCTTCGCCGTTCCCTACGCCCGGCTCGACACCTGGCCCCGAGGGCTGGAGTCGGTGCGGGAAGCGGGGTTCAAGCTGCTCGCGCTCACCCCGGACGAGAAGGCGTCGGTCATCGACGAGGCCGCCCCGCACCGCCTCGACCGGGTGGCACTGATGCTCGGCGCGGAGGGCGACGGTCTCTCCACCCAGGCGCTGGTCGCCGCCGACGAATGGGTGCGCATCCCCATGGCGCACGGCGTGGACTCGCTGAACGTCGGAGCCGCCGCCGCGGTGGCGTTCTACGCGGTGGCGACGGGCCGTCCGCAGAGCTGACCCGGCGGACCGCGGCGGCCCCGGTCAGAACTGCTGCGCGGCGGCGATCCCCAGCAGCACGATCAGCGTCACCACGACGAAGACGATCAGCCGCTGCCGCATCATCCGGGGGCTGGGCCCGGTCCGCCGCCCCGACGAGGTCGGACGGGCACCGGACTTGCCGGGACGGCTGCCCGCACCCGCCCCGGACCGGGTGGTGTTGCGCGACGACGGTACGGGCCGGGCGCCGCCCCGGGCCGACGAGGGGCGCGAAGCCTGCGGCCGGGACGGTGGCGGGCCGTCCGCGCGCCGCTGGGGCTGCAGCTCGGTCTGCGGCGCGGCGAGCCGCCCCGTCGGCCGGTCGGCCTCCGACTCCCGCCGCTGTGCGGGCGTCCGCCCCTCCGAGAGACCCTGGGCCTCACGGGCCGCGATCTCCTTGAGGCGCATGGAGAGTTGGAGGGTGGAGGGCCGGTCCTCGGGATCCTTGGCGAGGCAGGCCCGGACCAGCGGGGCGAGGGCGTCGTGCACGTCGTACAGATGCGGCTCCTCGTGCACCACCCGGTACAGCATCACCTCGGAACTGCCGTGCCCGAAGGGCGAGTCGGCGGTCGCCGCGTACGCGAGCGTGGCCCCCAGCGCGAAGACGTCCGTCGCGGGGGTGACCGCCGCGCCGCGCACCTGCTCGGGAGCGAGGAAGCCGGGTGAGCCGACCGCCGTACCGACATGGGTGAGCGTGCTCGCCCCGGTCGCCCAGGCGATGCCGAAGTCGATGATCCTGGGGCCCTTGGGCGAGAGCAGGATGTTCGAGGGCTTCAGGTCACGGTGTACGACACCGGCCTCGTGCACCGCCACCAGGCCCTCGGAGAGAGCCGCGCCGATGGAGGCCACTTCGGCCGCCGACAGCGGACCTTCCTCGGCCACCTTGTCGTGCAGCGAAGGCCCCGGGACGTACTGCGTCGCGAACCACGGGCGGTCGGCCTCCAGATCGGCGGCCACCAGCCGGGCCGTGCACCCGCCCCTGATCCGCCGCGCCGCGGAGACCTCACGGGCGAACCTCGACCGGAACTCCTGATCCTCCGCCAGGTCCGGCCGGATCACCTTCAGCGCCACCCGCTGCCCGCGCCGGTCGGAGCCGAGGTAGACCACCCCCATACCGCCCGCGCCCAGCCGCCGGTGAAGCCTGAACGAGCCGACGACACGCGGATCCTCGCGCCGGAGCCGCATCATCGCCATGTCCATCCCCGCTGCCCGGTCCGTCTGACGAGGCACAGCTTACGTACCTGTGGGGCGGTGCGCTCATAGGCCGCGCCCTCACGATCCGATCGATTGTCGCCACGGGGGCCGAAATCGTGAAGCGTGCTCAGGACGGCGCCGCTCGCGCCGCCTTGGCCGGGGCCGGATCTCAAAGCTCTCTCGGGGAAAGGGGATTGGGCGATCACAGGGTGTTCCGCACACGAGAACGGGACCATCGGCGACCCCCACCCGCACCGCCGACGAGACCGCAGACCGGGCAGCCCGCCGGAGGGCCACGGCGGGCCGTTCGACGGGGGCGGAAGTGAGTGAAGTCACCCGCTCCCACCGCCCGGAGCCGACTCGGGCACCCCTGTTGCTGCCGGAACCCCCATACCGGGTCCCCTCCGGGATGACCCGCAGGCGTCGGCCCGGGTCTCCACCCAGGGGAGTAGGAGCACGCGGGGCGGCTCATCCTCCTGTAGGCCCGGGATTCGATACGCGGGCATGACGCCCGGCCCGCTTCCCACCCCTAGATTTGAGGTCAAGCGGCGGGTGCAGCACTCGTCCCCCGAGGTCGGTCACTCGCCGCTTGCCAAGTCGACAGGAGAGGGATCATGGCGGACACGGCAACGCGGACGGTTCTCCGCACGCAGGGGCGCAGGGCGTACGCCGCGTTCGGTGTCCGCCGGTCCGGCACCCGCCACCCGCTGGTGGCGACCGCCATGGTCCTTCCCCTCGCGGCCCTGCTCATGTTCGCCTTCGGCGGCTGGCAAGCAGTGGTCACACAGGCGTCGTCCGTGGGCGTGATGCTGGGGCGCTGAGCGGCGCCCCGGGCCCGGGAGAGCGGTCCGGGCCAGGGACATCCGGCCAACAACCCCGTGGGGACGGGGGTGCGGCGGACGGCAGCGTTTGTCCGGTCAGCTGGGGAGCTGACCGGACATCGCGCTGTCCGGCCCCACGCCCCGTCCGGACTCCCGGCCCCGTACCCGGCCGGGCGGCACGTAGGCTCCCCGGCGAGGGGCCCGTCCTGACCTGGGGGAGAACGTGACCGCACCCGCTCTCGTACGCGCGCTGGGCGCCGCCGCCGAGGGCGCCGCCCACCCCCGCCATCGGTCCTCGCCGCATGTCCCGTGCCCCGACTGCGGCCGGAACGCCACCCTTCTCGCGGACCGGCCGGACGGCACGGTCGTCCGGCACGGCAGGGCCGTGGCCAAGGCCCACGCCCCTGACACGGACACAGCCGCACTCGCGGTACGGGTGGCGGCCGCCGCCCACCCCCTCCTCGCCGGCATCCTGCTGCCCCCGCTCGCGCCCCCCGCCGTCCACGCCGACGCCGGTCCCCTCACGGTCTGGCCCTACGGCGCCCCCGTCGACCCGACGGCCCCCGACGCGGCGCCCTGGGAGGAGGCCGCAGAGCTGCTCGCCCGGCTGCACACGGTGCCTCCCCACGCGCTTCCCGGCCCGCTGCCCCCGATGCGCGGCCCCGCGAAGGCGTCCCGCGCCCTGGCGAGGCTGCGGGCGGTCCCTCCCGGCCCGGCCGCCGAGCCCGTCCTGAAGGTGTGGCGCAACCTGCCGGCCTGGGCCCGCGGCGAAGCCCCCGCGCCCCGGAACACCCATCTCTGCCACGGCGATCTGCACCTGGGGCAGCTCGTCAGACATCCCGTGGCCCACGGGTCCTGGCAGCTGATCGACATCGACGACCTGGGGCTGGGTGACCCCGCCTGGGACCTGGCCCGTCCTGCGGCCTGGTACGCCGCGGGTCTGCTGGCGCCCGAGGCCTGGGGGCGGTTCCTGGCCGCCTACCGGTCGGCCGGTGGCCCCGCCGTACGCCCCGAGGGCGATCCCTGGACCGAACTCGACGTTCCCGCACGGGCGCTGACGGCGCAGACCGCCGCACTGGCACTGGCGAAGTCGGCCGCGGAATCCCGGTCCCTCGACGAGGCGGAGCGGCTGATGCTCGATTCCTGTGCCCGAATCGCCGCGCTCCCCCAGGAGTTGGCGGTGGGGGAGCCGTCGTAGGGTGAGGGCACTTGATCAAGACCGAGGAGTGGAGCCGAGCATGCAGTGTCCCAAGTGCCGTGCCCCGATGCACACGTACAACCGCAATGGCGTGCAGATAGAACAGTGCAGTGGCTGCCGGGGGATATTCCTCGACTACGGCGAACTGGAGTCGCTGACCCAGCTGGAGTCCCAGTGGGGCCAGCAGCCGCCCCCGCCCCCTGCCCCGCAGGCGTACCCCCCGCCGCAGGCGCCCGTCTGGGGAGCGCCGCAGCACGGCGGCGGCCACTACGAGGGACATCACGGCGGTCATCACGGCCACCGGAACAGGGGCTTCGGCCACATGCTCTTCTCTTCCTGACCAGCAGAAGAGCGAGAACGACAGAACCCCCGGCCGATGAACAGCCGGGGGTTCCGATCCGGTGCGCGATACTGGGATTGAACCAGTGACCTCTTCCGTGTCAGGGAAGCGCTCTCCCGCTGAGCTAATCGCGCGGGACAATCTGCGAGTACTGCGTGCTGCCGGTGCTTTCACACCTTACTGCGTGCGCGATACTGGGATTGAACCAGTGACCTCTTCCGTGTCAGGGAAGCGCTCTCCCGCTGAGCTAATCGCGCGGGTACGGACATCCCACCGTAGTGGGAGATCCAGTGGACGATACTGGGATTGAACCAGTGACCTCTTCCGTGTCAGGGAAGCGCTCTCCCGCTGAGCTAATCGTCCTTGGAGGTGGAGACGGGATTTGAACCCGTGTAGACGGCTTTGCAGGCCGTTGCCTCGCCTCTCGGCCACTCCACCAGGAGTGCGGGGGTTCGGGAAGATCCCCCGGTTCCTACGAGCGGACGACCAGGTTCGAACTGGCGACCTCAACCTTGGCAAGGTTGCGCTCTACCAACTGAGCTACGTCCGCTTGTCTGTTCCGGGGCGCTTGTGCGTCCCGGTGACGTGTTGAACTCTAGCGGATTCCCGGGCCAGCACAAAAACGCGTTTGCGCAGCGTGCTGCGGTGCGTTTGCTCCGGAGCGGCTCGCCGGTGGCCCGTCCTAGACTCGCTGGTGTGCACCGCCTCTTCCCGATGGCCCGCTTCGGCGGCCGTGTCGCCTGTGACCTGCGCGATGTCACCAGCGACCCCGCAGCGCTGGACTCCACAGGCTTCTGGGCGGTGGCCGCCGACTTCGAGGGGCGCCTGCGCTGTGCCCGCTTCGGGGACGTGCGTACGGAGCCGGTGCCCGCAGCGGTCCCCGGCCGGTGGCGCGGGCCGGCTGCCGGTGACTGGACGTCCTCGCTCGATCACGACGCATACACCTCAGGGGTCCGGCGCATCCGCGAGCACATCGCCGCCGGTGACGTCTACCAGGCCAATCTCTGCCGGGTACTGACCGCGCCGCTGCCCGACCCGGACACCGCGGACATCGACGCGCTGACCTCGCTGCTCGCCCGGGGCAACCCCGCGCCGTACGCCGGGACGATCCGGCTGCCCGCGCACGGGGTGGAGATAGCCACCGCGTCACCCGAGCTCTATCTGCGGCGCACCGGCCGGAGCGTCGAGTCCGGGCCGATCAAGGGCACGGGCCGCACCGCGGGGGACCTCCTGGAGAAGGACCACGCGGAGAACGTGATGATCGTGGACCTCGTGCGCAACGATCTCGGCCGGGTCTGCGCCACCGGCTCCGTCACCGTGCCGCAGCTCTGCGCCGTCGAGCCCCACCCCGGCCTCGTCCACCTGGTCTCCACGGTCCGCGGCGAACTCGGCGGCGGAACCGGCTGGGCGGAACTCCTCGCGGCCACCTTCCCGCCCGGATCGGTGACCGGAGCGCCCAAGTCGAGTGCCCTGGACATCATCGAGGCGCTGGAGACCGCACGCCGCGGACCGTACTGCGGGGGTATCGGCTGGGTCGACGCCGACCGTGGCACGGGCGAGCTGGCCGTCGGGATCCGTACGTTCTGGATCGACCGCACCGGTACCGGCACGCCGGTCCTGCGCTTCGGTACGGGCGCCGGGATCACCTGGGGCTCGGACCCCGAGCGGGAGTGGGACGAGACCGAGCTGAAGGCCTCCCGGCTGCTCGCGATAGCGTCGGGGGCGAACGAGGCGATCGGAAGGACCACTCCATGAAGATCTGGGTCAATGGCGGGCTCCAGGACTCCGGCACCGCTCTGGTGTCCGTGCTCGACCACGGCCTGACCGTGGGTGACGGCATCTTCGAGACGGTCAAGGCGACGGGGGGAGGCACCTTCGCGCTCACCCGCCACCTCGACCGGCTGACCCGCTCCGCGCGCGGCCTGGGACTGCCCGACCCGGACCTCGACGAGGTGCGCCGCGCCTGTGCGGCCGTACTGGAGGCCAATCCGATGCCGCTCGGCAGGCTGCGGATCACCTACACGGGAGGTCTCTCCCCGCTCGGCTCCGACCGTGGTGACGCCGGACCCACCCTGGTCGTCGCCCTCGGCGAGACGAAACGCCGCCCCGACACCACCGCCGCCGTCACCGTCCCCTGGACGCGCAACGAGCGCAGCGCGCTGGCCGGGCTCAAGACCACCTCGTACGCGGAGAACGTCGTCGCGCTCGCCCGCGCGCACGAACACGGCGCGACCGAGGCGCTGTTCGCCAACACCGTCGGCGCGCTCTGCGAGGGCACCGGCTCCAACGTCTTCGTCGTCGTCGACGGCGAACTGCACACACCGCGCCTGGCCTCCGGCTGTCTGGCGGGGATCACCCGGGCCCTGGCGGTCGAGTGGACCGGGGCGCACGAGAGCGATCTGCCGTTCGACGTGCTGGAGCGGGCCGAGGAGATCTTCCTGACCTCGACCCTCCGTGACGTGCAGGCCGTCCACCGGATCGACGGGCGCGAACTGACCGAGGTGCCGGGCCCGGTGACCACGAAGGCCATGCGGATCTGGGACGAGCGCGCCGCGGACCAGCTGGATCCGTAGCGGCCCCGCTCGCCGGCCGGTCCATGCCGTCAAACCGGGTGACATGGCGACCCCGAGGCGGGTAGAAACCCCGTGATGACCACCACCCTGCGGCCGACCGGGCCGCTCCAGCAGGGCGCCGACGGCGCCAAGTCCCGCTCCTACCAGGTATGCGTGAACAGTCGCCCGGTGGGCGCCGTCGACCTCCGTACGGACGCGGACTTCGGCCCCACCTGCGCCGTCATCGGCGGACTGCGGATCGACGAGGCCGACCGCGGGCGGGGCCGGGCCACCGTGGCCGCGCTCGCCGCCGAGGAGGTACTGCGGGGCTGGGGCTGCACCCAGGTAGAGGCCTCGGCGCCGGCCGACGACACCGCGGCTGTCCGGATGGCCGCCTCGCTCGGATACACCGAACGCAACAGCAACATGATCAAGAAGCTGCCGGAACAGCCGCCCGCGCTCCCTTCGGATGTCGAGGTCCGCCGGATGAGCGAGGACGAGTTCCGGGGCTGGCTGGCCCAGGCCATCGAGGGCTACGCACGATCCTGGACAGACCGGGGCGTCTCCGTGGAGCAGGCCCGCGCCAAGTCCGAGGCCGACCACCGCAAGCTGTTGCCCGACGGCCTTGCCACCCCGGGAACGATCATCGACGTGCTGCTCCACGAGGCAGTGGTGGTCGGGTCCATCTGGATCGCGGAGAGGGAAGTGGACCCCGGCCGACGGGGGAGCTTCATCTTCGACGTCGAGGTCGAAGAGGCGTACCGGGGCCGCGGGCACGGCCGTTCACTCATGCTGCTCGCCGAGCGCGAGGCGATGGCGGCCGGGATGCCGCTGATCAAACTCAACGTCTTCGCGGGCAACACCCCGGCTGTCCGGCTCTACGAGTCACTGGGCTACGAGACGGTCCGGCGCCACTACTTCAAACAACTCGTCTAGCATCCAGCACCTGTGTGGAGCGGAACTACTCACCGCCCGCCGCGAGCAGCCGGTCCGCGATCTCCTCGATCCGCTCGCGCAGCCCCTGCTGGCTCTTGCCGCCGTCCAGGCGCTCGCCGCCGATGACATAGGTCGGGGTGCCCGTGACGCCGATGGCCTTGCCCTCCGCCTGGTCGGCGTCCACGGTCAGCATGTGCCGGCCGTCGATCAGTACGGTGTCGAACTCGTCGGCGTCCAGGCCCAGTTCACCGGCGATCTCCAGCAGGAGGGGCTCGCCCTGCGCTGCGAGCTCCTCGGTGCGGGCGAGCACGGCTTCCGTGTACGGCCAGCCCTGCCCCTGCTCGTACGCCTCCTCAGCGGCCTGGGCGGCGGCGTAGGCGTGCTGGTGCTTTTCGAGGGGGAAGTGGCGCAGCCGCACGTCCAGCCGGTCGCCGTAGCGGGCCCGCAGGGCGCGTACGTCTTCCAGGGCGCTGCGGCAGTCGGGGCACTGGAGCTCGCACCAGACGTCCAGGACGACGGGGCGGGCGGGGGAGGAGTCGCTCATGCGTACAGTCTCCCAGCCCCGTGGCGGCCCGCCGAACCGGGACCTGAGGAGGATGCGCCCCCGAGATGTCCCTGAGGTCGCCCCCGGGCGTGGCTTCTGCACCGCACTCCGGTGCAGGATGGAGGGGAGAGAGCACCCGCACGGCTGGAGGAGACCGGATGATTGCCGAGACCGTCTGTTCCGCGGTGTCCGCGGCAGGGCTGGGTATCGCTGCGATCACGGCGTACCGCAAGCGTTTCCTGTCGGCGACGCGTATCGCCGCGTACTCCCTGGTCCCGGTGGGGCTGGTCCTCACAGGTGTCGTCGGCTGGGTCTCCGACATGGTGTTCAAGCCGTCGGTCTGGCTGGGCTTCGGCCTGCTCGGGGTCGCCTGGCTGCTCTTCGCGACCACCAGGGCGGTCGAGCGGCGCTCCGGCGGTACGCGCAAGGAACGCAAGGCGGCCAGGGAGGCGCAGCGCGAGGCGGTCGCCCCGGCGGCTTCGGCGCCCTCGCTGCCGGGGCGCGAGGTGGCGGCGCCGTCCCGGTCCACGGCGCGGCCCGCGACGGAGCCGAGCCCGCAGCCCGCGGCTCAGCCCCGGTCGGCGGCCCCCAAGGAGGACTTCTCCGACATCGAGGCGATCCTCAAGAAGCACGGCATCTGACGCGGCGCCCGTCCTGCGGGGCGGGGGCCCGGACCGGGCCGTACGGGCGCGGCCGTCTCCTGACGCCGCGGGCCGTGGCCAGTTCCGGTGTCGACGGTGAGCGCCTTGGCCGTGGCCTCCTGGACGTTCATCACGGACCGGATGACGGCCGGGATCTCGGCCTCGATGGTGTGGCACTGGTCGAGCATGAAGCTGACCCGGGCCGCGGGCTCCAAGCCGCCGTTGCGCACCCTGACGCCCAACTTGAAACAGTGGGGGTACGCGGTGCCCCGGTCGGGGACGTCGGTGGAGTAGAAGGCGGGCTCGAACAGCTTGTACTCCAGCAGCATGCGCTGGTCGGCACCGAGCCGTTCGTACACCGTGCTCAGCGCCGGAACGGGTCGTACGGGCGTCCAGCATCCTGCCGTACTGATATCCGGTCGGCACACAATTGGCCGGGATGTCACGGAATCCGGCGAACTGCCCAGCAGGGTATGCGTGTTGGCCAGCGAAATGACCTTGGTTGCGCGATCATCGGCCCGAGATGCTGGATACCTCCCGGGACGATGTCACCGTCCCCACCCCTGCCCCTGAGCCGCGTGGCTGTCTTTTCGCGCTCTCTCAACCACCCCTGATGATCTTCCTCGGGGTGATCGGCTGTCTGCTGCTGATGGCGGCCGTGCACGATCTGTTCCTGCTGTGAGGGCGAACGTCAGCCCGCGGCGGCCTTGCGCCTCGCGCGGTAGGCGGCGACATGTAGCCGGTTGCCGCAGGTACGGCTGTCGCAGTAGCGGCGCGAGCGATTGCGTGAGAGGTCGACGAAGGCGTGCCCGCAGTCCGGCGCCTCGCAGCGCCGCAGCCGCTCCTGCTCGCCCGCGACGACGATGAAGGCCAGGGCCATACCGCCGTCGGCCGCCAGGTGGTCGGCGACGGACGCGCCGGGCGCGAAGTAGTGGACATGCCACTCGTAGCCGTCGTGATCGGTGAGCTGCGGGGTGGTGCCGGCGGCGGCGACGAGCTGGTTGACGAGTGCGGCAGCGATGTGCGGGCCGGGTGCGGCGAACACATCGGCGAACCGCTGCCGAACGCCGATCACGGCCTTCCGGTCCTCCTCGCAGAGGCTTCCCACGCCGCTCAGGTCGTACTGCTGCACGAATGCGTACAGTCCCTCGATGGCCGCGAGCGGGTCGGTCTCGGCGCCCTCCGGTGCGGTGTTCACCAGAGCGACCACCACGTCGAGGGCGATCCGGGTGTCGTGGGGGATCAGCACGATGCACTCCCTGGCCGGCGGCGGGCCGGCGCCCGCCGATGCTGGCCGACTCTAGCCGCTCGGGTCAGGAGCGCATCGAGCGCCGCCCCGCGGTGGATTCCGCGGGAGCGGCGCTCGGTGCCTGCCGTATGTGGTTGTCTGCGCGGTGCCGTCGCCCCGAGTCGGACAGCACCGGGCGTCTCGCAGCCTGGCTCAGCTTTCGGCCAGGATGTGCGAGAGCTCCGTGTCGAGATCGAAATGGCGGTGTTCCGTGCCGGGTGGCACGGCGGCGTCGGTCCGCTTCAGGAACGACTCCAGGGCCCTCGCTGGGGCTTCGAGCAGGGCTTCTCCTTCCGGAGAGCTCAGGGCGATGCAGACGACGCCCTGACCGTGGCTGCGCGACGGCCAGACTCGGACGTCGCCGGTGCCGGTGGGCCTGTGCAGACCCTCTGCGAGGAGATCGCGGGCGAAGACCCACTCCACGGTCTCTTCGGCTCCGGTGTGGAAGGTGGCATGCACGGCATAAGGATCGGCCGTGTCATACCGCAGGCCCGCGGGTACAGGCAGTGATGACTCGCTCGACACAACGAGGCGCAGGTGCAGCTCGCAGCTGACCGTGGTGTTCATAAGCGCCAGGGCCTTTCGCTCAGTGTGCGCTCGGGGATTCGCACGTCGGCGAAATCGACATGCCACCTACGGTGCCGTTGTAAACCCCTCTGACCGTTTTGTGGCTCTTGAGGTCGCCTGTATGGCGGAGTGTGGATTTATCCCGTTACTCCATTGCAGTGACGACGCGTGATCCGGTACCGGTCCGGACTGCTCCACGGGGTGGATTCGTATGACTGCGGAGAGTGGTGAGCGGTGGGAGTCGCGCGGCTCGCCGTTCGCCGCGTCCTCGCGGCGGGAGATTCCGGGGGTCTGTCACGGGGTGCGGCCGGCGCCGCGACCGACCGGGTGCGGCGAGCTGACCGGCGACGACCGGGTGGTCCGACGGGGTGTGGCCATGCGGTAATGTTTTCCCTGCACCCGGGCGATTAGCTCAGTGGGAGAGCGCTTCGTTCACACCGAAGAGGTCACTGGTTCGAACCCAGTATCGCCCACCACCCGGACCGCTGGCCCGGAGGTTTTCCACCTCCGGGCCAGCGGCGTTTCCCGTGACCTTCTCCGTCGTCCGGTGCGGGCCTTCTCTGAACGTTTCAACACCCGCCGGATGATGCGAGCCCGGCCCGTGGGCCGCCGCTCAGCGCATGCGCGCCAGCCGGTCCCGCAGCCGGCGCGCGTCGCGCAGCCGCTGTTCGTACGTCGCGCCCACCCCCAGCAGCAGAAGCCCCGCCAGGGCCGGTGCCAGCCAGCGGGGGAGTGCGCCGAGGACCTGGCCGATGTACGGCGCCAGCTCGTGCAGGGCGTCCAGCGCCAGCACCGCGCCGCCGAGCACGAGCAAGGCCTGCAGTCTCAGCCGCGCACCGGTCAGGGTGACGGCCAGCGCGGACACCCCCAGCAGGAGCGGACGCGGCCAGTACGGGTCGTCCTGGACGGCGAAGAGGCTGGGCGCGAACATCGCCACCAGGCCCGGCCCGTAGGCGGTCCAGGACGAAGCCTGCGGATCGCGGCGACGGCGCAGCAGGCCGATCGCCAGCGCGGGCACGGCGACGGGCAGGGTGTACGCCTCCGGTACGGCGACCCCGGACGCCGAGAGCCGGATCCAGGTGGCCAGGACGAACAGGACGGGCGCCGCCGGGCCCACGGTGCGGCGCTCCGGGCGTACCGCGGTGCCCGCGACGATCACGGCGCACAGTGCCAGGACCGACGCGGCGGTCCCGGCGTCGCCCAGGGACAGCGCGATCGCCAGGAGGCCCGCGGCGGCCCCGGTGATCTCCACGGGCAGCGCGAGCGGGTGGTGGCGCAGCCGGGCGGCGAGCAGGGCAGCCGCGGCAGGAACCACCAGGACGAGCAACGACGTCCGGTGCAGGGGAAGTTCGAGGGCCGCGCCCGCCGCACCGGCCAGCCCGGTCGCGTACGCCACGGCCGCACAAGCAGCGACGGTCCTGACGAGCCGTCCGGTGGCCACCGCCGCAGCGACGGCGAAGAGGGCGAGAAGTATGCCGAGCACGGTGAACGTGGCGGGCCGGGCGGCGAGTGCCAGGAAGGTGACGGTGAGTGCCCCCGTCAGCGCGCAGGCGAGTGCCGAGGCGGTGAACGCGGCGCCCTCGGGCCCACCAGGTCCCGGACGGCCCGCGAGCGCGAGGCACGCCGCGGTCAGCGCCGTGTACAGCAGGACGGTCGCCGTATAGGGCAGCGCGAAGGCGACCGGCAGGACGAGGAGCGCCGCCCAGCCCAGGACGAGCGCGGAACAGGCGGCCCCGGTGCGCCATGTCCGCTCCGGTCCCGACCTGCGGCGGGCGAGGGCGAGGACCGCGGCGACGGTCAGCAGGGCCACCGGCGTCGCCGTCAGCCAGGGCCAGGCCCCGGACAGCTCCGCGGACCGGGGAGCCCCGGTCCAGGATCTGCCCGCCCAGGAGAGCGGTGTCACCACCGCGAGCAGGACCGGCGGCAGTACCCAGACGGTCACCGCGGCCTGCACCCCGGCCGAAGCGCCGGTCAGCCCCCGCACCACGGGTCGCGGGAGCCGGGTGCGTACGGCCGCCAACAGGGCAACGGCGCACAGCAGATGGACGACCGGCTCCCAGGTATCCGGGCAGACGGTCCGCGCCACCCCGCCGACCGCCGCGACGGCGGCCAGCCCGGCGACCGCGGCGGGAAGGGGCGAGGACATCCGCCGGGCGGCGAACAGTGTGAGGACGGCAGCCGCCAGCAGCAGCGCCCCCGGAGCCGCCGCGTCGGCCGCCGTGTCCGCGTCGAAGGACAGCAGCCCGGCGGTCAGCAGGGCCCCGGCGCCCGTCAGTCCGGCGCCGGCGCAGCCGCAGAGGCGCACCGCGGCGCCCTTGCCCCACCAGGCGATCGCTCCGCCCACGACAGCTGTCAGCAGCAGCGCCCAGCTCGTCGTCAGCGCACCTGCGCCGACCGCGACCGACCACAGCGGCAGCGGCAACTGGGCGGCGACCGCCGCGGCGGGCAGCGGCAGCCCGAGGCGGCCGAGGACTGAGCCGTACCCGGCCCAGAGGAGGGCCAGTACGGCCGCGGCGCCCGCGGCGAAAGCGGCCCCGCCGGTGTCCGCGGCGGCGACCCGGTGCCACGCGTACGCGTCGAGGACCGTCAGCGCCAGACCGAGCCCGGCCAGCGCTTCGGCCGTCGAGGCGAGACCGCGGCGCAGCAGCGGGACCGGGGACACCAGGGCCAGGGAGGTCAGCACGCCCAGGACGCCGGCCCGGCCTCCGATGCCCAGATGGCCCCAACTGACCACGGTGAACGCGATCGCCGCGATCGTGAGCAGCAGCCCGCCGAGCGCCAGCAGCAGATTCTGCACGCCCGGCGGCGAGGTCTCGGGGCGCGGCGCCGCCCAGGCGGACCGGGGGACCGCGGGGCTCGGCGGGGCCTGCGGCCGGGGGACCCGCGAGTGCAGGAGGCTGATCAGCCACGCCCTGCGGGCCAGCAACTGGGCTCTGCGTGCGTCGAGTTGCGCCAGCTCGTGGTCAAGGAACGCCAACTCCTCGGCCGGTGGCGGAACGTTCTCCATGGTCCAGGAGTGTGGTCCGGGAACACCCGGCACGTATGCGCCCGAATACTCAGGCCGCGCTGAGTAGGTACGTACTCCCGCGACGGGCGGGGACGCTGCCGCCCGGCGGTCCGCAGGAGTTTGAAGGAAGCCCGGCGGGCCCTGTATGGTTCAGTCCGTTCCCGGGCGATTAGCTCAGTGGGAGAGCGCTTCGTTCACACCGAAGAGGTCACTGGTTCGAACCCAGTATCGCCCACCGGGAAAGGCCGGTCCGTCATCGACGGACCGGCCTTTTGTATGCCGCGGCGGCCGGACGTGGTGGAGCGGGCTGTACCCCGGTCCGGGTGCGCGCACCATGGTCCGGCCGGATCCGGCTGCCTAGCGTGAGGGGTATTCCGACCCTCACGAAGGAGTCCTCCTATGACCTCCGTGTCCAAGTCCCTGCTGTGGCTGCTCCTGATCGCCGGCCTCGCGGGCAACGTCTTCCTGAACTTCGCCGTGGAGGACGGCCCGCTGCAGATCGTGCTGGGCGCGCTCTGCGGGGTGTGCGCCCTGGGGGCGATCGCCGGGCTCGTCGTCCGGCACAGGGCCCGCTGACGCCACCCCGGGTCGCACGGGGTCAGGCCACCACGGACAGTTCGGTCCGCAGCGGCCACCCGGGATCCACGGCCTCCGGGGTTCCCTGGCGGGTGAACCAGGCCTGGAGACCACGGGCCTGGGCCGCGTGCCAGCTCGTCTGGAGCGCGTGCAGTTCACCCGGCGTCAGCCGCTCCAGACGGGCGGCGAACCGGCGCCCTATCGCCCGTACCAGCTCCAGCGAGGCCGTCGCGTCCACCGCCGCGTCGTGGGCGCCGTCCAGCGGGATCTCGTACTGCTCGCACAGATCGGTCAGGGCGCGGTGGCCCTTGCGGTAGCGGTCCAGGTGCGTGTCGAGGACGCTCGGGTCCAGGACGCGCAGCGGTGACTCACCCAGGTACCGGTCCAGCGACGAGGCGCGGTGGCGCCTCAACTCCCGGTCCAGCAGGGTGAGATCGAAGGGGGCGTCCATGACGACCAGGGGGCGTCCCGCGGCGCACTGCTCGGCTATCCCCTTGGCTATCTCCGCGACCACGGGCGACGGCCAGCGGCCGTTGCGCTGCAGATGGAGATCGGTCAGCCCGTGTATCCCGGTGGCGCCCGCGGGCACCGGGACCCCCGGGTTCACCAGCCAGCGGGTGATGCGGGGCCGCCCTCCCGGGGCGTCCTGGAGGATCAGCGCGGCAGAGACGATGCGGTCCCTCTCGACGTCCACGCCCGTCGTCTCGGTGTCAAAAGCGGCCAGAGGTCCTTCGAACCAGCACGGCATGTCCCAACTCCTCGCGCTCACTCGGCAGATGGCGTGCGACAGCTGCACGATTCGGTGATACCCGGCTGTTTGCCGCATACGCCCGCCCGGGACGACCCGGGTGGGCCGCGCCCGCCCCGGGATCGCGCGGACGGCGAAGCCGCGATCGTGGCGCAGCTCACATCCGGCTGCGGATCGCACCGGCGCGCGCGGGTGGGGACGCACAACCGTTTCGCAAACCGCGCCCCGGGCTCGGTACGATTCAGACGCGCAGCGTTCCGCTGGCGCACCCCCTGAGTCAGGAGAGACCGGTGTCAGACGTCCGTGTGGTCATCCATCGCGATTCCGAGCGGGAAGAGCGCGTGGTGACGACGGGCACTACGGCAGCCGAGCTCTTCACCGGTGAGCGCAGCATCGTGGCGGCCCGGGTGGCCGGTGAGCTGAAGGACCTGTCGTACGCCGTGGCCGACGGCGACGAGGTCGAGCCCGTCGAGATCTCCTCCGAGGACGGCCTGGCCATCCTGCGCCACTCCACCGCGCACGTCATGGCCCAGGCCGTGCAGGAGCTCTTCCCCGACGCGAAGCTCGGCATCGGCCCGCCGATCAAGGACGGCTTCTACTACGACTTCGACGTCGAGCGGCCGTTCACCCCCGAGGACCTCAAGGTCATCGAGAAGAAGATGCAGGAGATCCAGAAGCGCGGCCAGCGCTTCTCGCGCCGGGTCACCACGGACGAGGCCGCCCGCGAGGAGCTGGCCTCCGAGCCGTACAAGCTGGAACTCATCGGCCTCAAGGGCTCCGGCGCGGTCGAGAACGCCGACGACGGCGCGAATGTCGAGGTGGGCGGCGGCGAGCTGACCATCTACGACAACCTCGACCCGAAGACCGGCGAACTGTGCTGGAAGGACCTCTGCCGGGGGCCGCACCTGCCGACCACCCGGAACATCCCGGCGTTCAAGCTGATGCGCAACGCCGCCGCCTACTGGCGCGGCAGCGAGAAGAACCCGATGCTCCAGCGCATCTACGGCACCGCGTGGCCGACCAAGGACGAGCTGAAGGCGCACCTGGAGTTCCTGGAGGAGGCCGCCAAGCGCGACCACCGCAAGCTCGGCAACGAGCTGGACCTCTTCTCCTTCCCCGACGAGATCGGCCCCGGTCTCGCGGTCTTCCACCCCAAGGGCGGCATCATCCGCCGGGCCATGGAGGACTACTCGCGGCGGCGCCACGAGGAGGAGGGCTACGAGTTCGTCTACAGCCCGCACGCGACCAAGGGCAAGCTCTTCGAGAAGTCCGGCCACCTGGACTGGTACGCCGACGGCATGTACCCGCCCATGCAGCTCGACGACGGGGTGGACTACTACCTCAAGCCGATGAACTGCCCGATGCACAACCTGATCTTCGACGCGCGCGGACGTTCCTACCGTGAACTGCCGCTGCGCCTCTTCGAGTTCGGCACGGTGTACCGGTACGAGAAGTCGGGTGTCGTCCACGGCCTGACCCGCTCGCGCGGCTTCACCCAGGACGACGCGCACATCTACTGCACCAGGGAGCAGATGGCGGAGGAGCTGGACAGGACGCTCACCTTCGTCCTGAACCTGCTGCGCGACTACGGCCTGACCGACTTCTACCTGGAGCTCTCCACCAAGGACCCGGAGAAGTTCGTCGGCTCGGACGAGGCGTGGGACGAGGCCACCGAGACGCTGCGCCAGGTCGCCGAGAAGCAGGGCCTGCCGCTGGTCCCGGACCCGGGCGGCGCCGCGTTCTACGGCCCGAAGATCTCGGTGCAGTGCAAGGACGCCATCGGCCGCACCTGGCAGATGTCGACCGTGCAGCTCGACTTCAACCTGCCGGAGCGCTTCGACCTGGAGTACACCGGCCCGGACGGCACCAAGCAGCGCCCGGTCATGATCCACCGTGCCCTGTTCGGTTCCATCGAGCGCTTCTTCGCGGTGCTCCTGGAGCACTACGCGGGCGCCTTCCCGGTCTGGCTGGCCCCGGTCCAGGCGGTCGGTATCCCGATCGGCGACGCACACATCCCGTACCTCCAGGAGTTCGCCGCCAAGGCGAAGGCCAAGGGGCTGCGGGTCGACGTGGACGCCTCGTCGGACCGGATGCAGAAGAAGATCCGCAACCAGCAGCGGGCCAAGGTGCCCTTCATGATCATCGCGGGTGATGAGGACATGGCCAACGGCGCCGTGTCGTTCCGCTACCGCGACGGATCGCAGGAGAACGGCATCCCGGTCGAGGACGCCATCGCCAAGATCCAGAAGGCCGTGGAGGACCGCGTCCAGGTCTGATCCGCGTCCGATCCGCGCCGTGCGGGAGGCCTCCGGAGAGCTACTGGCTCTCCGGAGGCCTCTTCTCGTCCTCCCGTGCGAACACCTGCAGCAGCCACGAGGAGAACGAACCGGTCACCGCTCCCAGCAGCGCGATACCGCACCCCATCATGGCCACGGCGATCACGCGTCCCCATGGCGTCACCGGGGTCACGTCGCCGTATCCGACCGTCGAGAGAGTGGCGGCGGCCCACCACACGGAGTCCCCGAAGGTACGGATGGTGGCGCCGGGTGCGGAGTGCTCGCAGTTGTAGACGGCGAGGGCGCCGGCGAAACCGAGCAGCAGGGCCGACAGGCCCGCATAGGAGATCACCCGGCCCTGGAGGCTCAGCCGCGGCTCCTCCCGCCTCTGCTGTACGGCGGTGTAGATCTTCACCAGACGCAGGGGCCGCAGCAAGGGCAGGATCAGCACCACCGTGTCCAGCCAGTGCGACCGCACGAAGCGCACGCCCTGGCGGCTCAGTACCAGCCGCACCGCGTAGTCCGCCGCGAAGACCAGCCAGGTCGCCAGGGTCAGGGCGAGGGCGAGGTCCCGCCAGACCGGGTCGGCTCCCCGCGCCAGTACGCGGACCGCGTAGCAGGCGAGAAAGAGCAGCGAGGCCGCGAACAGCGGCCCTTCCGTGCGCTGTTCCCAGCGGGGCAGCCGCCTGTCGGGCTCCGGGAGGTCCATCGGCACAGCATCGCCGCAGTGTCTGCCCCCGGTGCCCCGGCGACACGTTCCGAACGGGGGAAGCCATATGCTGCACTGCATGACGAGTGAGCCGGAGCAGCAGATCGGAGTGGGGACGCAGGACGCGTTCCAGCGCCTGTGGACGCCCCACCGGATGGCGTACATCCAGGGGGAGAACAAGCCGAGCGGGTCGGACTCGGGCGACTGTCCGTTCTGCTCGATCCCGTCGAAGTCGGACGAGGACGGGCTCGTCGTCGCGCGCGGGCAGCATGTGTACGCGGTGCTCAACCTCTACCCGTACAACGGCGGGCACCTCATGGTCGTGCCGTTCCGCCACGTCGCCGACTACACGGACCTGGACGCCGCGGAGACCGCCGAGCTGGCCGAGCTGACCAAGCGGGCGATGACCGCGCTGCGCACGGCTTCCGGTGCGCACGGGTTCAACATCGGTATGAACCAGGGGGAGTCCGCAGGGGCGGGCATCGCCGCGCACTTGCATCAGCACGTCGTGCCCCGCTGGGGTGGCGACACCAACTTCATGCCGGTCGTCGGGCACACCAAGGTGCTGCCGCAGCTGCTGGCCGACACCCGGGCGATGCTCGCCGCCGCCTGGCCGGAGTGAGCGGGCCCCGGGGCCGCTGAGGAAGCCCCGGGGTGCCGCAGCGCTCCGGCGGCGCGGTGTCAGGCGTCGTAGACGTCGGCCTTGCGCGGTGTCGGGTCCTGGACCAGTCCGCTGAGGACCATCGACCGGTTGGTGAAGGCGTCGGTGTTCACGCCGTGCTCGTCCAGGACGCGCATCGCCGCCGTGTGCACCGCGCGCAGTACGGGCGTGGCCGCGCGCATCGCGTCGTCGGCCATGAAGCGGTGCCGCCAGGGCTTGTCGGCCCAGGCGTGCCGCATACCGAACGGCTCGGGCAGGGTGATCTTCCCGCCGCAGAAGTCGAGGACGGGCGGGAACCAGGTCAGCGGGGCGCGGGCGGCGAGGCGGACCACCTCACGGGTCTCGACCAGCGGCAGGTTCACCTCCCGCGTCTCCCAGAACTTGACCGCCTTGTTGACCTGCTTGGTCTTGGCCGCGGGCTTGGTGGTGAACAGCGAGTGCACCGGGCCGAGCGCGTGGCCGGTGACCTCGATGCGCAGGGTCTCGTGGAGCACCGTGACGGTGATCATCATCGTGATCACCAACTGGCCGTCCCAGAGCGTGAACTGCACGCCCAGATAGTGGCGGTCACCGCTGCCGAACTGCTGCTCGTTGCAGATCCGCTGTATCTCGTGGCCCTTGATCTGGAAGGCCTCGACGTCCTCGCCGTCGGGCCTGCTCACCTCACCGGCGTTCTCCCCGACGGGGGCCACGATCCAGTGCTTGACGGAGGGGGCCGGGAAGCCGCCGGTGTGCAGCGGGCCGCGCTCCAGCATCCGCAGCCGGTCGTGGATCGCCCGGATGACGTCCCAGCTGCGGAATCCGTGGATCTCGGTGCCGGCCTCGCGGGGCACGAGCTCCTCGGCGAGCTGCCAACTGCCCCAGCGGGTGCCCATGCCGAGTATCCCCTTGGGCCCCGCGTAGAAGACCGAGTTGGACTGCTGCTCGGCGGTCAGCTTGGCCAGCGACTGGCGCAGCTGCTCGGCCGCCGTCTCGGTGGGGTTGCGCGGTACGGCCTCGGGGATCTTCGCGCCGACGCCGCCGCCGGAGAGCAGATTGTCCCAGCGCGCCCGCAGGTCCTTGGCCGTCGTCTCACAGATCCGCCGGGCACATACCCAGCCGATGACCGGAGCGACGAACATCGCCCTGAGGTACAGCGCCCCGATGCCGCCGAACGGCAGTTTCACCAGGAAGATGACCACGACCCCGCCGACAGCCACCAGCAGGGTGGTGCCCAGCGCGCCCGCGCGGCGGTTCTGGGCCCCGGCAAGGGTCCGCCGCAGCTGGAAGACGCCCAGCCAGAGCAGCAGCCCCGGCAGGAAGACCAGGCCGAACACGGCCATCACCACAGTGAGTTTGGTGTCGCGTTCCTTACGGATCCGGGTGGCCGCCAGGCAGTGCTCCACCACCGTCTGGGGCTCGGTCCCGAAGGACTGGATGAGCGCCTTGCGGGTGCCGCCGAGCATCCGTACCTGCACGGCGCGGGAGAAGGACTCGCCCAGATTCGGCTCGAAGAGCGAGAACTTGCCCTTCTTCACATCCGTCTTGTGCCACTCGCTGTTGGCTTTGAGTATGTCCTCGACCGGGCTGTCACGGTACGCAGCCGAGGCGAGGGCATGGGTCGCAGCGGTCTGACCCGCTGCCCCCTGGAGCGGGACCTGTGCTCCCGGAATGAAATCGAATCCGTCGTTCGCCACCGCTGCCCCCATCGCCGCACGCAACCGCTGCTGCGGCTGTTCCCCACTGCCGGGCCCCGCACACCTCCCGGACCCTGTCCACCTGGTGGGCCCGGTACACCTGCTGAGCTGGGACCACAGCGTATCGGGGACGCTCCCCGTCCGTCATGGGACAACGGAATACCCACCACCGCAAGGTGATTGAGTGCCTGTCACCGTCAACTACAAGCCGTTCTGCGACTGTTCGCGCATCCGGTCGGCGACCCGCTGCGGCATCGGTTCGTGCCGGGCGTACGACCGGCTGAACTGCCCGGCGCCGTGCGAGAGGGACCGCAGGTCGACCGCGTACCGCCCGATCTCGATCTCGGGCACCTCGGCCCGTACCAGCGTGCGTCCGGGGGCCGCCTGCTCGGTGCCGACCACCCGGCCGCGCCGTCCGGACAGATCGCTCATCACCGGGCCCACGAAGTCGTCAGGGACCAGCACCCGCACCGTGACCACCGGCTCCAGCAGATGGATCACGGCCTCCCGCGCCGCCTCCCGCAGGGCCAGTGCGCCCGCTGTCTGAAAAGCCGCGTCCGAGGAGTCCACGGAGTGGGCCTTGCCGTCCCGCAGGGTGATACGGATGTCCACGAGCGGATGGCCCGCCACGACACCCCGCGCGGCCTGGGCGCGCACCCCCTTCTCCACGGAGGGGATGAACGGGCGCGGAACCGAGCCGCCCACCACCTCGTCGACGAACTCGATCCCCGCCCCGGGCGGCAGCGGGTCGACCTCGATCTCGCAGATCGCGAACTGGCCGTGGCCCCCGGACTGCTTGACGTGCCTGCCGCGCCCGACGGCCCGCTCGCCGAAGGTCTCCCGCAGGGACACCCGGTACGGCACGGCGTCCACCCGGACCCCGTACCGGCTCTGCAGCCGCTCCAGCGCCACCTCCCGCTGGGCCTCTCCCAGACACCACAGCACCAGCTGACGGGTGTCCGGATTCTGTTCCAGGCGCATGGTCGGGTCCTCGGCGACCAGCCGGGCCAGCCCCTGCGAGAGCTTGTCCTCGTCCGCCTTGCCGTGCGCGGCGACGGCAAGCGGAAGCAGCGGGTCCGGCATGACCCAGGGCTCCATCACGAGCGGGTCGTCCTTCGCCGACAGGGTGTCACCGGTCTCGGCGCGGGTCAGCCTGGCCACACAGACGAGATCCCCCGCGATGCACTCACGCACCGGGTGCTGGTGCCTGCCGAACGGGACGGAGAGGGCGCCCACCCGCTCGTCGACGTCGTGGTCCTCGCGGTCCCCCTGGTCACGGCCGGACGCACCGTGGCCCGAGACGTGCACCGTCTCGTCGGGGCGGAGCGTGCCGGAGAAGACCCGCACCAGGCTGACCCGGCCCACGTACGGATCGGACGCCGTCCTGATCACCTCGGCGACCAGCGGCCCCCGGGGATCGCAGCCGACCGCGGGACGCGGGGCGCCGTCCGGGGTGGTCACCGCGGGGGCCTCGCGTTCCGGCGGGGTGGGAAATCCGCGGGTGACGAGGTCGAGCAGTTCGACCGTGCCGAGCCCCTGCCCGGCCCCGTCCGCAGCCGGCGCCGCAGCGAGCACCGGGTGGAAGACACCGCGGGCGACCGCCCGCTCCAGGTCGCCGATGAGCGTCTTGACGTCGATCTCCTCGCCGCCGAGATAGCGGTCCATGAGGGTTTCGTCCTCGCTCTCCGCGATGATCCCCTCGATCAGCCGGTTGCGGGCCGTCTCGATCAACGGCAGCCGGTCGTCGCCGGGCCGGGACTCCGTACGCGCTCCCGACGCGTAGTCGAACAGGCGCCGGGTGAGCAGCCCGGCCAGCCCGGTCACCGGGGCGTGCCCGTCGGGCCCCTGCGGCCCGTACAGCGGCAGATACAGGGGGAGTACGGCGTCGGGGTCGTCGTCGCCGAGCACCCGGCCGCACACCCGCGTCAGCTCGGCGTAGTCGGTGCGGGCCGTGTCCAGATGCGTGACGACGATGGCCCGCGGCATCCCGACGGCCGCGCACTCCTCCCACACCGCCCGGGTCGCACCGGCGATGTTCCCGGCGTCCTGGGCGGCCGACACGACGAAGAGGGCCGCGTCCGCCGCCCGCAGCCCGGCCCGCAGCTCACCCACGAAGTCGGCGTACCCGGGGGTGTCGAGCAGATTGATCTTGACGCCGTCCCATTCGACGGGAACCAGCGAGAGCTGCACCGACCGCTGCTGGCGGTGCTCGATCTCGTCGTGGTCGGAGACCGTCTGGCCGTCCTCGACGCGTCCGGCCCGGTTGACCGCCCCCGCGGTCAGTGCCAGGGCTTCGACCAGGGTGGTCTTGCCCGATCCGCTGTGGCCGACCAGCACCACGTTCCGTACGGACGTGGGGTGGCCGGCCGTGGTCGCCCGGCCGGCGGCCCCGGGATGTGCGCTCGCCTTGTCGCCCATGATGTGTGCCTCCCGGTCCGGAACGAGGGACGTTGCACGGTTGCACGGTGGGTCGGGACGCGGGCAGGACGAGCCGCAGTGCGCGGCGGCAACGGTGACGCCCGCGGTCATTCGAGCTTTCCACTCCGCTCACCGTGCGTCCATACGTGCGCCTCCCGCGGTGTCCGGGGGCCCGTGCGGAAGAGGGCCCGGCGGTGGAGGTCCGCGGTCCTGGCTACGATGGGCCAGCCGGTGGCCAACGGGGCCGCACGGCCCACCGACCCCTCGGGAAGGCCATGCTGAACAAGTACGCGCGTGCATTCTTCACGCGTGTCCTCACGCCGTTCGCCTCGTTCCTGCTCCGCATCGGGATCAGCCCCGACGCGGTGACTCTGATCGGCACGGCCGGAGTGATGGCGGGTGCACTGGTCTTTTTCCCCCGGGGAGAATTCTTCTGGGGCACGATCGTCATCACCCTCTTCGTCTTCTCCGACCTCGTCGACGGAAACATGGCGCGCCAGGCCGGGATTTCGAGCCGCTGGGGCGCATTCCTCGACTCGACCCTCGACCGGGTCGCGGACGGAGCGATCTTCTCCGGGTTCGCGCTCTGGTACGCGGGCACCGGCGACAACAACATGCTCTGCGCCGTCGCCCTCTTCTGCCTGGCCAGCGGCCAGGTGGTCTCGTACACCAAGGCCCGCGGCGAGTCCATCGGGCTCCCGGTCGCGGTGAACGGCCTGATCGAACGGGCCGAGCGGCTGGTCATCTCCCTCGTCGCCGCCGGTCTCGCCGGGCTGCACAAGTTCGGGGTGCCCGGCATCCAGATCCTGCTGCCGATCGCCCTGTGGATCGTGGCCGCGGGCAGCCTGATCACCCTGGTGCAGCGGGTCGTGACCGTACGCAGGGAGTCCGCCGAGGCCGATGCCGCGGCGGCCGAAGCCGCTGCCCGGGGCAGCGAGTCGGTATGAGGGAACGGCTGACGGACGCCCTGTACGGACTCGGCTGGGGCGCGGTCAAGAAGCTGCCCGAACCGGTAGCCACCCGCCTCGGCCGCCGGATCGCTGACTTCGCCTGGCGGCGGCGCGGCAAGAGCGTGCTGCGACTGGAGTCGAACCTGGCGCGCGTGGTGCCCGACGCGGGGCCCGAGCGGCTCGCCGAACTGTCCCGGGCCGGGATGCGCTCGTACATGCGGTACTGGATGGAGTCGTTCCGGCTGCCCGCGTGGAGCGAGCAGCGGGTGCGGACCGGTTTCGACGTCCAGGACGTCCACCACCTGACCGACGGGCTCGCGGCGGGGAAGGGCGTCGTCCTGGCGCTGCCCCACATGGGGAACTACGACCTCGCGGGCGCCTGGGTCACCACCGAGCTGGCGGTGCCGTTCACCACGGTCGCCGAACGGCTCAAGCCCGAGACGCTCTACGACCGGTTCGTCGCCTACCGCGAGGGACTCGGCATGGAGGTCCTGCCGCACACCGGCGGCTCGGCCTTCGGCACCCTGGCGCGGCGGCTGCGGGACGGCGGGCTGGTCTGTCTGGTCGCCGACCGCGACCTGTCCGCGTCGGGCGTCGAGGTGACGTTCTTCGGCGAGGCCACCCGGATGCCGGCCGGTCCGGCGCTGCTGGCCCAGCAGACGGGCGCGCTGCTGCTGCCGGTGACGCTCTGGTACGACGATTCGCCGGTGATGCGGGGCCGGGTCCATCCGCCCGTCGAGGTGCCGGAGACAGGTACCCGCCCCGAAAAGACGTCCGTGATGGCACAGGCGCTGGCTGATGCCTTCGCCACCGGAATCGCCGAGCACCCGGA
This sequence comes from Streptomyces sp. NBC_01267, assembly GCF_036241575.1. NCBI lineage: Bacteria > Bacillati > Actinomycetota > Actinomycetes > Kitasatosporales > Streptomycetaceae > Streptomyces > Streptomyces sp. NBC_01267. The sequence goes on along the minus strand of NZ_CP108455.1, from coordinate 1,195,517 downwards.
GGACTGGCACATGCTGCAGCGCCTCTGGCTCGCCGACCTAGAGCGCCGTCAGGAGCCCTCGTGAAGATCGGCATCGTCTGCCCGTACTCCTGGGACGTGCCCGGCGGGGTCCAGTTCCACATCAGGGACCTCGCGGAGCACCTGATCGGCCTCGGCCACCAGGTGTCCGTTCTGGCCCCGGCGGACGACGAGACCCCGCTGCCGCCGTACGTGGTGTCCGCGGGGCGGGCCGTGCCCGTGCCGTACAACGGTTCGGTCGCCCGGCTCAACTTCGGCTTCCTCTCCGCCGCGCGGGTCAGGCGCTGGCTGCACGACGGCACCTTCGACGTGATCCACATCCACGAACCCACCTCGCCGTCGCTGGGCCTGCTCACCTGCTGGGCCGCACAGGGGCCGATCGTCGCCACCTTCCACACGTCCAACCCGCGCTCGCGGGCGATGATCGCCGCGTACCCGATCCTGCAACCCGCGCTGGAGAAGATCAGCGCGCGGATCGCGGTGAGCGAGTACGCGCGCAGGACCCTGGTCGAGCACCTGGGCGGCGACGCGGTCGTCATCCCCAACGGGGTCGACGTCGGATTCTTCGACCGTGCCGAACCCAGGCCCGAATGGCAGGGCGGCACCATCGGCTTCATCGGCCGGATCGACGAGCCGCGCAAGGGGCTGCCGGTGCTCATGCGGGCGCTGCCCGGGATCCTCGCCGAGCGTCCGGACACCCGGCTGCTCGTCGCGGGGCGCGGCGACGAGAAGGAAGCGGTGGCCACCCTGCCGGAGGAGATGCGCGAGCGCGTCGAATTCCTCGGCATGATCAGCGACGAGGACAAGGCACGGCTGCTGCGGAGCGTCGACGTCTATGTCGCGCCGAACACCGGCGGGGAGAGTTTCGGGATCATCCTCGTCGAGGCGATGTCGGCCGGAGCGCCCGTGCTGGCGAGCGACCTCGACGCCTTCGCCCAGGTCCTCGACCAGGGCGCGGCGGGCGAGCTGTTCGCCAACGAGGACGCGGAAGCGCTGGCCGCGGCCGCCGTACGGCTGCTGGGCGACGAATCACGCCGGGAAGAGCTGCGCAGGCGGGGCAGTACGCACGTCCGCCGCTTCGACTGGTCCACGGTCGGCGCGGACATCCTGGCGGTGTACGAGACGGTGACGGACGGCGCGGCCTCGGTCGACACCGATGAACGGGTCAGCCTGCGGGCGCGGTTCGGCCTCGCCCGCGACTGACGGGGCGCACGACGGCGCGGGACGTGGTGCCTGACAGCGCCGCGTACGCCGTCGGCCGGGAGCCGGGAGCCGGGGCCCGGGAGCCTGCGGTCGTCTCGCCCGGCGTCCGGGCCACCGCGGCCCGGTAGCCTTTCCGCCCGTGACCGTAACCCTCATCATCTGGATCGTCATCGCGTTCATCGCGGTCGGCATGTACCTGAGCTGGACCGCCGGACGGCTCGACCGGCTGCACGCGCGCATCGACGCCGCGCGGGCCGCCCTCGACGCCCAGCTGCTGCGCCGCGCCTCGGTCACCCAGGAGCTGGCCACCTCCGGTGTTCTCGACCCGGCGGCCTCGATCGTGCTCTACCAGGCCGCGCACGCCGCCCGGCAGTCCGAGGAGGAGCACCGCGAGGTGGCCGAGAGCGACCTCAGCCAGGCGCTGCGGGCCGTGTTCGGCGAGACGGCCCAGGTCGAGGCCGTACGGTCGGCGCCGGGCGGCGAGGAGGCGGCCGACGAACTGGCCGCGGCCGTGCGGCGGGTGCCGATGGCCAGGCGCTTCCACAACGACGCGGTCCGGGCGGCGCGCGCCCTGCGTACCCATCGCAAGGTCCGCTGGTTCCGGCTGGCCGGACACGCGCCGTTCCCGCTGGCGTTCGAGATGGACGACGCTCCGCCGGTGGCGCTGGCCGACCGGCCCGGGACGTAGGCCGGTCGGGGCGGTCCTCGCCGGCCCGGGGTGTCCGGCAAGGAACGCACGAGCGGAGCGGTACCGACAGGCCGCACCGCGGCGAGAACGATCCACCGGCTACTCATTGGCCCTTGCAGTGGACTGGTCCGCAGGAGTTTTCTCAGAGGTGCAAGAACCCTCTTCCCCCTGAGCGAGGTCACCCGTGTCCAGCACGCTTCCCACCACTTCCCAGACCGCCGCAACCCCGGCGACCGGTACCGCCCGCGTCAAGCGAGGCATGGCCGAGCAGCTCAAGGGCGGCGTGATCATGGACGTGGTCGACGCCGAGCAGGCGAAGATCGCCGAGGACGCGGGCGCCGTCGCCGTCATGGCGCTGGAGCGGGTGCCCGCGGACATCCGCAAGGACGGCGGCGTGGCCCGGATGTCCGACCCCAACATGATCGAGGAGATCATCGGGGCCGTCTCCATCCCCGTCATGGCCAAGTCGCGGATCGGCCACTTCGTCGAGGCCCAGGTGCTCCAGTCGCTGGGTGTGGACTACATCGACGAGTCCGAGGTCCTCACCCCGGCCGACGAGGTCAACCACAGCGACAAGTTCGCCTTCACCACCCCGTTCGTCTGCGGTGCCACCAACCTCGGTGAGGCGCTGCGCCGGATCGCCGAGGGCGCGGCCATGATCCGCTCCAAGGGCGAGGCCGGCACCGGAAACGTCGTCGAGGCCGTCCGCCACCTCCGCCAGATCAAGAACGAGATCGCCCGGCTGCGCGGCTACGACAACAACGAGCTGTACGCCGCGGCGAAGGACCTGCGCGCCCCCTACGAGCTGGTCAAGGAGGTCGCCGAGCTCGGCAAGCTGCCCGTGGTCCTCTTCTCCGCCGGTGGTGTGGCCACCCCGGCCGACGCCGCGCTGATGCGCCAGCTCGGCGCCGAGGGCGTCTTCGTCGGCTCCGGCATCTTCAAGTCCGGCGACCCGGCCAAGCGTGCCGCCGCCATCGTGAAGGCCACCACCTTCTACGACGACCCGAAGGTCATCGCGGACGCGTCCCGCAACCTCGGTGAGGCCATGGTCGGCATCAACTGCGACACCCTCCCCGAGACCGAGCGCTACGCGAACCGGGGCTGGTGATGACGACCCCGCTCATCGGTGTCCTCGCCCTCCAGGGCGACGTACGGGAACACCTGACCGCCCTGGCCGTGGCAGACGCCCAGGCCAGGCCGGTCCGGCGCCCCGAGGAGCTCGCGGACCTCGACGGCCTGGTCATCCCGGGTGGTGAGTCCACCACCATGTCCAAACTGGCCGGTCTCTTCGGCATGCTGGAGCCGCTGCGCGAGCGCATCGGGTCAGGGCTGCCGGTGTACGGCACCTGTGCGGGCCTGATCATGCTCGCCGACAAGATCCTCGACCCCCGCTCGGGCCAGGAGACCTTCGGCGGGATCGACATGATCGTCAGGCGCAACGCGTTCGGGCGTCAGAACGAGTCCTTCGAGGCCGCCGTCGCAATACCCGAGATCGACGGCGGTCCCGTCGAGGGCGTCTTCATCCGGGCCCCCTGGGTGGAGTCGGTCGGCGCCGGGGTCCAGGTGCTCGCGGAGCACGGCGGGCACATCGTCGCGGTGCGCCAGGGCCGTGCGCTGGCGACGTCGTTCCACCCGGAACTGACCGGGGACCACCGGCTGCACCAGTACTTCACGGACATGGTGCGCGACGCCCGGTGACCGGCGCCCGGTAGGATCTCTCGCGTTCGTCCAGGAAACGGTTACGCGAAGGAGACAGGCAGATGTCCGGCCACTCTAAATGGGCTACGACGAAGCACAAGAAGGCCGTGGTTGATGCCAAGCGCGGCAAGCTCTTCGCGAAGCTGATCAAGAACATCGAGGTTGCCGCCCGGACCGGTGGCGTCGATCCGGAAGGCAACCCGACGCTCGTCGATGCCATCCAGAAGGCGAAGAAGAGTTCCGTCCCCAACAAGAACATCGACTCCGCGGTCAAGCGCGGCGGTGGTCTTGAGGCGGGCGGCGTCGACTACCAGACGATCATGTACGAGGGATACGGCCCCAACGGTGTCGCGGTGCTCATCGAGTGCCTCACCGACAACCGCAACCGTGCCGCGTCCGACGTCCGGGTCGCGATGACCCGCAACGGCGGCTCGATGGCCGACCCGGGTTCCGTCTCGTACCTCTTCAACCGCAAGGGGGTCGTCATGGTCCCCAAGGGCGTCCTCGCCGAGGACGACGTCCTCGGCGCGGTCCTGGAGGCGGGCGCCGAGGAGGTCAACGACCTGGGTGAGTCGTACGAGGTCGTCAGTGAGGCCACCGACATGGTCGCGGTCCGCACCGCGCTCCAGGAGGCCGGTATCGACTACGACTCGGCCGAGGCCAACTTCATGCCGACCATGCAGGTCGAGCTGGATGAAGAGGGCGCGCGCAAGATCTTCAAGCTGATCGACGCGCTGGAGGACAGCGACGACGTGCAGAACGTCTTCGCCAACTTCGACGTCTCGGACGAGGTCATGGAGAGCCTTGACGCCTGACCGCCTTTGACGGTTTCTGCGGAATGCAGTACACGCTGGAGGGGTTCGTCCGGAGTAGCCCGGACGAACCCCTCCAGGTTTTTATCCCTCGATGCTCTTGACGGAGCCGGCGTGCCCTATGTGGCCCTTGCCGCCTGACTCGACGGTGGCCGAACGCATGGAGTCCACCGTGCCTTCGTGCCACCAGATGCCAATGGCCGCCGAGTGATTGCAGACGTTGTGGCAGTAAACGGTGGTCGTCGAGACGCCGTCGCCCCACGACCAGTTGAAGCATCCGCTCCTACCGGTGTGCTTTCCCATCGGTTGTATGGCCGTTGTCCGGGTAGGTGCTGCGGGTCCTGTCCCGGCGACGGTGACGGAGGCCGCTACGGCCGCCTCGGCAATGGTGCGCATTAGTCCCCGATCACATTGCTGTGATTGTTACGCGTTCGGTGCCCGGTGAAATTATTGAATTTCCAGCGGTCGAGTTTTCCGGGCTGACTTTCGGTGTCTCTTTCTTGTTCGCGGGCCGCAGGTGACGGGAATCTGCGGCCCCGTGGTTTCCGGTACGGGGTCGCAGGGCGGGCGATGTCGGAGGCAGCCGCTAACCTGCGACAACAGGCTGACGACGACGGTGGGGTGGAGCGCGGTGCGGGTGCTTGGCGTGGATCCGGGGCTGACCAGATGTGGCGTCGGCGTGGTCGACGGCGTCGCTGGCCGCCCCCTGAAGATGCTGGGTGTGGGCGTTGTCCGGACACCCGCCGACGCCGATCTCGGCGCCCGGCTGGTGGAGATCGAGCGCGGCGTGGAACGGTGGCTGGACGAGTACCGTCCCGAGGTCGTAGCGGTGGAGAGAGTGTTCAGCCAGCACAACGTCCGTACGGTCATGGGCACCGCACAGGCCAGCGCGGTCGCGATGCTCTGCGCGTCCCGCCGCGGCATCCCCGTCGCCCTGCACACGCCCAGCGAGGTCAAGGCGGCCGTCTCCGGCAGTGGACGGGCCGACAAGGCCCAGGTCGGGGCGATGGTGACCCGGCTGCTGCGGCTCGACGCACCACCGAAACCCGCCGACGCCGCGGACGCCCTCGCCCTCGCCATCTGTCACATCTGGCGGGCCCCCGCCCAGAACCGGCTCCAGCAGGCCGTAGCCGCTCACCGCACGCTGAAAGGCCGTACCGCATGATCGCTTTCGTTTCCGGCCCGGTGGCCGCTCTGGCCCCGACCACCGCCGTCCTGGAGGTCGGCGGTGTCGGCATGGCCGTCCAGTGCACACCGAACACGCTCTCCGCCCTGCGTATCGGCCAGCAGGCGAAGCTCGCCACCTCCCTCGTCGTCCGGGAGGACTCGCTCACGCTCTACGGCTTCGCCGACGACGACGAACGCCAGGTCTTCGAGCTCCTCCAGACCGCGAGCGGCGTCGGCCCCCGGCTCGCGCAGGCCATGCTCGCCGTGCACTCGCCCGACGCCCTGCGGCTCGCGGTCTCCACCGGCGACGAGAAGTCCCTGACCGCCGTGCCCGGCATCGGCAAGAAGGGCGCGCAGAAGCTGCTCCTGGAGCTCAAGGACCGTCTCGGCGCCCCCCTCGGCACCGGCGCGCACCTCGCCGCGCAGCGCTCGGCCCCCGGCCCCGCGCCCTGGAGCGAGCAACTGCACGCGGCGCTGGTCGGCCTCGGTTACGCGCCCCGCGATGCCGAGGACGCCGTCGCCGCCGTCACACCGCAGGCCGAGGCCACCGCCGAGCCCCAGGTCGGCGTGCTCCTCAAGGCCGCCCTGCAGACCCTCAACCGCGCCCGCTGATCGAGAGACCCGCCATGCTGCCGCCTCAGAACGAGTGGGACGAGTCCGCTCCCGATGCCGAAGACCGTCTGGTGGGTGCCTCCGCCGACGGCGAGGATCAGGCGGTCGAAGCCGCGCTCCGTCCCAAGGATCTCGAAGAGTTCGTGGGCCAGGAAAAGGTCAGACAGCAGCTCGACCTCGTCCTCCGGGCGGCCAGGCAGCGTGGTGCGACCGCCGACCACGTCCTGCTCTCCGGCGCTCCCGGCCTCGGGAAGACCACTCTTTCGATGATCATCGCAGCCGAGATGGGCGCCCCGATCCGCATCACATCGGGCCCCGCGATCCAGCACGCGGGAGATCTCGCCGCGATCCTCTCGTCCCTCCAGGAGGGCGAGGTGCTCTTCCTCGACGAGATCCACCGGATGTCCAGGCCCGCCGAGGAAATGCTCTACATGGCGATGGAGGACTTCCGGGTCGACGTCATCGTCGGCAAGGGCCCGGGAGCCACCGCCATCCCGCTGGAGCTGCCGCCCTTCACCCTCGTCGGCGCCACCACCAGGGCCGGACTGCTGCCGCCCCCGCTGCGCGACCGCTTCGGCTTCACCGGACACATGGAGTTCTACGAACCCGCCGAGCTGGAACGGGTCATCCACCGCTCCGCGCGTCTGCTGGACGTCGAGATCGACGAGAAGGGCGCGGCGGAGATCGCCGGACGCTCCCGGGGCACCCCGCGTATCGCCAACCGGCTGCTGCGCCGCGTCCGCGACTACGCCCAGGTCAAGACTGACGGAGTGATCACCCGGGAGGTGGCAGGCGCGGCCCTCGCGGTGTACGAGGTTGACGCCAGGGGGCTGGACCGTCTCGACCGGGCGGTACTCCAGGCCCTGCTCAAACTGTTCGGGGGCGGGCCTGTGGGACTTTCCACACTCGCCGTCGCCGTCGGGGAGGAGCGCGAGACGGTCGAGGAGGTCGCTGAACCCTTCCTCGTACGCGAAGGACTGCTCGCCCGCACCCCTCGGGGCCGTGTTGCCACGCCTGCGGCCTGGGCGCACCTCGGGCTGGTGCCACCACAGGGTACTGCGGGCAATTCCGTAGGAAAGGGACAAGCGGGCCTGTTCGGGGCGTGACTGTGTGCGGGGGTGCCCGCAGCGGAACCCCGGTGCCATGCTGGGCGTTGTTCCAATGATGCGGACTCGCCTAGACTCCGCCGATGCCGCCCTTCCAGGTCGGCATGCCCCGCCCCCGAAGATCAGGCCGCGATCCAGCGCGGTCGTGCGAAGGAAGTTCCCTCCCGTGAGTCTCGTGACCCTCCTCCCCTTCATCGTGCTCATCGGGGCCATGTTCCTGATGACCCGGTCTGCCAAGCGCAAGCAGCAGGCGGCCGCATCGATGCGTAATGAGATGCAGCCCGGCACCGGCGTCCGGACGATCGGGGGCATGTACGCCACCGTCAAGGAGATCCACGACGACTCGGTCCTCCTGGAGATCGCGCCCGGCGTCCACGCCGTCTACGGCAAGAACGCGATCGGAGCCGTCCTCGAGGACGAGGAGTACAACCGCATCGTCCACGGTGACACCCCCGTCGTTCCCGACGACGCCTCCTCGCTGACCGGGCTCGACGAGTCCGCGGACGAGAAGGTCGACCTCGGCAAGCACGAGGCGTCGGACGATGCCGCCGAGGACGACGCGGCCGACGTCAAGCCCGACGTCAAGTCCGACGACAAGGCTGATGGCGAGGGCGAAACGAAGTAGCACGTCCGGGGACCGTGCACTGGTTCAGCGGAGCAGGTCCCCACATCACTTCGTGGCCGCCCACAGCGCATACCCGGCGCGGGCGGTAGGACAGGGAGAATCGACAAGGTGGCAGCACCCAACAAGGGCCGAAGGCAGACGGGAGCTCAGGGCAAGCCCGGGCGTTCCCTGGCCCTGATCCTGATCGCCATGGTTGCGCTCGTCGGCGGGATGTTCTGGTCGAAGCAGGTCACGCCGCGTCTCGGTATCGACCTCGCCGGCGGTACGAGCATCACGCTCAAGGCCCAGAGCCAGCCCGGCAAGCCCAACGCGATCAACCAGAAGAACATGGACACGGCGGTCAGCATCATCGAGCGCCGGGTCAACGGACTCGGTGTCTCGGAGGCCGAGGTCCAGACCCAGGGCAAAGACCACATCATCGTCAACATCCCCAAGGGGACGAACGAGAAGCAGGCCAGGCAGCAGGTCGGTACCACCGCCCAGCTGTACTTCCGGCCGGTGGTGACGGTCGCCGCGGGGACACCGACGTCGACCAAGCCCTCTGCCACTCCCTCGCCGAAGGCGTCATCGACCGCCAAGGACAAGACGGGCTCGAAGGCCACTCCGTCCTCGACGGCGACTCCCCAGGGCCGTGCGGTCACCGACGCGCTCAAGGCCGGGCCCACCCCGTCCGCCTCCACCCCGGCCGCTCCGCAGGCCACGCCCACCCCGTCGGCCGCCGACACCGCAGCCGCCGCCAAGCTGGAGAAGCAGTTCGCGGCGCTCGACTGCACCACCAAGGCGGGCCGCGCGAAGGCCGGCGGCGAAAACGTCAAGCCCACCGACCCGACCGTGGCCTGCAGCGACCAGGGTGACGCGAAGTACATCCTCGGCCCGGCCGCCGTGGACGGCACCGACGTCGACGGCGCGAAGGCCGTCATCGACCAGCAGCGCGGCCAGTGGATCGTCCAGATGGACTTCACGGGCAAGGGCTCGAAGAAGTTCCAGACGATCACCAGCAAGCTCTCGCAGCAGCAGTCCCCGCAGAACCAGTTCGCGATCGCGCTGGACGGGCAGGTCGTGTCGGCCCCCAGCGTCAGCTCTACGCTCAGCGGCAGCGCCGAGATCTCCGGCAGCTTCACCCAGCAGTCCGCCCAGGACCTCGCCAACGTGCTCTCCTACGGCGCGCTTCCGCTCTCCTTCAAGGAGGAGACGGTCACGACCGTGACGGCGGCGCTCGGTGGCGAGCAGCTCCAGGCGGGCCTCATCGCCGGTGCCATCGGCCTGGCGCTGGTCATCGTCTACCTGATCGCGTACTACCGCGGTCTCGCGTTCATCGCGATCCTCAGCCTGCTGGTCTCCGCGATCCTGACCTACACACTCATGGCACTGCTCGGCAAGGGCATCGGCTTCGCCCTCAACCTGCCCGCGGTGTGTGGTGCGATCGTTGCGATCGGTATCACCGCGGACTCGTTCATCGTCTACTTCGAACGGATCCGCGACGAGATCCGGGAGGGCCGCACACTCCGGCCGGCCGTCGAGCGCGCCTGGCCGCGTGCCCGGCGCACCATCCTGGTCTCCGACTTCGTGTCGTTCCTGGCCGCCGCCGTGCTGTACATCGTGACGGTCGGCAAGGTCCAGGGCTTCGCCTTCACCCTCGGCTTGACCACGCTGCTCGACGTCGCTGTGGTGTTCCTGTTCACCAAGCCGGTGATGACGCTGCTGGCCCGCAAGAAGTTCTTCGCGAGCGGCCACCCCTGGTCCGGCCTCGATCCGAAGCGACTGGGGGCCAAACCTCCGCTACGCCGCTCCCGCAGTACCGTGTCCGCTTCTGTTTCCTCCTCCGCTTCCACCGACTCGAAGGAGGCGTGAGATGTCGCGACTCGGCAGCATGGGCGCCCGGCTCTACCGCGGCGAGGTCGGCTACGACTTCGTGGCCAAGCGGAAGATCTGGTACGGGATCTCGATCCTGATCACCATCACGGCCATCGTCGGCCTGGCGGTGCGCGGTCTGAACCTGGGCATCGAGTTCCAGGGCGGTGCGGTCTTCACCACCACCCAGAGCACCAGCGTCTCCGTGACGCACGCCCAGGACGCGGCGGAGAAGATCTCCGGTCACGACGCGACCGTCCAGAAGCTCGGCAACGGCGGTCTGCGGATCCAGGTCTCCGGTATCGACACGGGCACGGCCGACAAGATCCACGGCTCGCTCGCCAAGGAACTGAAGCTCCCGGTCGACAAGATCGCCGCCGATGTGGTCGGTCCCAGCTGGGGTGAGACGATCGCCGCTAAGGCCTGGCAAGGCCTGGCGATCTTCATGGTCCTGGTGGTGATCTATCTGGCCATCGCCTTCGAATGGCGGATGGCCATCGCCGCCCTGGTCGCCCTGATCCACGACCTCACCATCACGGTCGGTGTGTACGCGCTCGTCGGGTTCGAGGTCACCCAGGGCACCGTGATCGGTCTGCTGACCATCCTCGGATACTCGCTCTACGACACCGTCGTCGTCTTCGACGGTCTCAAGGAAGCGTCCAAGGACCTCAAGAAGCAGACCCGCTTCACCTACAGCGAGATCGCCAACCGCAGCCTCAACGGCACCCTGGTGCGGTCCATCAACACCACGGTCGTCGCACTGCTCCCGGTCGCCGGACTGCTCTTCATCGGCGGTGGCTTCCTGGGCGCGGGGATGCTCAACGACATCTCGCTGGCCCTGTTCGTCGGCCTCGCAGCCGGTGCGTACTCCTCGATCTTCATCGCCACTCCGCTCGTCGCCGACCTCAAGGAACGCGACCCGGCGATGAAGGCCCTCAAGAAGCGGGTGCTCGCCAAGCGGGCCTCCGCCGCCGCGAGGGGCGAGTCCGACGACGACATGTCCGACGGCGGCGACCCGCAGGAGGCGCTCGCCGGTGACGGTGCGGCCTCCCTCGTGGGCCCGCGCCCGTCCGGCACCCGCGGCCGCGGCCGTACCCCGGGGAAGCACTGATGACCGACGTACGGGAGCTGCTGCTCAGCCGGATCCGGGACGTCCAGGACTATCCGAAGCCGGGTGTGGTGTTCAAGGACATCACACCGCTGCTCGCCGACCCGGAAGCCTTCACCGCCCTGACCGACGCCCTCGCGGAACTGTGCCTGCGGCACGGCGCCACCAAGATCGTCGGCCTGGAGGCGCGCGGGTTCATCCTGGCCGCCCCGGTCGCGATCCGGGCCGGTCTGGGCTTCATCCCGGTCCGCAAGGCGGGCAAACTTCCGGGAGCGACGCTCTCGCAGCGCTACGACCTGGAGTACGGGAGCGCCGAGATCGAGCTGCACGCCGAGGACCTCGGCGCCGACGACCGGGTCATGGTCATCGACGACGTCCTCGCCACCGGCGGCACGGCCGAAGCCTCACTGGAGCTGATCCGCCGGGCGGGCGCCCAGGTCACGGGCGTCGCCGTACTGATGGAGCTCGGCTTCCTCGACGGGCGGGCCCGGCTGGAGCCCGCGCTGCGCGGAGCCCCGCTGGACGCACTGATCACCGTCTGATCCGTACACCGCTCCACGGAGGCGGGCACCCTGGAACCACCGGGTGCCCGCCTTTCGCGTACGGTCCCGGCACCGGCCCAGGGCGAGCGGATCGCCGGGGATCGATACCATGGCCTTTCCGGACCTGACCGGGGGACCCGGACCCGCACAAGGAGTGCCCTTGCCAGACGAGGCCCAGTCCGCAGCCGCCGCGCAGCCAGAAAAGCAGGACAAGAAGGCCGTGGCGGACCCAGTGACGCCCGAGAAGCTTCCTGCGGAGCAGCCGAAGTCCGACGCTCCCGTGGTGCGCCCCGGCGGCGCGGCGCCGCTGACGACGCCCAAACCCGCCCCGCAGGGGGCCACGGCCCGGCCGGCCACCCAGGGGTCCACGACGCGGTCCGGCGGTTCCTCGAACCGGGTCAGGGCCAGGCTCGCCCGGCTGGGCGTGCAGCGCTCCTCGCCGTACAACCCGGTTCTCGAACCGCTGCTGCGGGCCGTCCGGGGCAACGACCCCAAGATCGAGTCCTCGACACTGCGGCAGATCGAGCGCGCCTACCAGGTCGCCGAGCGCTGGCACCGCGGGCAGAAGCGCAAGAGCGGCGACCCGTACATCACGCACCCGCTCGCCGTCACCACGATCCTCGCCGAGCTGGGCATGGACCCGGCCACTCTGATGGCGGGTCTGCTGCACGACACCGTCGAGGACACCGAGTACGGCCTGGACACCCTGCGCCGGGACTTCGGCGACCAGGTCGCGCTGCTCGTCGACGGCGTCACCAAACTCGACAAGGTCAAGTTCGGCGAGGCCGCGCAGGCCGAGACCGTACGCAAGATGGTCGTCGCCATGGCCAAGGACCCGCGCGTCCTGGTCATCAAGCTCGCCGACCGGCTGCACAACATGCGCACCATGCGGTACCTGAAGCGGGAGAAGCAGGAGAAGAAGGCCCGCGAGACCCTGGAGATCTACGCGCCGCTGGCCCACCGGCTGGGCATGAACACCATCAAGTGGGAGCTGGAGGACCTCGCCTTCGCGATCCTCTACCCCAAGATGTACGACGAGATCGTGCGGCTGGTCGCCGAACGCGCGCCCAAGCGCGACGAGTACCTCGCCATAGTGACCGACGAGGTCCAGTCCGACCTGCGCGCCGCCCGCATCAAGGCCACCGTCACCGGCCGGCCGAAGCACTACTACAGCGTCTACCAGAAGATGATCGTGCGGGGCCGGGACTTCGCCGAGATCTACGACCTGGTGGGCATCCGCATCCTCGTCGACACCGTCCGCGACTGCTACGCGGCGCTCGGCACCGTCCACGCCCGGTGGAATCCGGTACCCGGACGGTTCAAGGACTACATCGCGATGCCCAAGTTCAACATGTACCAGTCGCTGCACACCACGGTGATCGGTCCCAGCGGGAAGCCCGTCGAGCTCCAGATCCGCACGTTCGACATGCACCGCCGCGCCGAGTACGGCATCGCCGCGCACTGGAAGTACAAGCAGGAGGCCGTCGCCGGCGCCTCCAAGGTGCGCACCGACGCTCCCCGGAGTCCCGGCAAGGGCTCGCGGCAGGACACCGTCAACGACATGGCCTGGCTGCGGCAGCTGCTGGACTGGCAGAAGGAGACCGAGGACCCCAGCGAGTTCCTGGAGTCGCTGCGCTTCGACCTCTCGCGCAACGAGGTCTTCGTCTTCACCCCCAAGGGCGATGTCATCGCGCTCCCCGCAGGCGCGACCCCGGTCGACTTCGCCTACGCGGTCCACACGGAGGTCGGCCACCGCACGATAGGCGCACGGGTCAACGGGCGGCTCGTCCCGCTCGAATCGACCCTCGACAACGGCGACCTGGTCGAGGTCTTCACCTCCAAGGCCGCCGGGGCCGGACCCTCGCGCGACTGGCTGGGCTTCGTCAAGTCACCGCGGGCGCGCAACAAGATCCGCGCCTGGTTCTCCAAGGAGCGCCGCGACGAGGCGATCGAGCAGGGCAAGGACGCCATCGCGCGGGCCATGCGCAAGCAGAACCTGCCCATCCAGCGCATCCTCACCGGCGACTCCCTGGTCACGCTGGCGCACGAGATGCGCTACCCGGACATCTCCTCGCTGTACGCGGCGATCGGCGAGGGGCATGTGGCGGCGCAGGGCGTCGTGCAGAAGCTGGTGCAGGCACTCGGCGGCGAGGAGGCGGCCAACGAGGACATCGCCGAGAGCGCACCGCCGTCCCACGGCCGCAGCAAGCGCCGTGCGAACGCCGACCCCGGTGTGGTGGTCAAGGGGGTCGACGACGTCTGGGTGAAGCTCGCCCGGTGCTGCACGCCCGTCCCGGGCGACCCCATCATCGGGTTCGTCACCCGGGGCAGCGGTGTCTCGGTGCACCGTGCGGACTGCGTCAACGTGGACTCGCTGTCCCAGCAGCCGGAACGGATCCTGGAGGTCGAGTGGGCACCCACCCAGTCCTCGGTCTTCCTGGTCGCCATCCAGGTGGAGGCGCTGGACCGCTCCCGGCTGCTCTCGGACGTCACCCGCGTCCTGTCCGACCAGCACGTCAACATCCTCTCGGCCGCCGTCCAGACGTCCCGCGACCGGGTGGCCACCTCACGGTTCACCTTCGAGATGGGCGATCCGAAGCACCTCGGTCACGTCCTGAAGGCGGTACGGGGCGTGGAGGGTGTCTACGACGTCTACCGGGTGACCTCGGCCCGCAGGCCCTGACCGGCCGCCCGCAGAGCCTGACCGGCCGCTCCAGGCCCGCAGAGCCCGGCGGCAGCAGCCCTTCGCGCACTCACGCGGAGGGCTGCTCCCCGTTTCCGGCCAGGATGCCGATACCGCTACCGCCCGGGACGTCGTCCGGTTCCGAGGCCAGCCGCGCGGCCGAATCGGCGACCAGCGCCTCGATGATCCGCGCGGCGCTGCGGATCTCGTCGTCGCGCACCTCGGCGAGCACCTCGCGGAAGATACGCCGTACGCCCTCGTTCAGCCGGAGCACCACGGTTCGCCCGAGATCGGAAAGCTCCAGCAGCTGTGCTCGTTGATCACTGGGGTCCGGAGCGCGCCGGATCAGACCGTCCTGCTCCAGCCCGGCCGCCTGCCGGGTGACGTGCGGGGTCCGTACGAGCAGCCGCTCCGCGACATCGGTCACCCGCAGCGGTCCGGGGGCGTCGCACAGCACGCGCAGCAGCGCGATCTCCGGGCGTTCGATCTTGACCCCCACGGCCGCCGTGAGCCGGTCATGGACCCTGCTGCGGCCCATCGCGTACGAGAGCGAGGTGACCGCCCGCACCAGGTCGTCCAGGGGATCGCCCACGGGGGCGTCCGGGGCGTCGTGCGACTGCTGAGCCATGGCGATCATCCTGCCTCATCCCGCACTTCCGGCGCAGACGGCTTCGTCAGCCCGATCACGCGCTCGTGGTGGCCCGCAGCAACTTCGCGGTGTCCTACGGCAAAGGGAAGGGCCCACCGTCGAACGGTGGGCCCTTCCCTTCCGATCTGCCGGTCCCGGGACCGCGCGGGTGTCAGCCGCCGAACTCCTCCAGGCCCTTCAGCGCCTGGTCGAGCAGCGCCTGCCGGCCTTCCAGCTCACGGGCGAGCTTGTCGGCCTTGGCGTTGTTGCCCGCTGCACGCGCCGTGTCGATCTGCTTGCGCAGCTTGTCGACAGCGCCCTGGAGCTGGCCCGTCAGACCCGCGGCACGCGCACGCGCCTCCGGGTTGGTGCGGCGCCACTCGGACTCCTCGGCCTCCTGCAGCGCCCGCTCCACCGTCTGCATCCGGCCCTCGACCTTCGGGCGGGCGTCACGCGGTACGTGCCCGATCGCTTCCCAGCGCTCGTTCAGACCACGGAACGCAGCCCTGGCCGCCTTGAGGTCCCGCACCGGGAGCAGCTTCTCGGCCTCGACCGCGAGATCCTCCTTCAGCTTGAGGTTCTCGGTCTGCTCCGCGTCCCGCTCGGCGAAGACCTCCGCACGCGCGGCGAAGAAGACGTCCTGGGCGCCGCGGAAGCGATTCCACAGGTCGTCCTCGGACTCCCGCTGGGCACGCCCGGCGGACTTCCACTCGGTCATCAGGTCGCGGTACCGGGCGGCGGTCGTCCCCCAGTCCGTCGAGCCGGAGAGGGACTCGGCCTCGGCGACCAGCTTCTCCTTGGTCTTACGGGCGTCCTCACGCTGCGCGTCCAGCGACGCGAAGTGCGCCTTGCGCCGCTTGGAGAAAGCCGACCGGGCGTGCGAGAAGCGGTGCCACAGCTCGTCGTCGGACTTCCGGTCGAGCCGGGGCAGGCCCTTCCAGATGTCCACCAGTGCCCGCAGCCGCTCACCGGCGGACCGCCACTGGTCGCTCTGTGCCAGTTCCTCGGCCTCGACGACCAGAGCCTCCTTGGCGTGCTTCGCCTCGTCGGTCTGCTTGGCCTTCTTGACCTTGCGCTCCTCACGGCGCGCGTCGACCGTCGAGACCAGCCCGTCCAGGCGCACCCGCAGGGCGTCGAGATCGCCGACGGCGTGATGCTCGTCCACCTGCCCGAGCAGGTGATCGATGGCGGTCTGGGCGTCCTTGGCCGACAAGTCGGTGGTCTTCACCCGGCGTTCGAGGAGGCCGATCTCGACGACCAGGCCCTCGTACTTGCGCTCGAAGTAGGCCAGGGCCTCCTCGGGCGAGCCTGCCTGCCAGGAACCGGCGACCTTCTCACCATCGGCAGTACGCACGTATACGGTGCCCGTCTCGTCGACACGGCCCCACGGGTCGCTGCTCACAGCGCCTCCATCCACATGATGCCTGCGGGGACTTGTGGGCCCCCGGGCATCGTCCACAGTTTCTTCGGCCGGGCTTCAAGCGCCCCGCACTCCGCCAACATAGGCGAACGGCAGGGTGGCTGTCCGCATCCGGCCCATCCGAATATCGCAGGCTCAGGACTTGGTGACGGTGGCCTTCGAGAGAGTGACCGCCTTCTTGGGCGCTCCGTCCTGCCCCCCGCCGGTAACTCCGGCCTTGGCGACGTCCTTGACCGTCTTCAGCCCTGCGGCGTCCATCGTCCCGAACGGGGTGTACGTCGGAGGCAGTTTGCTGTCCTTGTAGACGAGGAAGAACTGGCTGCCGCCGGTGTGTGCCTGACCGGTGTTGGCCATTGCCACCGAACCCGCCGGGTAGGTCACCGTGCCGTCGCTGCCCGCCTTGCCGAGACCTGTCAGGTTCTCGTCCGGGATGGTGTACCCGGGACCGCCCGAACCGTCGCCCTTGGGGTCACCGCACTGCAGGACGTAGATGCCCTTCGTGGTGAGCCGGTGGCACTTCGTTCCGTCGAAGAAGCCCTTGTCGGCCAGCGCCTTGAAGGAGTTGACCGTGTGCGGGGTCTTCGCCGCGTCCATGACCAGAGAGATCGGGCCCTGGTTCGTCTTGAGCGAGAAGGTGTACTTGGCCTTCTTGTCGATCGTCATCGCGGGCTCGGGCGGAGCACTGCTGCTCGCCGAGGGGGATGCCGCCGCCTTGTCGGCGCTGGGCTTGCTGTCGTCGCTCTTGAAGGCTCCCGCCCCGTAGGCGACTGCGCCGGCCACGACCACCACGGCAACGGCCGAGGCGATCACCGTGTTGCGGCGGCGGGCCTTGCGCCGGGCCGAGATGCGGCGCTCCTGCTGACGCTCGAACTTTTCTCTGGCGAGCTGCCGCCGCCGCTGATCGCTGCTGACCACCGGGTGTTCTCCCTCGTACGTGTCGTATACCTGTCCGGGTTAGGCCGTACCGTATATGGGTTCGCTGTGTGATGAGTGGCGCCGGTAGGCTCTGATCTGCTGGAATCCCCCGCTCCACCGACATTAAGGACGATCGTGCTCATTGCCGGGTTCCCCGCCGGGGCCTGGGGCACCAACTGCTATCTGGTCGCCCCCGCAGCAGGCGAGGAGTGCGTGATCATCGACCCGGGCCACCGAGCGGCCCAGGGCGTCGAGGACGCGCTCAGGAAACATCGGCTCAAGCCCGTGGCGGTCGTTCTCACCCATGGCCATATCGACCATGTGGCATCGGTGGTCCCGGTCTGCGGAGCACACGACGTACCCGCGTGGATCCACCCCGCCGACCGCTTCATGATGAGCGACCCCGAGAAGGGCATCGGCCGGACCATCGGCATGCCGGTGATGGGGGAGCTGACCGTGGGGGAGCCGGACGACGTCAAGGAACTGGCCGACGGCGCCGAGCTGAACCTCGCCGGTCTGGAGTTCTCCGTCGCTCATGCGCCCGGCCATACCAAGGGGTCGGTGACGTTCAGGCTGCCCGAGGCGGAAGACATTCCGCAGATCCTCTTCTCGGGCGACCTGCTCTTCGCCGGCTCCATCGGACGCACCGACATGCCCGGCGGCGACCACGCCGAGATACTCGAGTCGCTGGCCCGTGTGTGCCTGCCGCTCGACGACTCGACCGTGGTGCTGCCCGGCCACAACGAGCAGACGACCATCGGCCGTGAGCGCGCCACCAACCCGTACCTGCGGGGACCGGCCGCTCCCCGACGAGGAATGTGACGACTTTTCCGTGAGTACTTTCCAGGCCCCCAAGGGCACGTACGACCTTCTTCCCCCCTCCTCCGCGACCTTCCTCGCGGTACGTGAGGCGCTTGCGGCGCCGCTGAAGAACTCGGGCTACGGCTACGTCGAGACCCCCGGGTTCGAGGACGTCGCCCTCTTCTCACGCGGTGTCGGCGAGTCCACCGACATCGTGTCCAAGGAGATGTACGCCTTCGAGACGCGCGGCGGCGACAAGCTCGCGCTGCGCCCCGAAGGCACCGCGTCCGTACTGCGCGCGGCGCTGGAGGCCAACCTCCACAAGGCCGGGAACCTGCCGGTGAAGCTCTGGTACTCCGGCTCGTACTACCGCTACGAGCGCCCGCAGAAGGGTCGCTACCGGCACTTCTCCCAGGTCGGCGCCGAGGCGATCGGTGCGGAGGACCCGGTGCTGGACGCCGAGATGATCATCCTGGCCGACCAGGCGTACCGCTCGCTGGGGCTGCGGGAGTTCCGGATCCTGCTCAACTCCCTGGGCGACAAGGAGTGCCGCCCGGTCTACCGCGAGGCGCTCCAGGGATTCCTGCGCGGGCTCGACCTGGACGAGGACACGCAGCGGCGGGCCGAGATCAACCCGCTGCGGGTGCTCGACGACAAGCGGGCCGACGTCCAGAAGCAGCTCGTCGGCGCACCGGTCCTCCGGGACTTCCTGTGCGACGCCTGCAAGGCGTACCACGAGGAGGTGCGCGCGCTGCTCGGCGCGGCGGGAGTGGCGTTCGAGGACGACGAGAAACTGGTCCGAGGTCTCGACTACTACACCCGCACGACCTTCGAGTTCGTCCACGACGGGCTCGGTTCGCAGTCCGCGGTGGGCGGCGGCGGTCGCTACGACGGGCTGTCCGAGATGATCGGCGGCCCCGCGCTGCCGTCGGTGGGCTGGGCGCTCGGCGTGGACCGTACGGTCCTGGCCCTGGAGGCCGAGGGCATCGAGCTCCAACTGCCCGTCACGACCAGCGTGTTCGCCGTGCCGCTCGGCGAGGAGGCCCGACGGGTGCTCTTCGGCGTGGTCACCGAGCTGCGCAGGGCCGGCGTCGCGGCGGACTTCGCGTTCGGCGGTCGCGGCCTCAAGGGGGCGATGAAGTCGGCCAACCGCAGCGGAGCCCGCTTCACCGTCGTCGCCGGGGAGCGGGACCTGTCCGAGGGCAACGTCCAGCTCAAGGACATGGAATCCGGTGAGCAGCAGGCGGTGCCGCTGGACGGCGTCGTCGAGGCGGTCCGGTCCCGGCTCGGCTGAGACCGGCCGGCGAACGAAGCCGACGCGGCCCGGACGGAAGCCTTCCGTCCGGGCCGCAACTTCGGGTACTAACCGGAGAAATCGGGCATTCGACCCGGGGTCGTCAACCCGACGGGTGCGGATTCGCCCTGCCTGACGAATTCCGACGCGTGATCGCCGGGTACGGTCCCCGGCGGCCGGATCGGCGCCCGGTACGGAGACTTCGTGCGCCTCACCGGGTCGGCGGCCCGGGAGCATTCCCGCCGCTGGATGCCTGCCCGCCCTGCCGGGGACGGCCGGAGGCGCATCCTTATGTGCACCGAACGGTGCACACCCCGCGCGGTACGGCACAATGATGCTGCCCAGCAGGCCACCGGAGCGATGGATCGGCACTATGACGACGACAGTGGTTGACGACGTGTCCGTGCAGCAGGACAGCAAGATCGGCGCGAGCCGTGCCTTCGGCTGGTTGCTGGTGATCGCCGGCGCCGCCGGACTACTCGCGGCATGGGTCATCACCCTCGACGAGTTCAAGCTGCTCAAGAACCCGAACTTCACACCCGGGTGCAGTCTCAACCCCGTGGTGTCCTGCGGGAACGTGATGAAGAGCGCACAGGCTTCGGTGTTCGGGTTCCCCAACCCGATGCTCGGCCTGGCCACGTACGCCGTGGTGATCGGCGTCGGGATGAGCCTGATCGCCGGTGGGCGCTACAGCCGCTGGTACTGGCTGACGTTCAACGCGGGCTGCCTCTTCGGTGTCGGCTTCGTCACCTGGCTCCAGTACCAGTCGCTGTACGACATCAACTCGCTCTGCCTCTGGTGCTGCCTGGCCTGGGTGGGCACGATCACCGCGTTCTGGTACGTCACGTCCCACAACATCCGGCACGGCCTGCTCCCCGCCCCGGGCTGGCTGCGGAGCTTCTTCGGCGAGTTCACCTGGGTGCTCCCCGTCCTGCACATCGGCATCATCGGCATGCTGATCCTGACGCGCTGGTGGGACTTCTGGACCGGGGCGCACTGAGCCGCCGGGCCGGGGGCGCAGCCGCCCCGGAGGCGTTGTCAGTGGGGTGACATAGGGTTTTCCGTGTGGAACCCGATCTGTTCACCGCCGCGGCCGAAGAGCGCCAGGAGAAGGACCCGTCCAGCAGCCCCCTCGCCGTACGGATGCGCCCGCGCACGCTCGACGAGGTCGTCGGTCAGCAGCACCTGCTGAAGCGGGGATCGCCGCTGAGGCGGCTGGTCGGTGAGTCCGGCGGTGGCCCCGCCGGACCGTCCTCGGTACTGCTCTGGGGGCCGCCGGGGATCGGCAAGACGACGCTCGCCTATGTCGTCAGCCAGGCCACGCAGAAGCGCTTCGTGGAGCTCTCCGCGATCACCGCCGGTGTCAAGGAAGTGCGCACGGTCATCGACGGCGCGCGCCGCGCCTCCGGTGGGTACGGCAAGGAGACCGTCCTCTTCCTCGACGAGATCCACCGCTTCAGCAAGGCCCAGCAGGACTCGCTGCTCCCCGCGGTGGAGAACCGCTGGGTCACCCTGATCGCCGCGACCACCGAGAATCCGTACTTCTCGATCATCTCGCCGCTCCTCTCGCGGTCCCTGCTCCTCACCCTGGAGTCGCTCACCGACGAGGACCTGCGCTCGCTGCTGCACCGGGCGCTGACGGAGGAGCGCGGACTCGGTGCGGCGGTCACGCTGCAGAAGGAGGCCGAGGCGCACCTGCTGCGGATCTCGGGCGGGGACGCGCGCCGTGCGCTCACCGCGCTGGAAGCGGCGGCGGGCGCGGCCATGGCCAAGTCCGAGACCGAGATCAGCCTCGAAACCGTGGAGGAGACGGTCGACCGCGCCGCGGTGAAGTACGACCGCGACGGCGATCAGCACTACGACGTGGCGAGCGCCCTCATCAAGTCGATCCGCGGCTCGGACGTGGACGCCGCACTGCACTATCTGGCCCGCATGATCGAGGCGGGGGAGGACCCGCGGTTCATCGCCCGACGGCTGATGATCTCCGCCAGTGAGGACATCGGCCTGGCCGATCCCACCGCGCTGCCGACCGCGGTCGCCGCCGCCCAGGCCGTCGCGATGATCGGATTCCCCGAGGCCGCGCTCACCCTCAGCCACGCCACCATCGCCCTGGCGCTCGCGCCCAAGTCGAACGCCGCCACGACGGCGATCACCGCCGCCCGTGCGGATGTCCGCGCCGGTCTGGTCGGTCCGGTCCCGCCACACATACGCGACGGGCACTACCAGGGCGCGGCCAAGCTCGGCCATGCCCAGGGCTATGTCTACCCGCACGATGTGCCGGGCGCCATCGCCGCCCAGCAGTACGCTCCGGACGCCGTCCACGGGAAGCACTACTACGAGCCCACCCGCTACGGCGCGGAGGCGCGCTACGCGGACGTGGTCGAGAAGGTGCGCGGGCGACTGGCCGGGGAAGGCGCCGAAGGCCGTCAGTGACCCGGCAGTCGCGCCGTACCGGACAGGTCCTGGTGTCCTTCCGCCCCGGTGGCAGCCCTGGTGACGAGCAGTGTCGCGGAGCAGGTACTCTGTAGATGAGTTCGTGTGCGCTCGGCTGCTGACGGCATCCGCGCGATTTTCAAGTCCGCTGGGACGCGGCTGACCACGATCTGATCGGACCTCCGTCGTGTCGACGCCCAGAGCGTCGGCCTTCTTTGTGTTGTCCGTGAGGTGATTGGTGTTCCCCGGACGAGACGTACGATCTCCTTGAGTAAGGTGAGCCTAACCTAGCCCAACCATGGAGGTTTGGAGAACGTGCCTAACCAGTCGCGTCCCAAGGTCAAGAAGTCACGCGCGCTCGGTATCGCGCTGACGCCGAAGGCTGTCAAGTACTTCGAGGCCCGTCCGTACCCGCCGGGCGAGCACGGCCGTGGCCGCAAGCAGAACTCGGACTACAAGGTCCGTCTGCTGGAGAAGCAGCGCCTGCGCGCCCAGTACGACATCAGCGAGCGCCAGATGGCGCGCGCCTACGACCGCGCCAAGAAGGCCGGCGGCAAGACGGGCGAGGCGCTGGTCGTCGAGCTCGAGCGTCGCCTCGACGCCCTGGTCCTGCGTTCGGGCATCGCCCGCACCATCTACCAGTCGCGTCAGATGGTCGTCCACGGCCACATCGAGGTCAACGGCCGCAAGGTCGACAAGCCTTCGTTCCGCGTCCGCCCCGACGACGTCGTGACGGTCCGCGAGCGCAGCCGCGAGAAGGTCCCCTTCCAGGTGGCCCGTGAGGGTGGCTACGACACCGACGGTGAGACCCCGCGCTACCTCCAGGTGAACCTGAAGGCCCTGGCCTTCCGCCTGGACCGCGACCCGAACCGCAAGGAAATCCCGGTCATCTGCGACGAGCAGCTGGTCGTCGAGTACTACGCCCGCTGATCCGGACGTACCTCGCGCTTCAGCGTTCCGGCCCGTCGTCCCCTCGCTCCTCGCGGAGCAGGGGGCGGCGGGTCTTCGCATGGGGCGGGGCCGTGCAGCGCCCGGTCGACCGCCACGTCCGTCCCCAGCCGCGCTCCCTCGGCGAGCAGCTTCTCGTACGCTCCGGAGCCCAGCTCCTCCCGGGCCCGCCGCGCGCAGCGCAGATGCGGTGCGTTGTAGTAGGCCGAGCCGAAGAGCGGCAGCCCGACGGATGTCCAGAGCTGCCCGGCGGCGCCTTGCAACAGGGCCGCCTCCGCGGCGTCGCCGTCCTCCAGCGTGAGCAGCGCCATCAGCTCCAGCGCCAGTACCGTGCCGAGCAGGTCATGGAAGGTGTGGCTGGCGGAGAGGCACGCGGCCAGCAGTTCGCGGGCCTGGTCGGGACGGCCGGCGGACCAGGCCTCGAAGGCCAGGACGTACCGCGCGTACGCCTGTGCCCAGCGCTCCCCGTGGTCCTCGCAGACCGCCACGACGTCCTGACAGATCGCGGCTGCCTCGTCGAGCCGGCCGCGGAAGCACACCGCCATCGCCAGCTCCACCTGCCCCATCAGGACATTGCTGTTGAGTTCGCCGATCTCCCGGTACTGGGTGACCGCCGTGCGCAGCAACTCCTCCGCGCGCGGCATGTCGTCGGAGACCAGCGCCAGACAGCCCGTCCGGTGCAGCGCGTAGGCGGCGGCCGTGGCGTCGCCGCACTGTTCGGCCGCCTCGTGGCACTCCTGCAGGGCGGCGACCGCGGCGACCGCGTCGCCCTGGAGCACCGACACGTAACCCAGCACCCACAGGACCTTGAGCCGCGCCGCGCCGTATCCGCTCTCCGCCTCCAGCACCTGGCTCAGCCAGTGCCGGCCCTCGGCCAGCCGCCCGCAGCCCGCCCAGTAGAACCAGAGCGCCCCGGCCAGATGCTGCGCCAGGTGAACGTCCTCCGGTTGCTCCAGCGAGAACTCCATCGCGCCCCGCAGATTGGGCAGTTCGCTCTCGACGCGGGCCGCGATCCCGGCCTGCCGTGCGCTGAACCAGTCCAGCTCGCACCAGGTGGCGAGCCCCAGGAACCAGTCCCGGTGGCGGCGCCGCAGCCGGTCCGTGTCACCCGTCGACCCCAGCCAGTCCGCGCCGTACTCGCTGACCGTGTCCAGCATCCGGTAGCGGATCCCGGCCGCGGCGTCCTCCCGTACCACCACGGACTGCGCCAGCAGCTCGCCGAGTACGTCGAGGATCTGCTCGGACGGCAGATCGGGGCCGCCGCAGATGTACTCGGCCGCCTCCAGGTCGAAGGTGCCCACGAACACGGACAGCCTTGCCCACAGCAGCCGTTGCTCGGGTGTGCACAGCTCGTGGCTCCACCCGATCGCGGTACGGAGGGTCCGATGGCGGGGCAGCACGCCTCTGCCGCCCCCGGTGAGCAGGCGGAAGCGGTCGTCGAGTCTGGCCAGCAGCTGCTCGACCGAGAGTGCCCGCATCCGTGCCGCGGCGAGCTCCAGTGCCAGCGGAATCCCGTCCAGCCTGCCGCACAACTCCCGTACCCGGGCGCTGTTCTGCTCGGTGAGACGGAAGGCGGGGCGCCGGGCCGCGGCGCGGTCGGCGAAGAACTGTTCGGCGTCCGGGGCCCGCATCGGCGGCAGCGTGAGCGTCCGCTCGCCCTCGATGTCCAGGGGGCGCCTGCCGACGGCGAGCACCTTCAGCCGCGGTGCGCCGCGCAGCAGTTCCAGCAGCAGTGCGGCGCAGGCGTCGACGAGGTGCTCGAAGCCGTCGACGACGAGCAGGAGCTGGCGCCCGGCGAGATGGGCGGTCAGTACTTCGCGCGGCGGCCTGCTGGTGTGGTCGGTCAGCCCCAGCGACTCGACGAGTGCGTGCTCCAGCAGTTCGGGGTCGCGCAGAGCCGACAGCCCGGCCAGCCACACCCCGTCGCAGAACCGTTCCTGCAACCTTTCGGCGACGTGCGTGGCAATCCGGGTCTTGCCCACGCCGCCGACACCGGTCACGGTCACCAGGCGGGACGCCGCCAGGAGCCCCTCCAGCTCGGCCAGTTCGGCCGTGCGCCCGATGAACCGGTCGAGCTCTGCCGGAAGGTTTCCCTGGATGGCGCTTGCGCGGCCGGACGAGTCGCTTCGCATAGGGCACGGAGAGTATCCGCAGGTGTGCAGTGCGTACAATCCGATCCCGGAAGTCCGGGCGGGGGCGGCGGTAATGCGGTACGGGGGCCGAGCCCCGGCGCGATAGGCTCGGGGAACCGAAAATCGACGCGACTTCCGATGACCCGAAGGCGGTGCAACGTGTCCGGTGGAGAGGTGGCCGGCATCCTGGTGGCCGTCTTCTGGGCGATCCTGGTCTCCTTCCTCGCCGTGGTGCTGGTGAGGCTGGCCCAGACGCTCAGGGCGACCACCAAGCTCGTGGCGGACGTGACGGATCAGGCCGTTCCGCTGCTCGCCGACGCTTCGACGGCCGTGCGCACCGCGCAGACCCAGCTGGAGCGGGTGGACGCCATCGCGACGGACGTCCAGGAGGTCACCTCCAACGCATCGGCCCTCTCCACCACCGTCGCGTCGACGTTCGGCGGCCCGCTGGTGAAGGTCGCGGCCTTCGGCTACGGCGTACGCCAGGCACTGGGCCGCAAGACCGGAGCGGAGCCGGAGCGGTCCCGTCCGCCGGTGATCGTCGGCCGTACGGTGGAGACCGCACGGCGCAGGAAGCGGAAGGGCTGACGCTGCAATGTTCCGCCGTACGTTCTGGTTCGCCACGGGCGCCGCAGCCGGTGTCTGGGCGACCACCAAGGTCAATCGCAAGATCAAGCAGCTGAGCCCCGAGAGCCTCGCGGCGCAGGCCGCGAACAAGGCCGTCGACGCGGGCCACCGGCTCAAGGACTTCGCCATCGACGTACGGGCCGGGATGGCCCAGCGCGAGGCGGAGCTGGGAGAGGCGCTCGGCATCGAGGCGCCGCCCGCCCCCGGACTTCCCGTGCAGCGTCACCTCGCTGCCATCGAATACACCAAGCATTCGCACAACCGGAATGAGGACCACTGATGGAGTCGGCCGAAATTCGCCGCCGCTGGCTGAGCTTCTTCGAGGAGCGCGGGCACACCGTCGTCCCTTCGGCGTCGCTCATCGCGGACGACCCGACTCTGCTGCTGGTCCCCGCGGGCATGGTCCCGTTCAAGCCGTACTTCCTCGGCGAGGCCAAGCCCCCCGCCCCGCGCGCCACCAGCGTGCAGAAGTGTGTCCGTACCCCGGACATCGAAGAGGTCGGCAAGACCACCCGGCACGGCACGTTCTTCCAGATGTGCGGCAACTTCTCGTTCGGTGACTACTTCAAGGAAGGCGCCATCGCCTACGCCTGGGAGCT
The DNA here is from genome assembly GCF_036241575.1 of Streptomyces sp. NBC_01267. NCBI lineage: Bacteria > Bacillati > Actinomycetota > Actinomycetes > Kitasatosporales > Streptomycetaceae > Streptomyces > Streptomyces sp. NBC_01267. Next base: position 1,169,607 of record NZ_CP108455.1, on the reverse strand, counting down.
GCTCACCAACTCCGTGGCCGACGGCGGGTACGGCCTGGACCCCGAGCGGCTGTGGATCACGGTCTACCTCGACGACGACGAGGCCGAGCAGATCTGGCGCGAGAAGATCGGCGTACCGGCCGAGCGCATCCAGCGGCTGGGCAAGAAGGACAACTTCTGGTCCATGGGCGTCCCCGGACCCTGTGGACCGTGTTCCGAGATCAACTACGACCGCGGTCCGGAGTTCGGCGTCGAGGGCGGCCCCGCCGTCAACGACGAGCGCTACGTGGAGATCTGGAACCTGGTCTTCATGCAGTTCGAGCGTGGTGCCGGGGACGGCAAGGAGGACTTCCCGATCCTCGGTGACCTGCCGTCCAGGAACATCGACACCGGCCTCGGCCTCGAACGCCTCGCCATGATCCTCCAGGGCGTGCGGAACCTGTACGAGATCGACACCTCGCAGGTCGTCATCGACAAGGCCACCGAGCTGACCGGCGTCCGGTACGGCACCGGCGAGGGTTCCGACGTCGCGCTGCGGGTCGTCACCGACCACATGCGTACGTCGGTGATGCTCATCGGTGACGGCGTCACCCCCGGCAACGAGGGCCGTGGCTACGTCCTGCGCCGCATCATGCGCCGCGCCATCCGCAACATGCGCCTGCTGGGCGCCTCGGGCCCGGTCGTCGCCGAGCTGGTCGACGTCGTGATCAACGCCATGGGGCAGCAGTACCCGGAGCTGATCACCGACCGCAAGCGGATCGAGACCGTCGCCCTCGCCGAGGAGGCCGCCTTCGTCAAGACGCTGAAGGCCGGTACCAACATCCTCGACACCGCCGTCACCGAGACCAAGGCCGCGGGCGGTCAGGTGCTCGCCGGTGAGAAGGCCTTCCTGCTCCACGACACCTGGGGCTTCCCGATCGACCTCACCCTGGAGATGGCCGCCGAACAGGGCGTCTCCGTGGACGAGGCCGGGTTCCGCCGGCTGATGAAGGAACAGCGCGAGCGCGCCAAGGCCGACGCCAGGGCCAAGAAGACCGGTCACGCCGATCTCTCCGCCTACCGTGAGGTCGCCGACCGCGCCGGTTCCACCGAGTTCACCGGATACACCGCCACCGAGGGCGAGTCGACCGTCGTCGGTCTGCTCGTCGACGGTGTGCCCTCGCCCGCTGCCACCGAGGGCGACGAGGTCGAGATCGTTCTCGACCGGACCCCCTTCTACGCCGAGGGCGGCGGCCAGCTCGCCGACACCGGCCGGATCAGGCTCGACTCGGGCGCCGTGGTCGAGGTCCGTGACGTCCAGCAGCCGGTCCCCGGCGTCTCCGTGCACAAGGGCTCGGTCCAGGTCGGCGAGGTGACGCTCGGCGCCGCCGCCCACGTCGCCATCGACCTGCGCCGCCGCCGGGCCATCGCCCGCGCCCACAGCGCCACCCACCTCACGCACCAGGCGCTGCGTGACGCCCTCGGCCCGACGGCCGCCCAGGCCGGTTCGGAGAACTCGCCGGGCCGCTTCCGCTTCGACTTCGGTTCGCCCAACGCCGTTCCCGGCACGGTGCTCACCGACGTCGAGCACAAGATCAACGACGTTCTCGCCCGTGAACTGGACGTCCAGGCCGAGGTCATGTCCATCGACGAGGCCAAGAAGCAGGGTGCCATCGCCGAGTTCGGTGAGAAGTACGGCGAGCGGGTGCGAGTCGTCACCATCGGCGACTTCTCCAAGGAGCTGTGCGGCGGTACGCACGTCCACAACACCGCCCAGCTGGGTCTGGTGAAGCTGCTCGGCGAGTCGTCGATCGGCTCCGGGGTACGCCGTATCGAGGCCCTGGTCGGGGTCGACGCGTACCAGTTCCTGGCCAGGGAGCACATGGTCGTCGCTCAGCTCCAGGAGCTGGTCAAGGGCCGTTCCGAGGAGCTCCCGGAGAGGATCTCGGGCATGCTCGCCAAGCTCAAGGACGCCGAGAAGGAGATCGAGAAGTTCCGCGCGGAGAAGGTCCTCCAGGCCGCCGCCGGGCTCGCCGCGGGTGCCAAGGACGTACGCGGCGTGGCCGTCGTGACCGGTCAGGTTCCTGACGGCACGGGCGCCGACGACCTGCGCAGGCTCGTCCTGGACGTCCGGGGCCGCATCCCGGGCGACCGTCCGGCCGTGGTCGCCCTCTTCACCACGGCAAACGGCCGACCGCTGACGGTCATCGCCACCAACGAGGCCGCCCGCGAACGCGGTCTCAAGGCCGGTGAGCTGGTCCGTACGGCTGCCAAGACCCTCGGCGGCGGCGGTGGCGGCAAGCCGGACGTCGCGCAGGGCGGCGGCCAGGACCCGGACGCCATCGGTGACGCCGTGGCCGCCGTCGAGCGCCTCGTCGGCGAAACGGCCTGACCGCCGTGCGCAGAGGCCGCCGACTGGCGATCGACGTGGGGGACGCCCGGATCGGGGTCGCCTCGTGCGACCCCGACGGGGTGCTGGCCACGCCGGTGGAGACCGTGCCGGGACGTGATGTCCCGGCCGCCCACCGGCGGTTGAAGCAGCTGACCGGCGAGTACGAGCCGATCGAGGTGGTCGTCGGCCTCCCTCGCTCCCTCAACGGGGGCGAGGGCCCGGCAGCGGCCAAGGTCCGGGTGTTCGCCCAGGAACTCGCCCGTGGTATCGCTCCCGTTCCGGTGCGGTTGATCGACGAGAGAATGACCACGGTGACGGCCGGCCAGAGTTTGCGCGCATCCGGCGTAAAGTCCAAAAAGGGTCGTTCTGTTATCGACCAGGCTGCGGCTGTCGTCATCCTCCAGAATGCACTTGAGTCCGAACGGGCGTCGGGGGCAGCTCCGGGCGAGGGCGTCGAAGTGGTTGTCTGATCGCGATACGGTAACGTCCGCGCCATGCGGCGGGTTTCGAACAGCTGCCGCACAGTAAAAGAGGCGGACCGTCCGGAGGCCTCGCGGCTCTAGGGGACCGATGACTGAGTATGGCCGGGGCGCAGGCTCCGAACCGTGGCATCCCGAGGACCCGTTGTACGGGGACCAGGGATGGGGAGGTCAGCAGGACGTCTCAGGTCAGCCGGCTTACGACGGGCAGCAGCAGTACCACCAGGGACAGCAGCAGTACGACCAGTACGGCAACCCGGTGTACAGCCAGCCGCAGGACCCCTACCAGCAGCAGTACCAGCAGGGTCAGTACCCGCAGGGGCAGCCGCAGCAGGTGCAGCCGCAGCACGGGCAGTACCAGCAGGGCCCGGATCAGTTCGGTCAGCAGCAGAACCAGTACGGACAGAACCAGTACGGGCAGAACCAGCAGCAGTACCCGCAGGACCCGTACCAGCAGCAGGCCCAGCCGCCGTACGACGGCGGCTGGGACAGCGGTCAGCAGTCCGGCCTGCCGTACGGTGTGGATCCCTCGGCCCCGTACGGCGGCCAGCCCACGCACTACGGTGGCGAGAACCCCGACTACTACCCGACGCCCGACGCCTACCCGCCGCCGCAGCCTCCCGGGCAGCGCGAGGAGTGGCAGCAGCCCCCGGCGCCCGTGGAACCCGAGCCGGAGGCCGAGGCCGAGCCGGAGACGCATCCTTTCTTCACCGGTGAGGAAAGCTCCCTCGGGCCGGACGACCAGGACGAGTACGACGACGATCCGGCCGAGACCCGTCAGGACACCCGCGACCGCCGGGGAAAGTCCAAGAAACCGAAGCGCCGCAGCGGCTGTGCCTGCTTCGTGGTGTCCGCGGTCCTGGTCGGCGGCCTCGGCGGCGTGGGCTACTTCGCCTACAGCTTCTACCAGTCCCGGTACGCGCCGCTGCCCGACTACGAAGGCACCGGCACCTCACCGATCCAGGTCGAGGTTCCCCGGGGCACCGGCACCGGTGGGATCGGCCGTCTCCTGAAGGAGAAGGGCGTCGTCAAGAGCGTCGACGCGTTCGTCGACGCGACGCACAAGAACCCGAAGGCCAAAGTCCTCCAGGCCGGCGTCTACTCCCTGAACCAGCACATGTCCGCGGCGAACGCGGTCATGGCGATGGTGGACAGCAAGAACCTCAACGTGCTCATCGTCCCGCCCGGTACCCGGGACAAGCAGGTCTACTCGGCGATCGACGCGAAGCTCAAACTGAAGGCGGGAACCACCGAGGGGATCGCCAAGGACAAGGCCGACCAGCTGGGCCTGCCGAGCTGGGCCAAGGGACACAAGGAGCTCAAGGACCCGCTGGAAGGATTCCTCTACCCGGCGAGCTATCCGGTCGGCGACGGGATGAAGCCGGAAGACATCTTGAAGAAGATGGTCGCCCAGGCGGACGAGGCGTACAGCAAACAGGACCTCGCGGGGGCGGCTCACAAGCTGGGCCTGGAGAACGAGTTCCAGGTCATCACCGTGGCCAGCCTCGTCCAGGCCGAAGGCAAGTACAAGAACGACTTCGACAAGGTGGCACGCGTCGTCTACAACCGGTTGAAGTCGAACAACACGGAGACGGCCGGGCGGCTCGAATTCGACTCCACGATCAATTACATGCGTAAACAGAGCACACTCGACGTCGGGAGTGTGGACGCGCTCAGGAAGATCAAGGACCCGTACAACACCTACGACATAAAGGGTCTGCCGCCCGGCCCCATCGGCAATCCGGGCACCGACGCCCTGCACTCGGCGATGAATCCCGCTTCCGGTCCCTGGTACTACTTCGTTTCGGTGACGGAGGACAAGACGGTGTTCGCGGCGACCAACGCGGAGCAGAACCGCAACCGCGAAAAGTATCAGAAGCAACAGGAGCAGTCGGGCCAGTGACCTCAGGAAAGCGGGCGGCCGTCCTCGGCTCGCCCATCGCGCACTCGCTGTCCCCGGTGCTGCACCGCGCCGCATACCGTGAACTCGGCCTGGACGACTGGTCGTACGACCGTTTCGAGGTGGACGAGGTGGCGCTCCCCGGGTTCGTCGCGGACCTCGACGCGTCCTGGGCCGGACTCTCGCTGACGATGCCGCTCAAGCGCGCGATCATCCCGCTGCTCGACGAGGTGAGCGCGGCGGCGGCCTCGGTCGAGGCGGTCAACACGGTCGTGCTCACCGATGACGGCCGCAGGCGCGGCGACAACACCGACATCCCCGGAATGGTCGCCGCGCTGCGCGAGCGCGGGGTGGAGAAGACCGGATCGGCGGCTGTCCTCGGCGCCGGCGCCACCGCCTCCTCCGCGCTGGCCGCCCTGTCCACCATCTGTACGGGACGGGTCACCGCCTATGTGCGCAGCGCCGCCCGCGCCGCCGAGATGCGCGGCTGGGGCGAGCGGCTGGGTGTCGACGTGCACACCGCGGACTGGAGCGAAGCATCCCGCGCCTTCGAGGAGCCGCTGATCGTCGCGACCACCCCGGCCGGTGCCACCGACGCGCTGGCGGAGGCGGTCCCGGACGCGCCGGGGACCCTCTTCGACGTGCTGTACGAGCCGTGGCCGACGGCCCTCGCCGCTGCCTGGGCGACCCGTGGTGGCGCCGTGGTCGGCGGTCTCGACCTCCTGGTGCACCAGGCGGTGCTCCAGGTCGAGCAGATGACGGGCCGGGCTCCCGCCCCGCTGTCCGCGATGCGGAAGGCAGGGGAACAGGCGCTCGGCGCACGCTGAGCGGGCCCCCGCGCGGGCGAGGTCAGACGCTCCGGCGGAGACCGATCACGGTGTCCGCCGCGTAGTCCTGGGTCCAGCTGCGGCCGGTGTCCGACTTCCAGGTGACCTGCACACTGTCGCCCAGGACCCGGACCCGGTCCACCGTCATGGAGCGGTCACTGTCCCGGACGTCACCGCGCTGCAGCTCCCGTGCCTCTACGGTGACGTGTTCGGCGGGCCGCACGCGCTCCGCCTCGTCGGCGGCACGGACCAGGGCGGCGGCCAACTCCCTTGCCCGGCCCGGGGAACAGAGCACCGCGGCCCCCTGGTCGGCCGCCGGCCGCACGGCCAGCCGTACCCCGGCCGGGCCGGTCTCCAGCGCCACGCGGGCGCCGCCGTCGAGCTCCAGTTCCATTGCTCTCTCCCAGAGTCTTCCGTCCGGATCAGGCGAAGGGCTCTCGGCCGGTCCGGTGGGACCGCCGTCGGGTCCGCCCGTCAGAATTGCAGCACACGGCACCGCCCGGTGGCGCCCGCAGGAGTCCGTCAGCTGGGACCCCTGACCGGACGGCCGCCCTTCCGTGGGAGGATCGGGGGAGGCGGGCCAGGGCCGCGCACCCGGCCGCGCCGTCGTAGATCGAGGCGCGAGCATGAGGAGCACCGTTGAGCAGGTTGCGTTGGCTGACCGCGGGGGAGTCGCACGGCCCCGCACTGGTGGCGACGCTGGAGGGCCTTCCCGCCGGTGTCCCGATCACGACGGACATGGTGGCTGACGCGCTCGCCCGGCGGCGGCTCGGCTACGGCCGCGGCGCCCGGATGAAGTTCGAGAGGGACGAAGTCACCTTCCTCGGCGGGGTTCGGCACGGCCTCACCATGGGCGGCCCGGTGGCTGTCATGGTCGGCAACACCGAGTGGCCCAAGTGGGAGCAGGTCATGTCGGCCGACCCGGTCGACCCCGAGGAGCTGGCCAAGCTGGCCCGTAACGCCCCGCTGACCCGCCCGCGCCCCGGCCACGCCGACCTCGCGGGCATGCAGAAGTACGCACTGGACGAGGCCCGGCCGATCCTGGAGCGCGCCAGCGCCCGGGAGACCGCGGCCCGCGTCGCGCTGGGCGCGGTGGCCCGCTCGTACCTCAAGGAGACCACCGGGATCGAGATCGTCTCGCACGTCGTGGAGCTGGCCTCGGCGAAGGCGCCGTACGGTGTCGTCCCGGTCCCCACCGACGAGGCGAAGCTGGACGAGGACCCGGTGCGCTGCCTGGACGCGGACGCGTCGAAGGCGATGGTCGCCGAGATCGACCAGGCCCACAAGGACGGCGACACCCTCGGCGGTGTGGTCGAGGTACTGGCCTACCACGTGCCGGTCGGACTCGGTTCGCACGTGCACTGGGACCGCAGGCTCGACGCCAGGCTGGCCGCCGCGCTGATGGGAATCCAGGCCATCAAGGGCGTCGAGGTCGGCGACGGCTTCGACCTCGCCCGGGTGCCGGGATCGAAGGCGCACGACGAGATCGTGCCGACCGAGAACGGCGTCCGCCGCACCTCGGGCCGCTCCGGTGGCACCGAGGGCGGTATGTCCACCGGTGAACTGCTGCGCGTCCGGGCCGCGATGAAGCCGATCGCGACCGTTCCGCGCGCGCTCGCCACCATCGACGTGGCCACCGGAGAGGTCGCCGCCGCCCACCACCAGCGCTCCGACGTCTGCGCCGTGCCGGCCGCGGGCATCGTGGCCGAGGCCATGGTCGCGCTGACCCTGGCGGACGCGGTCGCGGAGAAGTTCGGCGGCGACAGCGTGGGCGAGACCCGCCGCAACGTCCAGTCGTTCCTCGACAACCTCCAGATCCGATGAGCGGCCCGCTGGTCGTCCTGGTCGGCCCGATGGGTGTCGGCAAGTCCACCGTCGGCGAGCTGCTCGCCGAGCGGCTCGGAGTGGTCTACCGCGACACCGACGCCGACATCGTGGCGGCCGAGGGCCGCACCATCGCGGACATCTTCGTCGACGAGGGCGAGGACCACTTCCGCGCCCTGGAGCGGGCGGCGGTCGCCGACGCGGTCGCCGGACACACCGGCGTCCTGTCACTCGGCGGCGGCGCGATCCTCGACGCCGCCACCCGCGAACTGCTCGCCGGGCAGCCCGTCGTCTACCTCTCCATGGACGTGGACGAGGCGGTCAAACGCGTCGGACTGAACACCGCGCGCCCGCTGCTCGCCGTCAACCCGCGCCGTCAGTGGCGTGAGCTGATGGAAGCGCGCCGCCCGCTGTACACCGAGGTCGCCCGCGCATCCGTCGCCACGGACGACCGCAGCCCCGAAGAGGTCGTGCAGGCGGTCCTCGACGCCCTGGAACTGCCGGAACCCCCGGCGGACAGCCGCAGGAATCCCGGCCAGGAGAAGACACGTATGACGCAGGACGCCCCCATCCGCATCCAGGTCGGCGGTACGGACGGCCATGCCCCGTACGAGGTGCTGGTCGGCCACCGTCTGCTGGGCGAACTGCCGTCCCTGATCGGCGAACAGACCCGGCGCGTCGCCGTACTGCACCCCGAGGCGCTCGCCGAGACCGGTGAGGCGGTCCGGCAGGACCTCGCCGACCAGGGCTACGAGGCCATCGCGATCCAGCTGCCCAACGCCGAGGAGGCCAAGACCGTCGAGGTCGCCGCCTACTGCTGGAAGGCGCTGGGCCAGACCGGCTTCACCCGCAGCGACGTCATCGTCGGAGTGGGCGGTGGCGCCACCACCGATGTCGCCGGGTTCGTCGCCGCGACCTGGCTGCGCGGGGTGCGCTGGATCGCCGTACCCACCACCGTGCTCGGCATGGTGGACGCCGCGGTCGGCGGCAAGACGGGCATCAACACCGCGGAGGGCAAGAACCTGGTGGGCGCCTTCCACCCGCCCGCCGGGGTGCTGTGCGACCTGGCCGCACTGGACTCGCTGCCGGTCAACGACTACGTGTCCGGGCTGGCCGAGATCATCAAGGCCGGTTTCATCGCCGACCCGGCCATCCTCGACCTCGTGGAGTCCGACCCCGAGGCGGCCCGTACGCCCGCAGGACCGCACACGGCCGAGCTGATCGAGCGCTCCATCCGGGTCAAGGCCGAGGTCGTCTCCAACGACCTCCGGGAGTCCGGCCTGCGGGAGATCCTCAACTACGGGCACACCCTCGCCCACGCCATCGAGAAGAACGAGCGCTACAAGTGGCGGCACGGCGCCGCCGTCTCGGTCGGCATGGTCTTCGCCGCCGAACTCGGCCGCCTGGCCGGACGCCTCGACGACGCGACCGCGGACCGGCACAGCGCCGTACTGGCCTCGGTCGGGCTGCCGCTCACCTACCGCGGTGACCAGTGGCCCAAGCTGCTGGAGACCATGAAGGTCGACAAGAAGTCCCGCGGCAACGTGCTGCGCTTCGTCGTTCTCGACGGGCTCGCCAAGCCGACCGTCCTGGAGGGCCCCGACCCGTCGGTCCTGCTCGCCGTGTTCGGGGAGGTCTCCGCATGACCCGCCGCGTCCTCGTGCTCAACGGCCCCAACCTGGGCCGTCTGGGCTCCCGGGAGCCCGACGTGTACGGAGCGACGTCCTACGCGGGGCTCGTCGACGCCTGCACGGCGCTCGGCAAGGAGCTCGGCTTCGACGTCGAGGTCCGCGAGACCAACGACGAGGGCGAGCTGATCCGCTGGCTGCACGAGGCGGCGGACGGTTCGATCCCGGTCGTCATCAACCCCGGTGCCTTCACGCACTACTCGTACGGAATGCGCGACGCGGCGGCCCAGCGCACCGCTCCGCTGATCGAGGTGCACATCTCGAACCCGTACGCGCGTGAGGAGTTCCGTCACAACTCGGTCATCGCTGCCGTCGCCAGCGGCACGGTCGCGGGCTTCGGTATCGGCTCGTACCGCCTCGCGCTGCGGGCCGTCGCCGAGGAACTGACCGGCTGACGCGGCACGTTGCCCCTCCCCGGACGTTCACATGGCGGTGGCCGGGGAGGGTACCGTTCGGGGGCGAGGACCAGTCGGCCGAACGAGACGGAGTGGCACCGGATGCAGCACGCTGTGGGGGCTCCGTTCCCGCCGCCCCACGGAAGCGCCGCCGGATGGGCACAGAGCGCCCAGCACCCGGGACAGCCCCCCGGCTGGGTGGCACAGGCGCCGCCCCAGCCGCCGCCGCCCCCGGCGCACCGGCCGACCGCACAACCCTCCGCCGAATCCACCGGCCACGTCCAGCTCCCGCCCGGCGGCCCGGTGCCGCTCCCGGCGCCGCCGTCCGCCACCACCCAGGCGGACACCGGCAACACCACGCTCGCCGTGCTGCTCATAGGCCCCGCGGGTGCGGGCAAGACCACGGTCGCCCGGCACTGGGCGAAGAGCCGCCGGGTGCCCACGTCGCACATCAGCCTCGACGACGTACGGGAATGGGTCTGCTCCGGCTTCGCCGACCCCCGGTCCGGCTGGAACGACCACTCCGAGGCCCAGTACCGCCTCGCCCGCCGCACCTGTGGCTTCGCCGCCCGGAATTTCCTCGCCAACGGCATCTCCTGCATCCTCGACGACGCGGTCTTCCCCGACCGTCCGGTGGTCGGCCTCGGCGGCTGGAAGCGGCACGTGGGCCCCGGTCTGCTGCCGGTCGTCCTGCTGCCGGGCCTGGAGGTCGTACTGGAGCGCAACGCCGCCCGCAGCGGCAACCGCCGCCTCGGCGACGAGGAAGTCGCCCGGATCCACGGCCGGATGGCCGGCTGGTACGGCTCGGGGCTGCCGATCATCGACAACTCGACCTACGACGTGGCCACCACGGCGCAGGTGCTCGACGACGTGCTGGCCCGCTCCATCGCCTCCCCTCCCACCTGGTGAAGCCCCCGGTCGGACGCGCTGAAACGGCCGACACCCGCCCCCGCTCCTACGCTCGGGAGCATGTCCGAGGTGTTCGCGGTCCGCAGGGCCAGGTTGCGTGACCGCTGCCTGGCCGCAGGCAGCGGTGCCGCGCTGGTCTCCCGCCCCGCCAACGTCCGCTACCTCGCTGGAGCCGCCCCGGCGGGCGCGGTGCTGCTGCTGGGCCCCTCCGACGACGTACTGCTCTGCCCCGCCGAACCGACGGACGATCCCGCGGACGGCCGCCCCGACGTGAACCTGCGGCTGACGGTCCTGCCCTCGCCGGGCGGTGACCCGGCGGTGGCCGCGGCGGATCTGCTGGCCGGCGGGAGCGCCGAGTCGCTGGCCGTGGAGGAGCGCCATCTGACCGTGGCCAGGCACCGGGCGCTGGGCTCGGTGGCGCCCCGGCTGCGCCTCGCCGATCTGGCCGGCGCCGTCGAACAGCAGCGGATCATCAAGGACGAGGACGAGATCAGCGCCCTGCGGACCGCTGCGGAGATCACCGACCAGGCCCTGGGCGAACTCCTCGAATCGATTCTCGTCGGGCGTACGGAACGCCATCTCGCCCTGGAACTGGAGCGCAGGCTCATCGACCACGGCGCCGAGGGGCCGTCCTTCCCGACATCGGTGGCCACCGGGCCCAACGCCGGTCTGGGGAGCCACCGCCCGTCCGACCGCCGGGTCGAGGAGGGGCATTTCCTCACCGTGCGGCTCGGGGCCGTGTACCGCGGATACCGATGTGAGATCGGCCGGACGTTCGTCATCGGGACCTCGCCGGCCGACTGGCAGATCGAGCTGTACGACCTGGTGTTCGCCGCACAACGGGCTGGTCGCGAGGCCCTTGTGCCCGGCGCCGCCTGTCGCGACGTGGACCGCGCGGCCCGCCAGATCCTGGACGCCGCGGGCCACGGTGAGGGCCTCGCGGCGGCGACCGGGCACGGTGTGGGACTCGAAATCGACGAGGACCCGCAGCTGGCACCTGCGGCCATGGGTAAACTGGACGCTTGCGTGCCGGTCACCGTCGAACCGGGGGTCCACCTCCCGGGCCGGGGCGGAGTCCGGATCGATGACACGCTCGTCGTACGCCCTGAGGCGGACGGCGGACCCGAGCTACTCACCATTACGACCAAGGAACTGCTCGCGCTCTAGCGAGTACCCGCGGTCCCACACACGCTGCAGTCCAGGAGAACCTCAACCGTGGCTTCCACGAACGACCTCAAGAACGGCCTGGTGCTCAAGCTCGACGGGGGCCAGCTCTGGTCCGTCGTCGAGTTCCAGCACGTCAAGCCCGGCAAGGGCCCGGCTTTCGTGCGCACCAAGCTCAAGAACGTGCTTTCCGGCAAGGTCGTCGACAAGACCTTCAACGCCGGCGTGAAGGTCGAGACAGCCACCATCGACCGCCGCGACATGCAGTTCTCGTACATGGACGGCGAGTACTTCGTCTTCATGGACATGGACACCTACGACCAGCTGATGGTCGACCGCAAGTCGGTCGGCGGCGCGGCCAACTTCCTCATCGAGGGCTTCACCGCCTCCGTCGCCCAGTACGAGGGCGAGGTGCTCTACGTCGAGCTCCCGGCCGCCGTCGAGCTGACCATCCAGCACACCGACCCCGGTGTCCAGGGCGACCGCTCCACCGGTGGCACCAAGCCCGCCACCCTGGAGACCGGTTACGAGATCGGTGTCCCGCTGTTCATCACGACCGGCGAGAAGATCAAGGTCGACACCCGCTCCGGTGATTATCTCGGCCGGGTGAACAGCTAACCGTGGCTGCCCGGAACACGGCGCGCAAGCGCGCCTTCCAGATCCTCTTCGAGGCCGACCAGCGCGCGGCGTCCGTGCAGACGGTCCTCGCGGACTGGATCCGTCACGCCAGGACCGACCCCCGGCAGCCGCCGGTCGGTGAGTACACGATGGAGCTCGTCGAGGGGTACGCGGAACACGCGGACCGCATCGACGACCTCATCGCCACCTACGCGGTGGGCTGGACCCTCGACCGGATGCCGGTCGTGGACCGCAACATCGTCAGGCTCAGCACCTATGAGCTGGTGTGGGTCGACGGGACCCCGGACGCGGTCGTGATCGACGAGGCGGTGCAGCTCGCCAAGGAGTTCTCCACCGACGAGTCGCCGTCCTTCATCAACGGCCTGCTGGGCCGTTTCAAGGACCTCAAGCCGAGTCTGCGCCGCGACACGGACCCGTCCTAGCGGTCGTTCCTACGGGCCCGAAGCAGAAGATGAACAATCTTCTGCTTCGGGCCTGGTGCGTTTCCCGGCAGATGCCCTAGGTTTCGGCGCATGGCCGACCCTCGTGAAGATTCCTGCACGGACCAGCGGATCCTCGACCGGCTCGGCGCGCTGCGCGCCGCCGATCTGCCGGTCAGAGGCGGGCGCACCATGGCGTACGTCTACGACTCGGGCCTGGCGGGCATCGAGGAACTGGCGTCGGCGGCAGCCGCCCGGTTCGCGGGCGTCAACGGCCTCGACATGACGGCGTTCCCCAGTGTGGTGGCGCTGGAGAACGACCTCGTGACGCGTGCCGCCGGACTGCTGGGCGGCGACGCACACACCGCGTCCACCTTCACCAGCGGAGGCACCGAGAGCTGTCTGCTCGCCGTCTCCACGGCCCGTGAGCACGCCCTGCGCACCCGCGGAGTCACCGAGCCCGAACTGGTGCTGCCCGACACCGCGCACGCCGCTTTCCACAAGGCGGCCGGGCTCTTCGGCCTCCGGACCGTGGTGGTGCCGGTCGACCCGGACACCTACCAGGTGCGCGCCGAGGACATGGCGGCTGCGCTCACCGGGCGCACCGCCCTGGTGGTCGTCTCGGCGCCCTCGTACGCGCACGGAGTGATCGACCCGGTGGCGGAGGTCGCCGGAGCGGCGGCCGGGCGCGGTGTGCTCTGCCACGTCGACGCCTGCATCGGCGGCTGGTACCTGGGCCACCTGCGGCTCGCAGCCGAGGCTCCGGAACTGCCGCCATTCGACCTCTCGGTGCCGGGCGTGACCTCGCTCTCGGTGGACCTCCACAAGTACGCGTACACGCCCAAGGGTGCGTCGGTGCTGCTCTTCAAGGACGCCGAGCTGCGCCGGCACGGGTGGTTCGCCCACGCTTCCTGGCCGGGCTACCCGGTCGTCAACGCCACCCTCCAGGGCACGAAGTCAGCAGGCCCGCTGGCCGCCGCCTGGGCGGTGACGGAGCGGATCGGCACCGCCGGCTACACCGCACTCGCGCTGCGCGTCCACCGGGCGACGGCGGCGCTGCGGGCCGGAATCGAGGAGATCGACGGCCTGCGGGTGCTGGGCCGTCCCGAGTCCTCGCTGATCGCCGTCGCCGCGGACGGGCCGGACATCGATCCGTTCGTGGTCGCGGACGAGATGCGTGGCCACGGCTGGTACGTGCAGCCGCAGCCGGCGTTCGGGAGTTCGCCCGCCAACCTGCATCTCACGGTGACGGCGGCGGTGGCGGACGAGGAGACGGTACGACAGCTGCTCGACGCCCTGGCGAAGGCGGTGACCGCCGCCCGGGAGCTGGGTCCGGCCGAGGTCGACCCCGAACTGGCCGCGGCGGCCGGGCTGCTGGACCCGGACACCCTCACACCCGAGGAGGCGGCGCTCGCGCTCACCCTCGCCGGGGTGGGGGCGGACGGCGAGCTTCCCGCGCGGATGGCTCCCGTCCTGGCGGTCCTCCAGGCGCTGCCGCCTGCTCTGGCCGAACGCCTGCTGCCCGAGCTCGTCGGACGGCTCTACCGGACCGCCCCTGCCGGACAGTGACGCGGGCACGTGACCGGGGCACATGCCGTGGAATGCCTGAGGGCGGGCCCGCACCGTGCGGGCCCGCCCTCAGGATGAGACGTTTCTGCTGTTGAGCGGTCCGGAACGGACTCAGCCCTCGTCGTGCGCGACCGCACGGCGGGCGTCCGCGTCGAGCACGCCCCAGCTGATCAGCTGCTCGGTGAGGACCGAGGGGGACTGGTCGTAGATCACGGCGAGCGTGCGCAGGTCGTCCTGGCGGATCGACAGCACCTTGCCGTTGTAGTCGCCGCGCTGGCTCTGGATGGTGGCGGCGTAACGCTGGAGCGGCCCGGCCTTCTCCGGCGGGACGTGGGCGAGGCGCTCCAGGTCCAGGACGAGCTTCGGCGGCGGCTCGGCGGCACCGCCCGGCGTGGTGCCCGGCAGTAGCTCCTGCACGGGGACGCCGTAGAAGTCGGCCAGTTCGGCGAGGCGCTGCACGGTCACGGCGCGGTCGCCGCGCTCGTACGAACCCACCACCACGGCCTTCCAGCGGCCCTGGGACTTCTCCTCGACACCGTGGAGGGAAAGGCCCTGCTGGGTGCGGATGGCACGGAGCTTGGCCCCGAGCTGTTTTGCGTATTCGCTGGACATATGGCTCCCCGGACGCTGTGGCGACGTGCGGCTCCGCCGCGCGGCTGGTAACTCACTGTGAGGTTACGCAGCGTTACTTGGATGCGTCAAGCCGAATGGTCGCGGCCCTGCTCCGGACCGGGTCGCGAGCCCCGTGCGCACCCCTGATACCGTGGGGTTTGTTATTTCGACGTCCTTTAAGGTCCGTCCCGTGAGGCGGAGAAGGAGGTCCGTTTTCATGGACGGCACTGACTCAGGCACTGAAACAGGCATCGACACGGGGGCCGGCACGGCTTCCGGCGCGGATGCCCGCGATTCCGACGCACGCCCCGTACTGGAGGGCCCGGACATCGCGCGGGTACTGACCCGCATCGCCCACGAGATCGTCGAGCGCGCCAAGGGCGCCGAAGACGTCGTACTTCTCGGCATTCCGACCCGCGGCGTCTTCCTGGCCCGCCGGCTGACCGCCAAGCTCGAAGAGATCACCGGCCGTACGATCCCGGTCGGCTCCCTCGACATCACCATGTACCGCGACGACCTGCGGATGCGCCCGGCCCGCGCGCTGGCCCGTACGGACATCCCCGCGGACGGCATCGACGGACGCCTCGTCGTCCTCGTCGACGACGTGCTCTTCTCGGGACGTACGATCCGCGCCGCGCTCGACGCACTGGGCGACATCGGCCGCCCGCGCGCCGTACAGCTCGCGGTCCTCGTCGACCGCGGTCACCGCGAACTCCCGATCCGTGCCGACTACGTCGGCAAGAACCTCCCCACGTCGCTGCGGGAGACGGTCAGGGTCCAGCTCGCCGAGGAGGACGGTCGCGACACCGTTCTGCTCGGTACCCGGACCGCCCCGGCCGGCGGCCGGTAGCTCTCTCTTCGCTGCCCCGCGCCCGGGGCCGCAGAGCTGTGCCCGGCTGTCTGCCCGCCATGCCTGAATCCTCCGCAAACATGGAGAACACCCAGATGAAGCGCCACCTCATCTCGGCCGCCGACCTCACCCGCGACGACGCCGTCCTGATCCTCGACACCGCCGAGGAGATGGCCCGGGTCGCGGACCGGCCGATCAAGAAACTTCCCACCCTGCGCGGCCGTACCGTCGTCAACCTCTTCTTCGAGGACTCAACCCGGACGCGTATCTCCTTCGAGGCCGCCGCCAAGCGTCTCTCCGCCGACGTCATCAACTTCTCCGCGAAGGGCTCGTCGGTCTCCAAGGGCGAGTCGCTCAAGGACACCGCGCTGACCCTGGAGGCGATGGGCGCGGACGCCGTCGTCATCCGCCACGGAGCCTCCGGCGCCCCGTACCGCCTCGCGACCTCGGGCTGGATCGACGGTGCCGTCGTCAACGCGGGCGACGGCACCCACGAGCACCCCACCCAGGCGCTGCTCGACGCCTTCACCATGCGCCGCAGGCTGGTCGGCGCGGACGCCGGGACCGGGCGCGATCTCGAGGGCCGCCGCATCACGATCGTCGGCGACGTACTGCACAGCAGGGTCGCCCGCTCCAACGTCCACCTGCTGCACACGCTCGGCGCGCAGGTGACGCTGGTCGCCCCGCCCACCCTGGTGCCCATCGGCGTGGAGAACTGGCCCTGCGAGGTCTCCTACGACCTCGACCGGGTGCTGCCCGGGTCCGACGCCGTGATGATGCTGCGCGTCCAGACCGAGCGGATGAACGCGGCCTTCTTCCCCACCGAACGCGAGTACGCGCGCCGCTACGGCCTCAACGGCGACCGCATGGCGCGGATGCCCGACGACGCGATCGTCATGCATCCGGGACCGATGAACCGGGGGATGGAGATCACCGCCGAGGTCGCCGACTCCGACCGCTGCACGGCCGTCGAGCAGGTCACCAACGGCGTATCCATCCGGATGGCCGTCCTCTACCTGCTGCTGGGCGGTTCCGAACCGGCCGCCACCGCCCACCCGTCGCCCGCCACCGCCGCGGCGCCTTCCACCGCCCGTACCGAGGAGAACAAGTAATCATGAGCAAGACCCTGATCCGTGGTGCGAAGGTGCTCGGCGGCGAGCCGCAGGACGTCCTGATCGACGGCGAGACGATCGCGGCGGTGGGCCACGGCCTGTCCGCCGACGGCGCCGAGGTCATCGAGGCCGAAGGCCGGATCCTGCTGCCCGGCCTGGTGGATCTCCACACCCACCTGCGGGAGCCCGGCCGTGAGGACTCCGAGACGGTGCTCACCGGTACCAGGGCCGCCGCGGTCGGCGGATTCACCGCCGTCCACGCCATGGCCAACACCTTCCCCGTCGCCGACACCGCCGGGGTCGTCGAGCAGGTGTGGCGCCTCGGCAAGGAGTCCGGCTACTGCGACGTGCAGCCGATCGGCGCCGTCACCGTCGGGCTCGCGGGCAAGCAGCTCGCCGAACTCGGTGCGATGCACGACTCCGCCGCCGCCGTGCGGGTCTTCTCCGACGACGGCAAGTGCGTCGACGACGCGGTGATCATGCGCCGTGCCCTGGAGTACGTGAAGGCGTTCGACGGTGTCGTCGCCCAGCACGCCCAGGAGCCGCGGCTCACCGAGGGCGCCCAGATGAACGAGGGCATCGTCTCCTCCGAGCTGGGCCTCGGCGGCTGGCCCGCCGTCGCGGAGGAGTCGATCATCGCCCGCGACGTCCTCCTCGCCGCCCACGTCGACTCCCGCGTGCACATCTGCCACCTGTCGACCGCAGGCTCGGTGGAGATCGTCCGCTGGGCCAAGTCCAAGGGCTGGAAGGTCACCGCCGAGGTCACCCCGCACCACCTCCTGCTCACCGACGAACTGGTACGCACGTACAACCCCGTCTACAAGGTGAACCCGCCGCTGCGCACCGAGGCCGACGTCATGGCCCTGCGCGAGGCCCTCGCCGACGGCACGATCGACTGCGTGGCCACCGACCACGCCCCGCACCCGCACGAGGACAAGGACTGCGAGTGGGCCGCCGCCGCCATGGGCATGGTGGGCCTGGAGACCGCGCTCTCCGTCGTCCAGCAGACGATGGTCGACACCGGCCTCGTCGACTGGGAGACCGTCGCCGACCGGATGTCCTTCCGCCCCGCGGCCATCGGGCGCCTGACGGGCCACGGCCGCCCCGTGGCGGTGGGCGAGCCCGCGAACCTCACGCTGGTCGACGCGGCTTACCGTGGTGAGGTGGACCCCGCAGGCTTCGCCTCCCGCAGTCGCAACACCCCCTACGAGGGCCGTGAGCTGCCGGGACGTGTCACCCATACCTTCCTGCGGGGCCGGGCAACGGTCGTGGACGGGACACTGGCGTGACACCTCTCATCAATCTCCAACTCGCAGCCGAACAGAAGTCGGCGACAGTCACCGACTGGTCGGACCGCATCGGCTGGATCGTCGGCCTGCTGCTCTTCGTCGCGCTCGTCTACTGGCTGATGCGCGAGGGCTGGAAGTGGCGCGGGACGCTCCAGAGCGACCTGCCCGAGCTGCCCACCGCGCCGGACGACCCCGGTACCGCCAGACTGAGTATGAGCGGTCGCTACCACGGCTCGACGACGGCCGGGCAGTGGCTCGACCGGATCGTCGCGCACGGCCTGGGCACCCGCAGCAGGGCGGACGTGACGCTCACCGACGCCGGTGTGGACGTCGTACGTCCCGGGGCGAGCGACTTCTTCATCCCGGTGGCGCAGCTGCGCGAGGCCAGGCTCGACAAGGGCATCGCGGGCAAGGTCCTCACCGAGGGCGGCATGCTGATCATCACCTGGCAGCACGGCGACGAACTGCTCGACTCGGGCTTCCGCTCCGACCACTCGGCCGGACAGGCCGACTGGGTCGATGCGGTCAACGCCATGACCCGGCCCGTCACCCACTCCACTCACACCAGCACTACGGAAGGCACCGCACGATGACCCTCTCCAGTCCGGGGAACGCCGAGAAGAGGAAAGTGGCGTCTCCCGCCGTACTCGTCCTGGAGGACGGCCGCAGCTTCCGCGGCCGTGCCTACGGGGCCGTGGGGGAGACCTTCGGCGAAGCGGTGTTCAACACCGGCATGACCGGCTACCAGGAAACCCTCACCGACCCGTCGTACCACCGCCAGGTCGTCGTGATGACCGCCCCGCACGTGGGCAACACCGGCGTCAACGACGAGGACGACGAGTCCGCGAAGATCTGGGTGGCGGGCTACGTCGTACGCGACCCCGCACGCATCCCGTCGAACTGGCGTGCGCGGCGCTCCCTCGACGAGGAACTGGTGAAGCAGGGCGTCGTCGGCATCAGCGGCATCGACACCCGCGCACTCACCCGCCACCTGCGCGAGCGCGGTGCGATGCGCGTCGGCATCTTCTCCGGCAACGCCCTCGCCGACGAAGGCGTACTGCTCGCCAAGGTGCGGCAGGCGCCCGAGATGGACGGCGCCGACCTCTCCGCCCAGGTCGCCACCTCCGAGACGTACGTGGTCCCGGCGATCGGCGAGAAGAAGTTCACCGTCGCCGCCATCGACCTCGGCATCAAGGGCATGACCCCGCACCGGATGGCCGAGCGCGGCATCGAGGTGCACGTCCTGCCCGCGACCGCCACCGCCGAGGACGTGTACGCGATCGCCCCCGACGGAGTGTTCCTCTCCAACGGCCCCGGCGACCCCGCCACCGCCGACCTGACCGTCATCAAGACCGTCCTGGAGCGGAAGACGCCGCTCTTCGGCATCTGCTTCGGCAACCAGCTGCTGGGCCGCTCCCTCGGCTTCGGTACGTACAAGCTCAAGTACGGCCACCGCGGGATCAACCAGCCCGTGCAGGACCGTACGACCGGCAAGGTCGAGGTCACCGCGCACAACCACGGCTTCGCCGTCGACGCGCCGCTCGACGAGGTCACCCAGACCCCGTACGGCCGCGCCGAGGTCTCCCACGTCTGCCTCAACGACAACGTGGTCGAAGGCCTCCAGCTGCTCGACCAGCCCGCGTTCAGCGTCCAGTACCACCCCGAAGCGGCCGCGGGCCCGCACGACGCCGCGTACCTCTTCGACCGGTTCGTCGAGCTCATGCGGGACAACAACCAGCACAGCACAGAGCTCATGGAGGGCCAGCGTGCCTAAGCGCACCGATATCCAGTCCGTCCTGGTCATCGGTTCCGGACCGATCGTCATCGGCCAGGCCGCGGAGTTCGACTACTCGGGTACCCAGGCCTGCCGGGTCCTCAAGGCCGAGGGCCTGCGGGTCATCCTGGTCAACTCCAACCCGGCCACGATCATGACCGACCCGGAGATCGCCGACGCCACGTACGTCGAGCCGATCACCCCGGAGTTCGTCGAGAAGATCATCGCCAAGGAGCGCCCCGACACGCTGCTGCCGACCCTCGGCGGCCAGACCGCGCTCAACACCGCCATCTCGATGCACGAGAACGGTGTCCTGGAGAAGTACGGCGTCGAACTGATCGGCGCCAACGTCGAGGCGATCAACAAGGGCGAGGACCGCGACCTCTTCAAGGGCGTCGTCGAGGCCGTGCGCACGAAGATCGGCCACGGCGAGTCCGCCCGCTCGGTCATCTGCCACACGATGGACGACGTCGTCAACGGCGTCGACGTGCTCGGCGGATACCCCGTCGTCGTACGCCCCTCCTTCACCATGGGCGGCGCCGGTTCCGGCTTCGCGCACGACGAGGAGGAGCTGCGCCGGATCGCCGGACAGGGCCTCATGCTCTCGCCGACCACCGAGGTGCTCCTGGAGGAGTCCATCCTCGGCTGGAAGGAGTACGAACTGGAGCTGATGCGCGACAAGCACGACAACGTCGTGGTGGTCTGCTCCATCGAGAACTTCGACCCGATGGGCGTGCACACCGGCGACTCGATCACCGTCGCCCCCGCGATGACGCTGACCGACCGCGAGTACCAGCGGCTGCGTGACATCGGCATCGCCATCATCCGCGAGGTCGGCGTCGACACCGGTGGCTGCAACATCCAGTTCGCCGTCAACCCCGAAGACGGCCGGATCATCGTGATCGAGATGAACCCGCGGGTCTCGCGTTCGTCGGCGCTCGCCTCCAAGGCGACCGGCTTCCCGATCGCGAAGATCGCCGCCCGTCTCGCCGTCGGCTACACGCTGGACGAGATCCCCAACGACATCACCGAGAAGACCCCGGCCTCCTTCGAGCCCACGCTCGACTACGTCGTCGTCAAGGTGCCGCGGTTCGCGTTCGAGAAGTTCCCGGCCGCCGATGCCACCCTCACCACCACCATGAAGTCGGTGGGCGAGGCCATGGCGATCGGCCGGAACTTCTCCGAAGCGCTCAACAAGGCGCTGCGCTCGCTGGAGAAGAAGGGCTCGCAGTTCACCTTCACCGGGGACCCCGGCGACAAGGACACGCTCCTCGAGATCGCCAAGGTGCCCACCGACGGCCGGATCAACTCCGTCATGCAGGCCATGCGGGCCGGTGCCACCCCCGAGGAGGTCTTCGACGCCACGAAGATCGACCCCTGGTTCGTCGACCAGCTGTTCCTGATCAAGGAGCACGCCGACGAACTGGCCGCCGCCGAGAAGCTCGACCCCGAACTGCTCGCCGACGCCAAGCGTCACGGCTTCTCCGACGCCCAGATCGCCGGGATCCGCGGTCTGCGCGAGGACGTCGTGCGCGAGGTCCGGCACGCGCTCGGGGTGCGCCCGGTCTACAAGACGGTCGACACCTGCGCCGCCGAGTTCGCCGCGAAGACCCCGTACTTCTACTCCTCGTACGACGAGGAGAGCGAGGTCGCGCCGCGCGAGAAGCCCGCCGTGATCATCCTGGGCTCGGGCCCGAACCGGATCGGCCAGGGCATCGAGTTCGACTACTCCTGCGTCCACGCCTCGTTCGCGCTCAGCGACGCCGGCTACGAGACCGTGATGGTCAACTGCAACCCCGAGACCGTCTCCACCGACTACGACACCTCCGACCGGCTCTACTTCGAGCCGCTCACCCTGGAGGACGTCCTGGAGATCGTCCACGCCGAGACCCTCGCCGGTCCGGTCGCGGGCGTCGTCGTCCAGCTCGGCGGCCAGACCCCGCTCGGCCTGGCGCAGGCGCTCAAGGACAACGGCGTACCGGTCGTCGGCACCCCGCCGGAGGCGATCCACGCCGCCGAGGACCGCGGCGCCTTCGGCCGGGTGCTCGCCGAGGCCGGACTGCCCGCGCCCAAGCACGGCACGGCCACCACCTTCGACGAGGCCAAGGCCATCGCCGACGAGATCGGCTACCCGGTCCTGGTCCGTCCCTCGTACGTGCTCGGCGGACGTGGCATGGAGATCGTGTACGACGAGACCCGCCTCTCCTCGTACATCGCCGAGTCCACCGAGATCAGCCCCACCCGCCCGGTCCTGGTCGACCGCTTCCTCGACGACGCCATCGAGATCGACGTCGACGCCCTCTACGACGGCACCGAGCTGTACCTCGGCGGCGTCATGGAGCACATCGAGGAGGCCGGTATCCACTCCGGCGACTCCGCCTGCGCGCTGCCCCCGATCACCCTCGGCGGCCACGACATCAAGAGGCTGCGCACCTCGACCGAGGCCATCGCCAAGGGCGTCGGTGTGCGCGGGCTGATCAACATCCAGTTCGCGCTCTCCGGCGACATCCTCTACGTCCTGGAGGCCAACCCGCGCGCCTCGCGGACCGTTCCCTTCACCTCGAAGGCGACCGCGGTCCCGCTGGCCAAGGCCGCCGCCCGCATCTCGCTGGGCGCCACCGTCGCCGAACTCCGCGCCGAGGGCATGCTCCCGGCGGCCGGCGACGGCGGCACCCTGCCGCAGGACGCGCCGATCTCCGTCAAGGAGGCCGTGATGCCGTGGTCGCGCTTCCGCGACATGCACGGCCGCGGGGTCGACACCGTGCTGGGCCCGGAGATGCGCTCCACCGGCGAAGTCATGGGCATCGACTCGGTCTTCGGCACCGCGTACGCCAAGTCGCAGGCCGGCGCCTACGGCCCGCTGCCCACCAAGGGCCGGGCGTTCATCTCGGTCGCCAACCGCGACAAGCGCTCGATGATCTTCCCCGCGCGTGAACTCGTCGCGCACGGCTTCGAGCTGCTCGCCACCTCCGGGACCGCCGAGGTGCTGCGCCGCAACGGCATCAACGCCACGGTGGTCCGCAAGCTCAGCGAGGGCGAGGGCCCGTCCGGCGAGCGGACCATCGTCCAGCTCATCCACGACGGCGAGGTCGACCTCATCGTCAACACCCCCTACGGGACCGGCGGCCGGCTCGACGGCTACGAGATCCGTACGGCGGCCGTGGCCCGCGCCGTCCCGTGCCTCACGACGGTGCAGGCCCTCGCCGCGGCCGTCCAGGGCATCGACGCGCTGAACGGCGGAGACGTCGGCGTCCGTTCCCTCCAGGAACACGCCCGGCATCTGACGGCGGCACGCGAGAGCTAGCAGCCCAAGAGGGGGACACCGGAAACGGTGTCCCCCTCTTCATGAACTCTCCGATTCTTCATGAACTCTCCGACGGAGCTCGCCGTCCCGTCCCGAGGAAAGCCTGAAAGCCTGATGTACAAACTCTTCTTCGACCTGGTCTTCAAGCGGATGGACCCGGAGCGCGCCCACCACCTGGCCTTCCGCTGGATCCGCCTCGCGGCGCGCGTCCCGGTCCTGCGTACGTTCACCGCCGCGGCCCTCGCGCCCCGGTACAAGGAGCTGCGCACCGAGGCCTTCGGCCTGCGGATGCACGGACCGTTCGGTCTCGCCGCGGGCTTCGACAAGAACGCCGTCGCCATCGACGGCATGACCATGCTCGGTTTCGACCACGTCGAGATCGGCACGGTCACCGCGCAGCCGCAGCCGGGCAACCCCAGGAAGCGCCTCTTCCGCCTGGTGGACGACCGGGCGCTCATCAACCGCATGGGGTTCAACAACGAGGGCTCCGCGGCCGTGGCGGCCCGGCTGGCCGTCCGCGTCCCGGTCTTCAGGACCACCGTCGGCGTCAACATCGGCAAGACGAAGGTCGTCCCCGAGGCGGAGGCCGTCGGCGACTACGTCGCGTCGACCGAGCGGCTGGCCCGGCACGCCGACTACCTGGTGGTGAACGTCTCCTCCCCGAACACCCCCGGACTGCGGAACCTCCAGGCCACCGAGGCGCTGCGGCCCTTGCTGACGGCCGTTCGCGAAGCGGCCGACCGTACGGTCACGTCGCGCCGCGTCCCGCTCCTGGTCAAGATCGCCCCCGACCTCGCCGACGAGGACGTGGACGCCGTGGCCGACCTGGCCGTGGAGCTCGGCCTGGACGGCATCATCGCCACCAACACCACGATCGCCCGCGACGGCCTCGGCCTGACATCGTCCCCGGCGCTGACCGCGGAGACGGGCGGCCTCTCCGGCGCGCCGCTCAAGGAGCGCTCCCTGGAGGTTCTGCGCCGTCTGCACGCCCGCGTGGGCGACGACCTCACCCTGATCGGGGTCGGCGGCATCGAGACCGCCGAGGACGCCTGGCAGCGGATCCTGGCGGGTGCCACGCTCGTCCAGGGGTACAGCGCGTTCATCTACCAGGGCCCCTGCTGGGCCCGCGCGATCCACAAGGGCCTGGCCGCCCGGCTGCGCGCCAGTCCGTACGCCACCCTCGCCGAGGCCGTCGGCGCCGAGAACCGGAAGGTCACCCGATGAACGCCCCCGAACCGTTCGGCGCCCGGCTGCGCCGCTCGATGGACACCCGCGGTCCGCTCTGCGTCGGCATCGACCCGCACGCGTCCCTGCTGGCCGACTGGGGCCTCGGCGACGACGTCGCGGGCCTGGAGCGCTTCACCCGTACGGTCGTCGAGGCGCTGGCCGACCGGGTCGCCGTCCTCAAGCCGCAGTCGGCGTTCTTCGAGCGCTTCGGCTCGCGGGGCATCGCGGTACTGGAGAAGGCGGTCGCCGAGGCGCGGTCGGCGGGCGCCCTGGTCCTGATGGACGCCAAGCGCGGCGACATCGGCTCGACGATGGGCGCGTACGCGGCGACCTACCTGGACAAGGACTCGCCGCTCTTCTCGGACGCGGTGACCCTCTCGCCGTACCTCGGCTTCGGTTCGCTGCGGCCCGCCCTGGACGCGGCGGTGCTCAGCGGCGCGGGCGTCTTCGTCCTCGCACTGACCTCCAACCCGGAGGGCGCCGAGGTCCAGCGGGCCACGGCGGCCGACGGGCAGTCGCTCGCCCAGCTGATGCTCGACCACATGGCGGCCGAGAACGAGGGCGCGCAGCCGCTCGGCTCGGTGGGCGCCGTCGTCGGCGCCACGCTCGGCGACGCGGGGGTGCGCCTCGACATCAACGGTCCGCTGCTGGCCCCCGGCATCGGCGCCCAGGGCGCGACGCCCGCGGATCTGCCGGGTGTGTTCGGCCGGGCCGTCGGGAACGTCGTGCCGAGCGTCAGCCGGGGTGTTCTCCGTCACGGTCCGGATCGCACGGCGCTGCGCGATTCGGCCGCCCGTTTCACCGACGAGGTGCGTGCGGCGGTCGCGCCCTAGCGGGACCCGCGAGGTAGGGGGCCGGAGGGTCCGAAAAAGTGAGGGTGTGGTGAGCAGTTTCAGCCAGTTGACGTCCGCGGGGCTGAAAACCGGGGTGTTATGCCCTAAATATCCGCTCCGGCCAAGGCTGACCAGGACTTTTCGTCTGTTCTCGCTGACTGGAGCGGCCGTGGCCGCTAGTCTCCGTCGAGAGCCGACGCGCAACTTCGTTGCACGTCGCTCCGCAGGTGTGGGGCGATCAGTTCCTCACCGGTCCGTATCCGACAGTTCGACATCCGAGGTGACGTAGGCGTGGCTCTTCCGCCCCTTACCCCTGAACAGCGCGCAGCCGCGCTCGAAAAGGCCGCCGCGGCTCGCCGGGAGCGGGCCGAGGTCAAGAATCGACTCAAGCACTCCGGCGCGTCTCTGCACGAGGTCATCAAGCAGGGCCAGGAGAACGGCGTCATCGGGAAGATGAAGGTCTCCGCTCTCCTTGAGTCCCTGCCTGGCGTCGGCAAGGTCCGCGCCAAGCAGATCATGGAGCGGCTCGGCATCTCCGAGAGCCGCCGTGTGCGCGGTCTCGGCTCCAATCAGATCGCCTCTTTGGAGCGCGAGTTCGGTGGCGGCTCTGCCTGACGTCCCAGGCACCCCTGGGAAGCTGGAATAATCGCCGCATGGCTGTAACACCCCGGGGGACGACCCCCGTATCCCCGGACCCCCATCCGCGGTTGACCGTGCTCTCCGGCCCCTCCGGGGTCGGCAAGAGCACGGTCGTCGCCCATATGCGCAAGGTGCACCCCGAGGTCTGGCTCTCGGTGTCGGCGACGACCCGTAAGCCGCGCCCCGGCGAGCGCGACGGCGTCCAGTACTTCTTCGTGGACGACGAGGAGTTCGACAAGCTCGTCGCCAACGGTGAGCTGCTCGAGTGGGCCGAGTTCGCGGGCAACAGGTACGGCACCCCGCGCCGTGCCGTACTCGACCGTCTCGAAGCCGGGGAGCCGGTGCTCCTGGAGATCGATCTCCAGGGCGCCCGGCTGGTGCGCGAGTCGATGCCCGAGGCCCAGTTGGTCTTCCTCGCCCCGCCGAGCTGGGACGAACTGGTCCGCAGGCTCACCGGTCGCGGGACCGAGGCGCCCGATGTCATCGAGCGACGGCTGGCCGTCGCCAAGATCGAACTGGCCGCCGAGTCGGAGTTCGATACGACCCTTGTCAATACCTCCGTCGAAGACGTGGCCCGTGAGCTGCTAGCCTTGGTCAAGGTTCTTTGATATTCACTCCATCGGAAGGCAGAGAGTGTCCTCTTCCATCACCACGCCCGAGGGCATCATCAACCCGCCGATTGATGAGCTGCTTGAGGCAACCGACTCGAAGTACAGCCTCGTGATCTACGCCGCCAAGCGCGCGCGTCAGATCAATGCGTACTACTCGCAGCTCGGCGAAGGCCTGCTGGAGTATGTCGGTCCGCTGGTGGACACTCACGTCCACGAGAAGCCCCTCTCGATCGCGCTCCGCGAGATCAACGCGGGTCTGCTGACCTCCGAGGCCATCGAAGGCCCCGCGCAGTAACAGCAGACAGTTATTTCTTTTCACCACAGGCCCGGCAGCGCGACTGCCGGGCCTGTGGTGTGTCATGGGTGTACGAATCCGAATGCGGGAGCCGGGGAGACATGGACGTGGCGCAGAAGCCGAAGGTCGTTCTGGGGGTCAGCGGAGGCATCGCCGCGTACAAGGCCTGCGAGGTGCTGCGCCGGCTGACCGAGTCCGGACACGACGTACGGGTCGTGCCCACCGAATCCGCGCTCCACTTCGTCGGCGCCGCCACCTGGTCGGCACTCTCCGGCAGCCCGGTGTCGACCGAGGTCTGGTCCGATGTCCACGAGGTCCCGCACGTACGGATCGGACAGGCCGCCGATCTCGTGCTGGTCGCTCCCGCCACCGCCGACATCCTGGCAAGGGCGGCCCACGGCCTCGCCGACGACCTGCTGACCAACACCCTGCTCACGGCCAGGTGTCCGGTCGTCTTCGCGCCCGCGATGCACACCGAGATGTGGGAGCACCCGGCCACCCGGGAGAACGTCGCGACACTCCGCAGGCGCGGAGCCGTGGTGATCGAGCCCGGCGTCGGCAGGCTCACCGGCGTCGACACCGGCAAGGGCAGGCTGCCCGACCCGGGGGAGATCTTCGAGACCTGCCGACGGGTGCTCGCCCGCGGAGTGACGGAACCCGACCTCGCCGGACGCCATGTCGTGATCAGTGCGGGCGGCACCCGTGAGCCGCTCGACCCGGTGCGCTTCCTGGGGAACCGCTCGTCGGGCAAGCAGGGGTACGCCCTCGCCCGTACGGCTGTCGCGCGCGGCGCCAGGGTGACGCTGATCGAGGCCAACACCGGTATGCCGGATCCGGCGGGGGCCGACGTCGTCCATGTGGGAACCGCGGTGCAGCTGCGCGAAGCCGTCCTGGAGGCCGCGGCCGACGCCGACGCCGTGGTCATGGCCGCGGCGGTGGCCGACTTCCGCCCGGCCGCCTACGCCGCGGGCAAGATCAAGAAGCGGGACGGCCAGGAGCCCGCCCCGATCACTCTGGTCCGCAATCCGGACATCCTCGCCGAGATCTCGGCGGAACGCGCCACGCCCGGACAGGTGGTGGTCGGGTTCGCCGCGGAGACCGACGACGTCCTCTCCAACGGCCGTCACAAACTGCGGCGCAAGGGCTGTGACCTGCTCGTCGTCAATGAGGTGGGGGAACACAAGACCTTCGGGTCCGAGGAGAACGAAGCAGTGGTCCTGGCGGCGGGGGGCAGTGAGACCCCGGTGCCGTACGGGACTAAGGAAGCCCTTGCAGATACGGTCTGGGACCTGGTCATACCCGGGCTCGGATGAAAATCTGGTGTCGGCCCACCGGCGGGGCAAGGCCGCAGAACGCGGACTCCCGCCTGTTCGGCGGGCCGATGACCGTACCGCAGTAAGGAGTGCCTCGGGTCACACGGCTCCCACGGAGCGAGACACGTGCCCCGTTGACCGGAGGCGACCGATAAACTGGTCACGGAATGAGCCGGGCGCAGCTCCCGGCCACTCCACCCATGATCAGCCAGCAGCCGCTGCAACCCCAGGGAGCGTTGTGTCCCGTCGTCTGTTCACCTCGGAATCTGTCACCGAGGGCCACCCTGACAAGATCGCTGACCAGATCAGCGACACGATTCTCGATGCGCTTCTGCGCGAGGACCCGACCTCCCGTGTCGCCGTGGAGACTCTGATCACCACAGGCCAGGTACATGTGGCCGGTGAGGTCACGACCAAGGCGTACGCGCCGATCGCGCAGCTCGTGCGCGACAAGATCCTGGAGATCGGCTACGACTCCTCGAAGAAGGGCTTCGACGGCGCTTCCTGCGGCGTGTCGGTGTCCATCGGCGCGCAGTCCCCGGACATCGCGCAGGGTGTCGACACCGCGTACGAGAAGCGGGTCGCGGGTTCCGCCGCCGGCGCGGAGGACGACGAGCTGGACAAGCAGGGTGCGGGCGACCAGGGCCTGATGTTCGGGTACGCGTGCGACGAGACGCCCGAGCTCATGCCGCTGCCGATCTATCTGGCCCACCGGCTCTCGCGCCGTCTCTCGGAGGTCCGTAAGAACGGGACCATCCCTTACCTGCGCCCCGACGGCAAGACGCAGGTCACCATCGAGTACGACGGCGACAAGGCCGTCCGCCTCGACACGGTCGTGGTCTCCTCGCAGCACGCGTCGGACATCGACCTGGAGTCGCTGCTCGCGCCGGACATCCGTGAGTTCGTCGTCGAGCACGTGCTGAACCAGCTCATCGACGACGGGATCAAGCTGGACACCGAGGGGTACCGGCTGCTGGTCAACCCGACCGGGCGGTTCGAGATCGGTGGCCCGATGGGCGATGCCGGCCTGACCGGCCGCAAGATCATCATTGACACCTACGGCGGTATGGCCCGCCACGGCGGCGGTGCCTTCTCGGGCAAGGACCCGTCGAAGGTGGACCGTTCGGCGGCGTACGCGATGCGCTGGGTGGCGAAGAACGTGGTGGCCGCCGGGCTGGCCACGCGCTGCGAGGTCCAGGTCGCGTACGCGATCGGCAAGGCCGAGCCGGTCGGTCTGTTCGTCGAGACCTTCGGCACGGCCGCGACCGATGTCGAGAAGATCGAGCAAGCGATCGCGGAGGTCTTCGACCTCCGTCCGGCCGCGATCATCCGTGACCTCGACCTGCTCCGCCCGATCTACGCGCAGACCGCCGCGTACGGGCACTTCGGCCGCGAACTCCCGGACTTCACCTGGGAGCGCACCGACCGCGTGGACGCCCTGCGCCGGGCCGCCGGTCTGTAAGGCCGACCGCCGCTTCGCGTGCCGCTGCCCGGCACCCCTCGCCAGGGGTGCCGGGCAGCGGCATGTGCAGGGTCGGAAGGGAGTGGATTCCGGGCGGCGGCAGGGGCCGGGCCGCGCGTGCGGCTCACCGCACGGGCACGAACCGCACCGCCGTGCCCGGAGTCGCCTGGGCGGCGGCTGCGAGGGACGCGTGGGGTACGACCCCGATCACCGGGTACCCGCCGGTGGTCGGGTGGTCGTTGAGGAAGACCACGGGGCGGCCGTCGGGGGGCACCTGGACCGCTCCCAGAACGACGCCCTCGCTCGGCAGTTCGCCCTGTCGGGCCCGTTCGAGGGCGGGGCCGTCGGTGCGCAGGCCGATGCGGTTGCTGTGCGGTGAGACCCGGTACCCGGCCGTGGCCAGGGTGCGCAGGGCGGCGGGGGTGAACCAGTCGTGGCGGGGGCCCAGCCGTACCGGCAGAACCAGGGACGCGGGCATGCCCGGCCACGGCACGGCGTCCGCCCGGCCCGGGGCCCCGTGGGGCGTGCCGAGCGGCAGTTCGTCTCCGTCGCGCAGCGGTGCGGGGCCGAGCCCGGAGAGGAGGTCGGCCGATCGGCTGCCGAGCACGGGTTCCGGGAGCAGACCGCCACCGAACGCCAGATAGCTGCGCACGCCCCGCGCGGCCGGATGCGCTTCGAGGACCGCACCGGCCGGGACGTGCACCGGTGCGCCCCAGGCGACGGGACGGCCGTCGACCGTGACGCGGCAGGGCGCGCCCCCGACGACGGCGGTGGACGCCCGGTCCGGGCGGACCGCGCAGCCGGTGAGCGTGGTCTCCAGTACGGCGGCATCGGCCCGGTTGCCCGCCAGCCGGTTCGCCAACTGCCGGGCCGGGGCGTCCAGGGCGCCCGCGTGACCCACACCGAGGTGCGCGTATCCGGGGCGGCCGTCGTCCTGCACGGTGGTCAGGGCGCCGGCCCGGACCACCTGGAGCCGTGCCGTCATCCGCAGGTCTCCCTCGTACTCGCTTCGACGAACCGGACGCGGGTGCCCGGGGTGAGCAGCGCGGCGGGCTCGCGGGCCGGGTCCCACAGGCGGCCGGGGTCCGGCATCCGGCCGATGAGCTGCCAGCCGCCCGGTGAGGCGCGCGGGTACACGCCGGTGTGCGGCCCCGCCAGGGCCAGGGCTCCGGCCGGGACCTGGGTACGGGGGGTGGTGCGGCGAGGCACGTGGAAGCGTTCGGGGAGCCCCGTCAGATAGCCGAAGCCCGGCGCGAAACCGCTGAAGGCGACGCGGAATTCGGCGCCGCTGTGGATCCGGGACACTTCGTCGACGCCCACGCCCCACCGGGCGGCGACATCGGCGAGGTCGGGGCCGTCGTACAGCACCGGGATCTCCACCGCGTCGCCCGCGTCGCGCGGCAGCGGCGGTATCCGCCAGGAGACGAGGTCGGACGCGAGCCGCCCGGCGGCACCCGGGGGTATGTCCGGGATGCCGTCGAGCAGGACGGTCCTGGCGCCGGGAACGATCTCGCGTACGGCGGGGAGCTCACCGCGGGCGCGGCGGCGCAGCAGTTCGGCGTGGAAGGCCTCGGCGTGTGCGCCGGTGGCCAGTTCGACGAGCAGTGCGTGCCGGCCCGCGGGCAGGACCCGGACGTCGTCCCGGCCGCTCATGCGAACGCCCGGACGGTGACGCCGGCTGCTTCCAGGGCTGCTCTGACCCGGCGGGCCAGCTCCGCGGCGCCGGGGGAGTCGCCGTGCACGCACAGGGACCGGGCCCCGACCGGGATCCGGCTGCCGTCGGCGGCGGTGACGGCGCGGTCGACCGCCATGCCGACCGCACGGCGGACGACGGCAGGGGCGTCATGGACGACCGCGTCGGGCTCGCCGCGCGGTACGAGGGTGCCCTGCCGGGTGTACGCACGGTCGGCGAAGGCTTCCTCGACGGCGTCGAGCCCCGCGGCCGACGCGTGCGCGAGCAGCTGCGAACCGGGCAGCCCGAGCACGGCGGGAGAGCCACCGGCCAGCAGCACGCCTTCGACCACCGCCGCGGCCTGGGTCTCGTCCCGGACGGTGCGGTTGTAGAGGGCGCCGTGCGGCTTCACGTACGAGACGACCGACCCGGCGGCCTCGGCGAAGACGCGCAGCGCGCCGATCTGGTAGGCGACCTCGGCGGCCAGCTCGGCGGGCGGTACCTCCATGGAACGCCGTCCGAAACCGGCGAGATCCCGGTACCCGACATGGGCGCCGATCCGAACACCGCGGGCGGCGGCCGTCTCGCACACCCGGCGCATCACCGAGGCGTCGCCCGCGTGGAAACCGCAGGCGACGTTGGCGCTCGTCACGCAGGAAAGCAGGGCGTCGTCATCGGTGAGCTTCCACCGTCCGAAGCCTTCACCGAGATCCGCATTGAGGTCCATCACATGCGCACGCTAACGAATTGTTCAACAATCTGACAAGGGGTTGGCTTGGGAGCGGTCGCGCTCCTGCGATTGACTTGGCCCGGCCGCCCCGAGGGCGGCGCGCGGCGAGCGGCGGAGGAACAGGGGTCGGGCATGGCGGAGACATCGGGCCGGGTTGTTCCGGACCTCACCGAACTGGCGGCGGACGGCGCCGCCCTGGCCGGAGCGGGCACGGCGGAGCGGGTCGCCTCCGTCCTCCGGGAACGGATCACCGAGGGGTACTTCCCGCCCGGGAGCAGGCTCTCCGAGGAGAGCCTCAGCGGTGCGCTCGCCGTTTCCCGGAACACGCTGCGGGAGGCGTTCCGACTGCTCACCCATGAGCGGCTGCTCGAACACCGGCTCAACAAAGGGGTTTTCGTCCGGGTGCTCGCGGTGGCGGACCTGGTGGACATCTACCAGGTCAGGCTGCTGGTCGAGTGCGCGGCGCTACGGGCGCTGGGGGAGCCGCCGTACGCGCTGGAAGCGGCCGAAGCCGCGGTGGCCACCGGTGAGCGGGCCGCCGCGGTGGACGACTGGGCGGCCTGCTCGACCGCCAACATCCGCTTCCACCAGGCGCTGGCGGGGCTGGCCGGCAGTCCCCGGGTGAACGAGCTGATGGGCAATGTGCTGGCCGAGCTGCGGCTGGCCTTCCACGTGATGGCGGACCCGCGCCGTTTCCACGAGCCGTATCTCACCCGGAACCGCGAGCTCGTGGACCGGCTGGCCGCGGGGGACGCGGCAGGCGCCGAACGCATGCTGGGTTTCTATCTGGAGGACTCCCGCCGTCAGCTCGCCGAGGCGTACGCGCAGCGGCTCGCGGCCGAGTGAGGGCGGTGCGCACGGGGTCGGCGGTGTGAGACTTCGGGCGCCGGACGCCCCGTACGGCTCCTGCCGTCCGTTCTGTGATCGACGTCTCTTGTGCGTTTGTTGAACAATCACCTAGGGTCTCGCGCAGCATCCCCCCGTCTGACCGGGACCGCAAGGTCCATGCGCGGAAGAAGGCCGACGCGTGATCGTTCTCCTCGGCGTGCTCGTGGTGATCCTCGGATTCGCCACGCGCCGCAACCCCCTCCTCGTGGTGGGAGCAGCCGGCATCGTGACCGGACTGCTCGGCAAACTGTCCCCGCAGGAAGTGCTGGCCGCGTTCGGCAACAACTTCGCCTCGGCCCGTTCGGTGACCGTATTCGTCATCACGCTGCCGGTCATCGGGCTGCTGGAGCGCTACGGCCTCCAGGAGCAGGCACGCAGCCTCATCGGGAAGCTCGGCAAGCTGACGACCGGCCGCTTTCTCGCGCTCTATCTGCTCATCCGCCAGCTCACCGCTTCCGTGGGGCTGACCAGCATCGGCGGCCCGGCGCAGAGCGTGCGTCCGCTGATCGCCCCGATGGCCGAGGCGGCTGCCGAGGCCAAGGCGGGGGGACCGCTGCCGCAGCGGCTGCGGGAGAAGATCCGCTCGCACGCCTCCGGCGCCGACACCGTCGGCGTCTTCTTCGGCGAGGACTGTTTCATAGCCATCGGCTCGATCCTGCTGATCACCGGGTTCGTGAACTCGACCTACAACCAGCACCTGGAACCGCTGAGTCTGGCGCTGTGGGCCATTCCCTCCGCGGTCTGCGCCTTCGTCATCCATGGCGCCCGGCTGCTGAACCTGGACCGCCAACTGGAGCGTGAACTCGCGGTCGTCGCCGCCGAGAACGAGCTCGCCGCCCACACCGCACGCAGCCCCGAGGACTCCAAGTGATCAAGTCCGAGTACTTCTTCTGGCTGGTGGGCGCCGTCTTCCTGGTGATGGCCGCGCAGATGGCCAACGACCGGACCAACCCCAAACGCCTCGGTTCGGCCTCCTTCTGGGGTCTGCTGGGCGCGTCGTTCTTCTACTCGACCGGTGTGGTCGACACATCGCTTCCTGCCGAGCCGCTCGGCCTCGCCGTCCTCGTACTGATCGTCCTCGGCGGATTCGGCTTCACCGGCAAGGGCGCCTCGCACACCCCGCCCCGCGAGGAGCGCGCCGCCTCGGCCGCCCGCTTCGGCAACAAGCTCTTCCTGCCGGCCCTCACCATCCCCGTCGTCGCGATGATCTGCGCGACGCTGCTGAAGAAGTGGAAGATCGGCGGCGAGCCGGTCCTGGAGCCGGGGTACGAGACCATCCTGGGGCTGGGCATCGGCGCGATCGCCGCGCTGGCCGTCGGCATGGTGGTGCTGCGGGAACGCCGCGTCGCGGTTCCGCTGCACGCGGGCCGCAACATGCTGGAATCCATGGGCTGGGCGCTGATCCTGCCCCAGCTGCTGGCCGTGCTCGGCTCGATCTTCCAACTGGCGGGCGTCGGCGACCAGGTGGGCCGGATCACCGAGGCGATCCTCCCCGAGGGCCAGCGCTTCATCGCCGTGGTCGTCTACTGCTGCGGCATGGTCCTCTTCACCATCGTCATGGGCAACGCCTTCGCGGCCTTCCCCGTCATGACGGCCGCGATCGGCTGGCCCGTGCTCATCCAGCAGATGCACGGCAGCACCCCGGCGATCCTCGCCATCGGCATGCTGTGCGGCTTCTGCGGCACACTCGTCACCCCGATGGCCGCCAACTTCAACCTGGTCCCGGCCGCGCTGCTGGAACTCAAGGACCAGTACGGGCCCATCAAGGCCCAACTGCCCACCGCCGCAGCGCTGCTGGTCTGCAACATCGCCATCCTGGCCCTGTTCGCCTTCTGATCCCCGAGCGCCCCACCGCTGTCCCACCTCCCCCAAGGAGCGACCCCTCCATGCCCCTCGCACCGTCCGTGCTTCCTTCCGAGTACGCGCTGCCGTTCGCCGAGCTGGCGCTCCACAACGTGGTCCGCGAGTACCCCAACGCCCCCGCCCACCTCTACGCGGGCCCCGAGGAGATCGTCGCGCCGCGCACCCTGCACCCGGCCTTCTACGGGTCGTACGACTGGCACTCCACCGTGCACATGCACTGGTTGCTCGTACGGCTGCTGCGCCGCTTCGGGTCCCAGGCCCTGAGCTCCCGGACCTCGGGTGACCAGGCCTCGGGTGACCAGGCCTCGGGCGACCGGATCCCGGACGCCCTGCCCGCGGCCGTCACGGCCCGGATCACCGAGGTGCTCGACACCCATCTGACCCCCGAGAACCTCGCCGTGGAGGCCGCGTACCTGCGCCGTCGCCCGTCGTTCGAGCGGCCGTACGGCTGGGCCTGGTCGGTGGCGCTCGCCGCCGAGTGCCGTGCGCTCGGCGGTCCCGCCGGTGACCGCTGGGCCGACGCCCTGGCCCCGCTGGTGGACGCCGTCGGTGAACTGCTGACGGGCTGGCTGGCCAAGGCGACGTACCCGGTCAGGCACGGGGTCCACAACAACAGCGCCTTCGGTCTCGGACTCGTCCTGGACGCGGGCGCGGAGGCCGGACTGGCCGGTCCGGTGCTGGACGCGGTGACCGACCGGCTGCACGGCTGGTTCGCCGACGATCACGACGCCCCGCTCCACTGGGAGCCGTCGGGCCAGGACTTCCTCTCGCCCGCGCTCACCGAGGCGCACGCCATGCTCCGGGTCCTGCCGCCCGCGGACTTCCCCGGATGGCTCGCCCGGTTTGTACCGTCGCTCACCGACGGCACCCCGTGTTCCCTGCTCACCCCGCCGGTGATCTCGGACCGCTCCGATCCGCAGATCGGACATCTGCTGGGGCTCGCCCTGAGCCGCGCCGCCGGTCTGCGGGCCCTGGCCGGAGCACTGCCCGAGGGCCCGGCCCGCGATGCCCTGGAGCGTTCCGTCGCCGCCCATCTGGCGACGGGCCTCCCGGCCGTCTCCTCCGGCGACTTCACCTCGGACCACTGGCTGGCCTCCTTCGCCACCCTGGCCCTGGACACCGCGCCGGGCCGCTGAGCCCGTTCCCCACGGCGTCCGGCCGCTCGTCCGCCGGGCCGGATGTCAGTGGGGTCTGGTAGGAATTTGGCTGTGAGCAGCGACAACAAGCAGCCAGAGCCTCCTGACCGCGAGGCTCCCGAGCAGCTTGCGCTCATCCGGGAATCGGTGCGTACGGCCAAGGTGCCCCGCGCCAAACCACGCACCTGGCGGGGGGCCGCGCTCGCCAAGGAGCTTCCGGTGGCGCGGGTCGTGGTGAACAAGGGCGTGCTCCACCTCGACCAGTTCTTCGACTACGCGGTACCGGAAGAACTGGACGAGGCGGCTCAGCCGGGTGTCCGGGTGCGGGTGCGGTTCGGCGCGGGGAGCCGCAATGTGCGAGACGGCCGCCGTGAGGGCGGCGGGCTCATCGACGGGTTCGTGGTCGAGCGCCGTGCCGAATCCGACTACGTGGGCCCGCTGGCCGCGCTCGCCGCCGTGGTGTCGCCCGAACCGGTGCTCGGCGCCGACCTGCTGGGGCTCGCCAGGGCAGTGGCCGACCGGTATGCGGGCAGCCTCGCCGATGTTCTGCAACTGGCCGTACCGCCCCGCAACGCACGGGCCGAGGGAAAGCCGTCCCCCGAACCACTGGAGCCACCGCGGCCTCCGGACCCGGAGACCTGGGAGCGGTACGGACAGGGACCGGGATTTCTGCGGGCACTCGCCTCCGGCGCCGCACCGCGCGCCGTATGGAGCGCGCTGCCCGGACCGCACTGGCCGCAGGAACTGGCGCGCGCCGTCGCCGCGGTGCTGTCCTCGGGACGCGGCGCCCTCGTCGTGGTACCCGACGGACGGTCCGCCGCGCGGGTGGACTCCGCGCTCACCGCCGTTCTCGGCGCGGGGCGGCACGCGCTGCTCACCGCGGACGCCGGGCCGGAGAAGCGGTACCGGCAGTGGCTCGCCGTGCGGCGGGGGGCGGTGCGGGCCGTGGTGGGCACCCGCGCCGCGATGTTCGCACCCGTGCAGGACCTCGGCCTGGTCGCCATCTGGGAGGACGGCGACTCCAGCCACAGCGAACCGCACGCACCGCTGCCGCACGCCCGCGAAGTGCTGCTGCTCCGGGCCGCGCACGACAAGTGCGGCTTCCTGCTGGGCAGTACGAGCTGCACGGTGGAGGCCGCCCAGCTCGTCGAGAGCGGCTGGGCCGCGCCCCTGGTGGCCGACCGGGAACAGGTCAGGGCCGCGGCGCCGCTGGTCCGCACCGTCGGCGACCTGGATCTGGTGCGGGACGAAGGGGCGAGGGCGGCCCGCCTGCCGAGCCTCGCCTGGCAGGCGGTGCGGGACGGGCTGAAGAGCGGCCCGGTACTGGTGCAGGTGCCGAGACGGGGGTACGTGCCCCGGCTGTCCTGCGAACGCTGCCGCACCCCAGCCCGGTGCGCGCACTGCGCGGGCCCGCTGGAGGCCCCGGACGAACGGGCCCTGCGCTGCGGCTGGTGCGGGCAGGACGCGACCGGCTGGCACTGCCTCGAATGCGGTCACACGAGGCTGCGCGCGCAGGTCGTCGGCGCCCGGCGTACCGCGGAGGAGCTGGGACGGGCGTTTCCGGCGGTGCCGGTGCGGACATCCGGCCGTGACCAGGTGCTGGACACCGTGGACGGGCGGCCCGCGCTGATCGTCAGCACCCCGGGCGCCGAGCCGGTCGCCGAGGGCGGATACGCGGCGGCGCTGCTGCTCGACGGCTGGGCGATGCTCGGGCGGCCCGACCTGCGTGCGGGCGAGGAGGCGCTGCGGCGCTGGATCGACGCCGCCTCCCTCGTACGGGGCCAGGGAGAGGGGGGCACCGTGGTCGTCGTCGCCGAGCCGACGCTGCGGCCCGTGCAGGCGCTGGTCCGCTGGGACCCGGTCGGGCACGCCGTGCGGGAACTGGCCGAGCGCGCCGAGCTGGGCTTCCCGCCCGTGTCCAGGATGGCCGCGGTGTCCGGGCGGCCGGAGACGCTGAGCGCGTTCCTCGACGCGGTCGACCTGCCGGGCGACGCGGAGGTGCTGGGACCGGTACCGGTGCTGTCCCCCGATCCGAACCGGCCGCGCAGACCGGGCGACGCACCGCCCGGCGAAAGCGTGGAACGGGCGTTGATCCGGGTGCCGCCGGGGAGCGGGGCGGCGCTCGCGGCCGCACTCAAGACGGCGCAGGCGGCGCGGCTGACACGGGGCGGCGAACCCGTACGGATCAGGGTCGACCCGCCGGACATCGGCTGAGCTGAGGCCTCCGGAGCTCAACCGAGCCGCAGTTCTCCGGAGTTCGGCCGGGCCGGGGTCCCCGGGACACCGGCCGGGGCGAAGTGCGCGAGAAACACCGGCCGAGGCATGCCGCACCGTCCACCACCCGCGGCCGGCGGCCGAACGCACGGCTGCCCCCGGCGCGGTCGACGCAGGGGGCAGCGGAGGTGGGGTGACGGGTCAGCCGTTGCGCGGCCCCGGGAGGGCACCCGGGCGGGCTTCCTCCCGCAGGACATGGCTGTTCGCCGTCGGCTGGGGAGGCATGGACCGGGCAGCGGGAACGGTGGGCAGGCCGGGTGCGACGGGCAGGGTACGGGTCGGGGGGCCGCTCTCCACGGCAGCGGCCGGTACGGGTTGTTCCGGCTCGGCCGCCGCAGCAGCAGCCGCCGCTCGCCGGGTGCCGTAACGGCGGTGCACCGCCTGCTTGGTGACCCCGAGCGCCGAGCCCACCGCG
This sequence comes from Streptomyces sp. NBC_01267, assembly GCF_036241575.1. NCBI lineage: Bacteria > Bacillati > Actinomycetota > Actinomycetes > Kitasatosporales > Streptomycetaceae > Streptomyces > Streptomyces sp. NBC_01267. The sequence goes on along the minus strand of NZ_CP108455.1, from coordinate 1,131,145 downwards.
TCCCACGAGAATCCCAGCGAACGGTCGAAGTCCACCGCGGCCGTCACCAGGGTTTCGACGCTGTCCCGCAGCTCCTGGGCCAGCCGGACGGTCGGTGCGGGCGCCCTGCCGTAGACGACGAAGCCCGTGGAAGGGCCCGAACGGCGCGGACGGTAGACGTTGCCCAACTGGGCGGTGAGGGTGCGAAGCGCGTCCACCTGTCGGCGGACCCGCTCGATGTCCCGAACCAACAGATGCAGGCTGGCCCGCGCTTGGGCGTCGTGGGTTGCGTGGTCGGCCATGAACAAGCCTCTCGAACCGGCGTTGAAAGGGATCGGACCGCGCGTGCGGCCCATGGTGTCGTGTCGGTCAATCTCTGTTTCGGTCAATCTCTCTTGACCAACGCGCCACCTGCTGTTGTGGTCACGCTGCGGGGGCGTAGGGGCATATGCGAGGGGCGCGCGACTGTGCGTACGCCCCCTGCGTCCACGGCCCATAGACTGGTGCGCTGCTCGTTGTCGTACGTAGTCGGTCCGAGAGGCATCCAGTGAAACTCGTCTTCGCAGGCACCCCCGAGGTCGCCGTACCCGCCCTGGACGCGCTGATCGCATCCGACCGGCACGAGGTGGCCGCCGTCGTCACCCGGCCCGACGCACCGGCCGGTCGCGGTCGCCGGCTGGTCGCGAGCCCGGTCGCGCAGCGCGCGGAGGAGGCCGGTATCGAGGTGCTGAAGCCGGCCAGACCGCGCGACGAGGCCTTCCTCGCCAGGCTCCGGGAGATCGGCCCGGACTGCTGCCCGGTCGTCGCCTACGGCGCGCTGCTGCCCAGGACCGCGCTCGACGTCCCGGCCCGCGGCTGGGTCAATCTGCACTTCTCGCTGCTGCCCGCCTGGCGCGGAGCGGCCCCGGTACAGCATTCGATCATCGCGGGCGACGAGGTGACCGGTGCGTCGACGTTCCTGATCGAGGAGGGGCTCGACTCGGGCCCGGTGTACGGGGTGCTCACCGAGGAAGTACGCCCCACCGACACCAGCGGCGATCTGCTCACCAGGCTCGCCTTCGCCGGGTCCGGGCTGCTCGTGGCGACCATGGACGGCATCGAGGACGGCACCCTGCACGCCGTGCCGCAGCCCGCCGAGGGCATCTCGTCGGCGCCGAAGATCACTGTCGAGGACGCCCAGGTGGACTGGACCGCCCCCGCCATGCGGGTGGACCGCCTGGTGCGCGGCTGCACCCCCGCGCCCGGCGCCTGGACGCTCTTCCGCGGCGAGCGGCTCAAACTGGTCGCGCTGACACCGGTCACCGACCGCACCGACCTGGCCCCCGGCGAACTGTCGGTCTCCAAGAACAGCGTGCACGTCGGCACCGGCTCGCACGCCGTCGAACTGCTCTGGGTCCAGCCCCAGGGCAAGAAGCCGATGCGCGCCGCCGACTGGGCACGCGGGGTACGGATCGCCGCGGGCGAACTGCTCGGCGACTGACGCGCGGTCCGCGGCGGCCGGACAGCCCCGGCCGCCGACCGCGACCGCCGGTGAGCGGTGCGGCGCCGCGGACGTACGCTGAGAGGGTTCGCCCCCTCTCACCACCAGCGGAGCACCTTTCACGTGAACGACCAGCCTCGCCGCCGTCCCGCCCAGCAGTCGAAGCCGTACCGCCGCCCGCAGAAGGACCCGGTGCGGATCCTCGCCTTCGAGGCGCTGCGGGCGGTCGACGACCGGGACGCGTACGCCAACCTCGTGCTGCCGCCGCTGCTGAAGAAGGCGCGCGAGAACCCGCAGTTCGACGGGCGGGACGCGGCGCTGGCCACCGAGCTGGTGTACGGGACCCTGCGCCGTCAGGGCACCTACGACGCGATCATCTCGGCGTGCATCGACCGGCCGCTGCGCCAGGTCGATCCGCCGGTCCTCGACGTGCTGGCGCTCGGCGTGCACCAGCTGCTCGGCACCCGTATCCCCACCCACGCGGCGGTCTCCGCGAGCGTGGAGCTGGCCAGGGTGGTGCTCGGCGACGGGCGGGCCAAGTTCGTCAACGCGGTGCTGCGCAAGGTCGCGGCCGACGACCTGGACGGCTGGCTGGAGCGGGTCGCCCCGCCCTACGACCAGGACGCGGAGGAGCACCTGGCGGTGGTCCACTCGCACCCCCGCTGGATCGTCTCCGCGCTGTGGGACTCGCTGGGCGGTGGCCGCGCCGGTATCGAGGATCTCCTGGAGGCCGACAACGAGCGCCCCGAGGTGACGCTGGTCGCCAGGCCCGGCCGGTCCACCACCGACGAACTGATCGAAACGGTCGGCGCCGACTCCGCGCTGCCCGGACGCTGGTCGCCGTATGCCGTACGGCTCGCCGAGGGCGGCGAGCCCGGCGCGATCGAAGCCGTCCGCGACGGCCGGGCCGGGGTCCAGGACGAGGGCAGCCAGCTCGTTGCCACGGCGCTGGCCAACGCGCCGATCGAGGGCCGCGACGAGCGCTGGCTCGACGGGTGCGCCGGCCCCGGCGGGAAGGCCGCGCTGCTGGCCGCGCTCGCCGCCGGGCGGGGGGCGGCGCTGCTGGCCTCCGAGAAGCAGCCGCACCGGGCCCGTCTCGTCGAGCGGACACTGGCGGGCAACCCGGGCCCGTATCAGGTCATCGCGGCCGACGGCACCCGGCCGCCGTGGCTGCCGGGCTCCTTCGACCGGGTGCTGATGGACGTGCCGTGCACCGGACTGGGCGCGCTGCGGCGCAGGCCGGAGGCGCGGTGGCGGCGGCGCCCCGCGGACCTGGAGGGGTTCGCACCCCTGCAGCGCGGACTGCTCAGGGAGGCACTGAGCGCGGTCCGGGTCGGCGGCGTCGTCGGGTACGCGACCTGTTCCCCGCACCTGGCCGAGACCCGCGTGGTCGTCGAGGACGTGCTGAAGGGGCGGGGCGGCCAGCCGGTCGAGGCCGAGTGGATCGACGTCAGGCCGCTGATGCCGGGCGTGGCCGCGGTCGGTGACGGCCCCGACGTCCAGCTGTGGCCGCATCTGCACGGCACCGACGCGATGTACCTCGCCCTGCTGCGGCGCACGGCCTGACGCTCCGCACGGTCGCGGGGCGCGCCCCGCGACCTCCGTCGCATGCGAGGATTGCGCGGAGTGTACGGATACCCGTACCCCTTCGGTCCGTACCGTGGCAGGCAACTGCGCCGGGGCATGGCAGGCTTGGGGCATGGCCGTGCAGATCAACCCCAGCATCCTGTCCGCCGACTTCTCCCGCCTCGCGGAGGAGGCGAAGGCCGTCGAAGGTGCCGACTGGCTCCACGTCGACGTGATGGACAACCACTTCGTACCCAATCTGACGCTCGGCGTCCCGGTGGTGGAAGCGCTCAGCAGGGCGACGGACACCCCGCTGGACTGCCATCTGATGATCGAGGACGCGGACCGCTGGGCCCCGCAGTACGTCGAGGCGGGCGCGGGCTCCGTCACCTTCCACGCGGAGGCGGCGGCGGCCCCCGTACGGCTGGCACGGGAGATCAGGGCCAAGGGGGCCCGCGCGTCGATGGCGCTGAAGCCCGCGACGCCGATCGAGCCGTACGAGGACCTGCTCCCCGAGCTGGACATGCTGCTGATCATGACCGTGGAGCCGGGCTTCGGCGGCCAGTCCTTCCTGGACATCATGCTGCCGAAGATCCGCCGCACCCGTGAGCTGATCTCCAAGCACGGCCTCGAACTCTGGCTCCAGGTCGACGGCGGGGTCTCGGCGTCGACGATCGAGCGGTGCGCGGAGGCCGGCGCGGACGTCTTCGTCGCGGGCTCCGCCGTGTACGGCGCGGACGACCCGGCGGCGGCCGTCCGCATGCTCCGGCACCAGGCGCAGGAGACGACCGCCGCGGCGGCCTGGTCCTGCGGCCATTGAGCCACCAGGAGATGAACGCGGCCCTTCGGGGCCGATCAAGATGTGCCCGGTCTGACAGGATGGCGGATTCGGGGAGTGAACAGCAGTGAGGAGATCGCGGTGTCTGCTATGTCGGCGGGTCGATCAGCCCTGCGGATGGGACCCGCGGAGCTGGTGCAAGCGGCGGCCATGGCCCGTCGTTTCTACCTGGAGGGAAAGTCCAAGATCCAGATCGCGGAGGAGTTCGGCGTCAGCCGCTTCAAGGTCGCGCGGGTCCTGGAAACGGCGCTGGAGCGTGATCTCGTACGGATCGAGATCCGGGTCCCCGCCGAGCTCGACGCGGAGCGCTCGGACGCCTTGCGGGCGCGGTACGGACTGCGGCACGCCGTGGTCGTCGAGTCCCCCGCGGACGCGGCGGACGACGCACCCGACCCCGAGAACCTCGGCGAGGTGGCGGCCGACCTGCTCGGCGAACTGGTGACCGAGGGCGATGTGCTGGGCCTGGCCTGGGGCCGGTCCACGATTCACATGGCGGCGGCGCTGGACGCCCTCCCGCCGTGCACGGTCGTCCAGCTCACCGGTGTGTACGACGCGGGGACCGCCGAGCGCGGCTCGGTCGAGGCCGTACGGCGTGCCGCCCAGGTGTCCGGCGGCGAGGCCCATCCCATCTACGCCCCGATGCTGCTGCCCGACCCGGCCACCGCCGCCGCGCTGCGCAACCAGACCGGGATCGCCCGTGCCTTCGAGTACTTCGACAAGGTGACGGTGGCCGCGGTGTCCATCGGCTCCTGGGAGCCGGGCATCTCCACCGTCCACGACATGCTCAGCGACGCGGAGCGGGCGCACTACGCCTCGCTCGGTGTGGCCGCCGAGATGTCCGCGCACCTCTTCGACGCCCAGGGGCGACGGGTCGGCCGCGATCTGGGCGAGCGGTGCATCACCGTCGAGGCCGACCGGCTGCGCCGTATCCCCGAGGTCGTGGCCATCGCGGGCGGCCAGCGCAAGGCGGCGGCGATCGGAGCGGTCCTGAAGTCCGGTCTGGTCACCAGCCTGGTCACCGACACCGCGGCGGCCGACTTCCTGCTCACCGAGACCGGGCCGGGGCCGCGCCCCGCGCTGGAGCGTGCCGACCCCGACGGGGTCTGACGCCGGGTCCCGAGCCGGCAACCGGCCCCGGAATGCGCCGGGGCCGGCCTCAGCCCAGGTCACGGGCCCGCTTGAAGCGGGCCAGGCCCTCGGAGAGTTCGAGCAGCGGCGGGGGATAGGCGCCGGCGGCGCCGCGGTGCTTCCACGGTTCGTGTACGGAGGCGCCTTCGAGCCCGTCGAGTTCGGGCACCCAGCGGCGGACGTAACCGCCGTCCGGGTCGTACCGCTTGCCCTGGGCGACCGGGTTGAACACCCGGTTCGGCCGGCTGTCCGTGCCCGTCCCCGCCACCCACTGCCAGTTGAGCTGGTTGTCGGCGATGTCCCCGTCCACCAGCAGCTCCAGGAAGTGCCGGGCGCCGACCCGCCAGTCCACGTACAGCGTCTTGGTGAGGAAGCTCGCCGTCAGCAGCCGCCCCCGGTTGTGCATCCAGCCCTGGTGGCGCAGCTGGCGCATGGCGGCATCGACCACGGGATATCCGGTACGGCCCTCCCGCCAGGCCGTGATCTCCTCCTCGACCGGGCCCCCGGACCGCCAGCGGTCGTGCCGGGTCCGGTAGTCGGCGTCGGCCGACTCCGGCCGGGCGGCCAGCACCTGGTGGTGGAAGTCCCGCCAGCACAGCTGCCTGACGAACGCCTCCGGGCCGGCCCCGCCCTGCCGGGCAGCCGACCGCACCAGCTCGACGGGGGAGAGGGTGCCGAAGTGCAGATGCGGCGAGAGCCTGGACGTCGCATCGCCGGACAGGTCGTCGTGACCGGCCGCGTAACCGGCGAGCCCACCGCGCCGCCAGGCCGACCACTGTGTGCGGGCCGCCGTTTCGCCGCCCCTTGCGAGCCCCGCGGAAATCCCGGTCAGGTCCTTACGGGACGGCAGCCGCTCCGAGCCGACGCCGTCCGGAACCCGCACCACCCGGGGCGCGCCCCGGACACTGCGCAGCCGCTCCTGAGACCAGCGCCTGAAGTACGGGGTGAACACCGCGAAGTGGTCCGACGCGGCCGGGGTGACCGCGCCGGGCGGCACGGCGGTGATCACCGCGTCGTGCACCCGCAGGCGGCGTCCGTCGGCCTCCAGCGCCGCCCGCAGCCGGTCCTCACGGCGCCAGGCGTACGCACTGACCCCCGCCGCCAGGTGCACCTCGGCGGCGCCGCTCTCCGCGGCGGCCCGGCACACCTGGTCGACCACGCCACCCGACCGTACGACGAGACGGCCGCCGCGCTCCCGCAGCCCCGCGTCGAGATCCGCGAGGCAGTCAGCGAGGAACGCCCGCCGGTTGGGGGCGGCGAACCCGGCGGACTCGATGCCCGCGTCGAGGACGAACAGCGGCACCACCTCGTCCGCCGACGCGAGGGCGGCGAGCAGCGACGGATTGTCGTGCAGCCGCAGGTCGGACGTGAACAGGACGACCGACACGGTCATGGCACCACTCCTGGTAGGGGGACGGGCGGGCTGGGACTCACGTCAACGGGCCCCGGCGGCCGACTGCTTGAGGGCGGACCGGCTCTCGGCCGCCCTCGCGATATTGCGCGCCATCCCGCCGAACACGACGGCGTGGAACGGCGAGACACTCCACCAGTACGCGTGTCCGAGCAGCCCGCGCGGGTGGAAGAGGGCGCGCTGCCGGTAGCGGGTGCGCCCCCGGTCGTCCTGCTCGGCGTACATCTCCAGCCACGCCAGGCCCGGCAGCCGCATCTCGGCCCGCAGCCGCAGCAGCCGCCCCGGCTCGATCTCCTCGACCCGCCAGAAGTCCAGCGAATCCCCGACCCTGAGCCGTTCCGCGTCCCGTCTGCCACGGCGCAGGCCGACCCCGCCGACCAGCCGGTCCAGCCAGCCGCGCACGGCCCAGGCGAGGGGGAAGGAGTACCAGCCGTGGTCCCCGCCCACCCCTTCGACGACCCGCCACAGGGCGTCCGGCGAGGCGTTCACGGTGATGTCACGGCGGTCGGTGTAGAGGCTGCCGCCCGCCCAGTCGGGGTCCGTGGGGAGCGGGTCGCTGGGCGCACCCGGCAGCGAGGCCGACGACCAGCGGGTGGTGACCTCGGCCTGCTTGATCCGCTGGAGGGCGAGCACGAGCGCCTCGCGGAGGGTGAACGGCTGCCCGGGGCCGTCCGGCACGTACCGCGCGATGTCGTGTTCGCGGCACACGACCTCGTAGCGCAGTGATTCCGCGAGCGGCCGGGCGATCGCGGCCGGGACCGGGGTGACCAGGCCGATCCAGTGGCTGGAGAGGCGCGGCGAGAGCATCGGCACGGGCAGGATGAGCCGGTGCGGCAGTCCCGCGACCGCCGCGAACTGCCGCATCATGCCCTCGTAGGTGATGACGTCGGGGCCGCCGACGTCGAAGCAGCGGTGCACCTCCTCGGGCATCCGCGCGCTGCCGACGAGGTACCGCAGCACGTCCCGGACGGCGATCGGCTGGATCCTCGTCCGCACCCAGCTCGGGGTGACCATCACCGGCAGCCGCTCGGTGAGATAGCGCAGCATCTCGAAGGACGCGGACCCGGAACCGATGATGACCGCGGCGCGGAGCACAGTGGTCGGCACCCCGGAACCGAGCAGGATACGGGCGACCTCGGCGCGCGAGCGCAGGTGCGGGGACAGCTCCCGCTCTGGGACGTCGGCCGGTGCGAGGCCTCCCAGGTAGACGATGCGCCGGACGCCCGCCGCCCTGGCCTGCTCGGCGAAGATCCGGGCCGCCCTGCGGTCCGTCTCCTCGAAGCCGGAACCGGTACCCAGCGCGTGCACCAGGTAGTACGCCACATCGATGTCCCGCATCGCCGCGGCCACCGATTCCGGATCCGTGACGTCGCCCCGTACGACCTCCGCCCGGCCGGCCCAGGGATGGTCGCGCAGCTTCACCGGCGACCGGACCAGACAGCGCACCCGGTGCCCGGCATCGAGCAGGGCGGGAGCCAGCCGCCCCCCGATGTAACCGGTCGCGCCGGTCACCAGACAGTGCGGTGCGGGCGTCGCTTCACTGTCACTCATGGAATCCTCCGGATGACGGGGGTTCGTACCGATCACTGTCCGCGCCATCCTTCCCGCCGTCGGGCCGTGAACCGGGGACGCGGCGCCGGACGGATCCGTGACCCCGGCGCCTTGGACGATGACACCAAGCGGGCCGTGCCGACTCTGGCGGAAGGCACAGAACAGCAGGCCGGAGTTCGCCAGGAAGGTGGGCATCGGCGATGATGGCCTAGGAGCCGCAGCCTGGTCCGAGTGCCGGACGGCGCTGACTTCCCGCCCGCCCATTCTGTATAACCGCAGGTGAGAGAGTTAGTATGCGTTTCCTCAATGACCTGAAGCCGCCGTACGACTTGACGTACGACGATGTGTTCATGGTGCCGAGCCGATCCGCGGTCGGTTCCCGTCAGGGCGTCGATCTGTCCTCCCCCGACGGCACCGGCACCACCATCCCCCTGGTCGTCGCGAACATGACCGCCATCGCGGGCCGCAGAATGGCCGAGACCGTCGCGCGCCGCGGTGGCCTGGTCGTCATTCCCCAGGACATCCCGATCGAGGTCGTCACCGACGTCATCTCCTGGGTGAAGACCCGCCACCACGTGCTGGACACGCCGATCGTGCTGGCCCCCACCCAGACGGTCGCCGACGCGCTGTCCCTGCTGCCCAAGCGGGCGCACAACGCGGGCGTCGTCGTCGACGAGGACGGCAAGCCGGTCGGTGTGGTGACCGACGAGGACCTCGCCGGTGTCGACCGCTTCACCCAGCTGTCCGAGGTCATGTCCAAGGACCTGGTGCTGCTCGACGCGGACATAGACCCGCGCGAGGCGTTCAACAGGCTCGACGGGGCCAACCGCCGCTACGCCCCCGCGGTCGACACGGACGGCAAGCTGGTGGGCATCCTGACCCGGCGGGCCGCGCTGCGCGCCACCCTCTACACCCCTGCCGTGGACGCCCGGGGCAAGCTGCGCGTCGCCGCCGCGGTCGGTATCAACGGCGATGTCGCGGGCAAGGCCGAGCAACTGCTCGACGCGGGCGCCGACACCATCGTCGTGGACACCGCGCACGGCCACCAGGAGTCGATGATCGCCGCGGTCAGGGCGGTACGCGCACTCGACCCCGCGGTGCCGATCGTCGCGGGCAACATCGTCGCCGCCGAGGGGGTCCGCGATCTCGTCGAGGCGGGCGCCGACATCATCAAGGTCGGCGTGGGTCCCGGCGCCATGTGCACCACCCGGATGATGACCGGTGTGGGCCGCCCGCAGTTCTCCGCGGTGCTCGAATGCGCCACGGAGGCAAGGAAGTTCGGCAAGCACGTCTGGGCCGACGGCGGCGTGCGGCACCCGCGCGACGTCGCCATGGCGCTCGCCGCCGGTGCCTCCAACGTCATGATCGGCTCGTGGTTCGCCGGTACGTACGAGTCGCCGGGCGACCTCCAGCAGTCCGCCGACGGCCGCTGGTACAAGGAGTCGTTCGGCATGGCCTCGGCCCGCGCCGTCCGCAACCGTACGAGCGAGGAGTCCGCCTACGACCGCGCCCGCAAGGGCCTGTTCGAGGAGGGCATCTCCACCTCACGGATGTTCCTCGACCCGGCCCGCCCGGGTGTCGAGGACCTGATCGACTCGATCATCGCGGGCGTCCGGTCCTCCTGCACCTACGCCGGTGCGAACACCCTGGACGAGTTCGCCGAGAAGGCGATCGTCGGTGTGCAGAGCGCCGCCGGATACGCCGAGGGCAAGCCCCTGCACGCCAGTTGGGGCTGATCCGAGCCCGCTCGCCGCACCACCGGAGCCGGTTCCCGCACCTCGCGGGGGCCGGCTCCGGCGTGTGTCCGCGCTTGCCGAATCCGGCCATGACGCGGGGAACTGGCGGTGTGACGGCCGGATTTGTGCGAATGGAGTGGCCCGTAACGGGTAGTCGGGACCTGCGCGACGCACCCGGAGTGCGCACACCGGGAACGAGAAGGGGAGGACACCGTGTCCATGGCGACCACAGTCCCGACTGGATTCGCACCGCACCTTCCCCGGCCGTCCGGCCGGACCGACGAGCAACTGCCGTACGTGGCGGACCCCGGGAAAGTGGCCCCCCGGGACGCGCGTGACCTTTCCAGGCTCTTCTTCACCGCACTGGCCACCCGGGAGGAGGGCACCCGCGCGTACCAGTACGCGCGCAACACCCTCATCGAGCTGAACCTCTCCCTGGTCCGCTTCGCAGCCACCCGCTTCCGCAGCCGTTCCGAACAGATGGAGGACATCGTCCAGGTCGGCACGGTCGGGCTGATCAAGGCGATCGACCGGTTCGAACTCTCCCGCGAGGTGGAGTTCGCCACCTTCGCGATGCCCTGCATCGTGGGCGAGATCAAGCGCTTCTTCCGCGACACCAGTTGGTCCGTCCATGTGCCGCGCCGCCTCCAGGAACTGCGGATCGCGCTGGCGAAGGCATCCGACGAGCTGTTCCAGACCCTCGACCGTTCGCCCACCACCGCGGAGCTCGCGAAGCACCTGGGGATGGACGAGGAGGAGATAGTGGAAGGGCTGGTGGCCGCCAACGGCTACACGGCCGGCTCGATCGACACGCCCTACGACGACGGCACGACCGGCAGTGTCCAGACGCTGGCGGACCGGCTCGGCGAAACCGACAGCGACATGGACCTCGTGGAGAACCTCACGGCGCTGAAGCCCCTCATCGCGCGCCTCGACCACCGGGACCGGAGGATCCTGCGGATGCGGTACGGCGAGGAGCTGACCCAGTCGCAGATCGGGGCCGAACTGGGCGTGTCCCAGATGCAGGTGTCGCGGCTGCTGGCCAGGATCACCGCGCAGCTCAGGGCCGGGCTGCTCGCGCAGGGGTGAGGGCCCGGAACCACGCCCGGCCGCGTCCCGGTTCGCCCGGGGCGCGGCCGGGGGCTCAGCCGGTCGCGGGCCGGGACCAGATCGCCCGTACCGTCTTGCCCGAAGGGCGCGGGCTGATCTCGACCCGGCCCGCCAGCTTCTGCACCATGTGCCAGCCGAAGCCCCCGCCGCCCGCGAAGTCGGGCTCCCGCGCCACGGGCGGGACGGGGCTGTCGTCGTCCATCTCCACCACCAGCAGCTCCGCCTCGGCGCTCAGCCGCAGCCGCCACCAGCCCGTGGTGTGGCGTGCCGCGTTGGCCGCCAGCTCGCTGATCACGAGCAGCACGGCATCGACATCCGCCCAGGGGCAGTTCTGGGACAGAAAACGGGTCGCGGCTTCGCGTGCCGTGGCACTGTCTGCAAGGGGCGAATCCATGACAACCACAGGCGGCTCCTCAGTCATCCGCTGCTCGCCTACCCCGACTGCGCCGGTCCATCTCTCAAGAGTTGACGGTTCACCCGCAGCAGAATGACGGCGCGCCGCTTCCGCCGGTCCGGTCGCCGTACCAGGGCCGGGTCCGTCCCGGCCAGGAACCGCACCGGCCTCGTGATCTACTGCCGGTGCGGGACGCGCCGCTCCCGCACCGGCACCGCACAGAAGTGAACCCCCGGCCTTGCTGAACGAGCTCGACGCACGCATCGTGCACGCCCTCGCCGAAGACGCCCGCCGTACCTTCGCCGACATCGGCTCACTGGTCGGCCTCTCGGCCCCCGCGGTGAAGCGCCGGGTCGACCGGCTGCGCGCCGACGGTGCCATCACCGGCTTCACGGTCCGGGTCGACCCGGCTGCCCTGGGCTGGGAGACCGAGGGTTTCATCGAGATCTACTGCCGCCACAACACCTCGCCCGAGGCCATCAGGCGTGGGCTGGAACGCAACCCCGAGGTGGCGTCCGCCTCCACGGTCACCGGTGAGGCGGACGCGATCGTCCAGGTCTTCGCGTCCGACATGCGCCACTTCGAGCGCGTCCTCGAACGCATCGCGGGGGAGCCCTTCGTCGAGCGCACCAAGTCGGTCCTGGTGCTCTCCCCCCTGCTCAGGCGGTACGGATCGGGATCGCCCGCCTAGAACCGTCCGGGTGACGCAACGAATCACCGGACCGTGACGGTCGCACGCAACGAATCGCGCGGTGATGCGCAACAGGCGCGTCTTGTCGGTGCCGGGCTGCTGAACGTACCGTCGATCTGTCCCCAGAACACCCTTCTGCACCGTCCGAGGTCTGCCATGACACCGCTGCGTACCGCCCTGCTCCAGAGCTCCGGGCAGCCGGGCGACACCGCCGGGAACCTCCGGGTGCTGGACGAGGCCGCGGGCCGGGCGGCGGGCACCGGCGCCCGGCTGCTCGTCTGCCCGGAGATGTTCCTGACCGGGTACGCGATCGGCGACGACGTACCCCGGCTGGCCGAGCCCGCCGACGGGCCGGGTGCACGGGCCGTCGCCGACATCGCCGTACGGCACGGCCTCGCGGTGCTCTACGGGTACCCGGAGCGCAGCGGCGACCTGGTCCACAACGCGGCCCAGCTGATCGGCGCCGACGGCGCCCGTCTCGCGAACTACCGCAAGACCCATCTCTTCGGCTGCTTCGAGCAGAAGTGGTTCACACCGGGAGACCGGCCCGTCGTCCAGGCCGAGCTGGACGGGCTCCGGATCGGGATCATGATCTGCTACGACGTGGAGTTCCCGGAGAACGTCCGCGCGCACGCCCTGGCGGGCACGGACCTGCTGCTGGTCCCCACCGCGCAGATGCACCCCTTCCAGTTCGTCCCCGAATCCCTGGTGCCGGTGCGGGCCTTCGAGAACCAGCTGTACATCGCCTACGTCAACCGCACGGGCCAGGAGGGCGAGTTCGAGTTCGTCGGACTCAGCTGTCTGGCGGGACCCGACGGAGTGGCCCGTGCCCGCGCCGGACGTGGCGAGGAACTGGTCGTCGCCGACGCCGACCCCGCGTTCCTGCGGGATTCACGGGAGAACAACCCGTATCTGCGTGACCGCCGCCCCGGTCTGTACAGCTCGCTGACCTGAACGCCGCAGCTGCCTCGGCCCACCCCGCCGCCCTCCCCTCCCTCTCCCCTCGCGACCCGCTTCCCGGCTCTCGCGACCTTTGTGCAAGGAGTCCGTACCCCATGACGTCCACGGTGCCCACCACTGCCGTTCAGCACGCCGACGGGCAGCCGCCGATCACCATGTCCGGGCCGGACTTCCCCTACGCGTACGACGACTTCCTGTCCCACCCGGCTGGGCTGGGGCAGATACCCGCGACCCGGCACGGCACGGAGGTCGCCGTCATCGGCGGCGGGCTCTCGGGCATCGTCACCGCGTACGAACTGATGAAGATGGGCCTCAAGCCGGTCGTCTACGAGGCCGACCGGATCGGTGGCCGGCTCCGTACCGTGGGCTTCGACGGCTGCGACCCCGGACTGACCGCCGAGATGGGCGCCATGCGCTTCCCGCCCTCCTCCACGGCGCTCCAGCACTACATCGACCTGGTGGGGCTGGAGACCAGGCCGTTCCCCAACCCGCTGGCCCCCGGGACCCCTTCCACCGTCGTCGACCTCAAGGGCGAGTCGCACTACGCCACGTCCGTCGACGACCTCCCGCAGGTCTACCGCGAGGTGATGCACGCCTGGAACACCTGCCTGGAGGAGGGCGCGAACTTCGCCGAGATGAACCGCGCCCTGCGGCAGCGCGACGTCCCGAGGATCCGCGAACTGTGGGCGCGGCTGGTGGAGAAGCTCGACGACCAGACGTTCTACGGCTTCCTCTGCAGCTCCGAGGCCTTCGCCTCCTTCCGGCACCGGGAGATCTTCGGCCAGGTCGGCTTCGGCACGGGCGGCTGGGACACCGACTTCCCCAATTCCATCCTGGAGATCCTGCGCGTCGTCTACACCGAGGCGGACGACCATCACCGGGGCATCGTCGGCGGCAGCCAGCAGCTCCCGCTGCGGCTGTGGGCGCGCGAGCCGCAGAAGATCAACCACTGGCCGTCCGGTACCTCGCTCGCCTCGCTGCACGGCGGCGAGCCCCGTCCCGCGGTGACCCGGCTGCACCGCACCGCGGGCAACCGGATCACCGTCACCGACACGTCCGGAGACATTCGCACCTACCCGGCGGCCGTCTTCACCGCCCAGTCCTGGATGCTGCTCTCCAAGATCGAATGCGACGACGCGCTGTTCCCCATCGACCACTGGACGGCGATGGAGCGCACCCACTACATGGCGTCGTCCAAGCTGTTCGTGCCGGTCGACCGGCCGTTCTGGCTGGACCCGGCCGTCGACGCCAAGGGAGTGCCGACCGGGCGGGACGTCATGTCGATGACGCTCACCGACCGGATGACCCGCGGCACCTACCTCCTGGACGACGGCCCGGACCGGCCCGCGACGATCTGCCTCTCGTACACCTGGTCCGACGACAGCCTCAAGTGGCTGCCCCTGTCGGCACACGAGCGGATGGAGGTGATGCTCACGTCGCTCGGCGAGATCTACCCGGACGTCGACATCCGCGGGCACATCATCGGCAATCCGGTGACCGTCTCCTGGGAGGACGAGCCCTATTTCATGGGCGCGTTCAAGGCCAATCTCCCCGGCCACTACCGCTACCAGCGGCGCCTGTTCACGCACTTCATGCAGGACCGCCTCCCCGAGGACCGGCGCGGTCTCTTCCTCGCGGGCGACGACATCTCCTGGACGGCGGGCTGGGCCGAAGGCGCCGTCCAGACCGCGCTCAACGCCGTCTGGGGTGTCATGCACCACCTCGGCGGGACGACCGACGCGACCAACCCCGGACCCGGGGACCTGTACGAGGAGATCGCGCCGGTCGAACTGCCGGAGGACTGAACGCCCTTGCTGTGGCTGCCTGTTGCGTGGGACGGCCTGCTACGCGGGGCGGCAGACGCTGCGCTGGCCGCCCAGGCCGGAGATCTCCAGCTCCATCACGTCACCGTCGCCGAGGTAGGGGAAGCGCCCGGACAACGCCACGCCCTGCGGCGTACCGGTGTTGATGATGTCGCCGGGCTCCAGCACCAGGTACTGCGACAGATGGTGCACCAGATGCGCCACGCCGAAGATCATGTCCGCGGTGCCCGAATCCTGCCGCGGCTCGCCGTTGACGTACGAACGCAGCCGCATCCCCTGCGGGTCACCGGCCTCGTCGGCGGTCACCAGCACCGGGCCGAGCGGGTTGAAGGTCGCGCAGCTCTTGCCCTTCGACCACTGGCCGCCGGACTCCTCCAGCTGGAAGGCGCGTTCCGACACGTCGTTGCTGACGGCGTAGCCCGCGATGTGGGCGGCGGCATCGGCGGGCGAGTCGAGGTAGGAGGCGCGGCGGCCGATGACGACGGCCAGCTCGACCTCCCAGTCGGTCTTCTTCGCGCCGCGTGGGATGAGTACGTCGTCGTACGGGCCCACGATCGTGTTCGGCGACTTGTAGAAGAGGATCGGCTGCTCGGGCGGGGCCGCGCCCGACTCCGCCGCGTGGGCCGCGTAGTTCTGGCCGATGCAGAGCAGCGCGGACGGGCGGGCCACGGGCGGGCCGATCCGGTGACCGGTGATGTCGGTCTCCGGCAGCCGCTCCGGCTCCGGTACGAGACCGGGGTCGTCGGCGAGCGCGGCGAGGAAGGCGCCATCGATGTCGGCGGTGACCGACGACAGGTCGTGGTGACGGCCTTCGGGGGAGGCGAGAACGGGGCGTTCGTGGCCCGGCTCGCCGATGCGCATCAGACGCATGAGGGGGAACTCTCCTGAAGGGTGAGGGGGTTGGGGCGCCGGTCAGTGCAGCCGGCTGAGCGCATCGGCGCCCACCGCGTGGACCAGCGGCTGACCGGCCAGCAGACGCAGCACCTCGCCGACCGCACTGGCACCGAGCCGCAGCCGGCACTCCACACTGCCCGCCGCCTGGTGCGGGGTCAGCAGGACGTTCGGCAGCGCGCGGAAGGGATGGTCCACCGGTAGCGGCTCGGCGTCGAACACATCGATCGCCGCGTCCAGCCGCCCCGACGCCAGCTCGGCGAGCAGCGCGTCCTCGTCGACCAGCCAGGACCTGGCGGTGTTCACCAGACCCGCACCGTCGGGCATCAGCGCCAGCTGCTCCGGGCCGAGCATCCGGTGGGTCTCGTCGGTCACCGGGGCGTGGACGGCGACGACCCTGCTCCGTGACAGCAGGGTCTCCAGCGGTACGGACTCCACCCCGAGCGCCGCAGCGTCGGCGTCGGTCAGGAAGGGGTCGGTGACGCTCACCCGTGCCCCCATGGCCCGGACGAGCGCGATGTACGCCCGGCCCGTCCGGGACGCGCCGATCACTCCGATGTCACTGCCGTGGATCTCGTGGCGCGGCGGGGCCTGGCTCGCCTCCTGCCACGGGGCGCCGGTGCGCAGTGCCCGGTCGAAGCGCTGGATGCGGTACAGCAGCGACAGTGTGAAGGCCAGCGCCACCTCGGCGACCGGCCGCGCCATCTCGTCACCGGCCTGGCTGACCCGGATACCGCGCCGGAACACCTCGGCGGTGACGTAGGGCGCGACGGCGGATCCGGTGTGCGAGACGAGCGCCAACCGGTCGGCCGCATCGAGGAGTTCACTGTCGATCCGCGGCGTTCCCCAGGCGGTGACCAGCGCACGGGCGCCGGGCAGCGCGGCGGCGAGCGCCGCCCGGTCGCGGTGCGCGTCGAGCACCGTCAGCTCCGCGGCCCGCTCCAGGTCCTGCCACACCTCGGCCGAGAAGAACTGCGCGCGCAGCCCGGGAGGTACGGCGACCACCACCCGGGGGCGGTCAGGAGAGCCAGTCATCGAGGTGCTCCGCAACGAAGGCGTCATCGGTCAGCCAGGGGTAGGCGGCGGCCACCCGGGTGATCTCGTCCGCCTGCCCCGGAGAGAGGGTCTCGGCCGGGTCCAGACACCAGGTCCCCTCCAACAGCCCCTGACGCCGGAGTACTTCGTGGACACCGGCGATGCAGCCGCGGAACGCGCCGCGCACATCGAAGACCGCGCTGTTGGCGTCGGTCAGCTCCGGGCCGCGGGCCAGGCAGCGCAGCATCGCCTCGTGGTCCCCGGCGCGGGCCGCCCGTACGTCGTCGAGGAGGGACACCGCCGAGCCGGTCCACACCGCCCACTGGCCGAGCAGCCCGCCCGCGAACCAGCGGCGCTCGCCGCCCGCCGTCTCGTAGGGGGTCAGCAGATCGCCGATGATGCCGTCGTCGTTGCCGGTGTACAGGGCCACCTCGCCCGCGCGGTCGGCGCCCGCGACGGCCCGTACCGCGTCGGCGGTGCGGTAGCGGTCGAAGGGGGCGATCTTCACGGCCACGGTGGACGGCAGATCGGTGAAGGCCGCCCAGAAGCGCGGCGACAGATAGCGCCCGCCGACCGCCTCCTGGAGGTAGAAGCCGATCACCGGCAGCACCTCGCCGACCGCGCGGGCCCGCTCCAGCAGCCCCTTCTCGTCGGCGCCCGGCACCGCGGGGCTCAACAGCACCGCGTCATAGCCGAGTTCGGCGGCCGTCTCGGCCTCGGAGACCGCCTGGGCGGTGTAGCCGCAGGCGCCCGCGATCTTGATGAAGGGACGCCCGGCCTCGGCCCGGATCGTCTCGGCAGCGAGTTCCAGTACCGGCCGGAAGAGACCGACCTGGGGCTCCCGGATCTCGAACTGGGTGGTGTGCACGGCGACAGCGGCGCCGCCCGCGCCGGAGGCCAGGTAGTAGCGGGTCAGGGCGCGCTGCCGCCGCTCGTCGAGCTTGCGGCTCGCGTCCAGTGCGAGTGGATGGGCGGGGATCACCGCACCGTGGGCGAGGGCGTCCAAGGAGGGAGTGGACATGGAGTGGATCAGAACCTTCCGTCACGGACCTGGAACTTGGTGGGCTTGCCGGACAGCGGCAGCCCGCGGCGCAGCCAGTCGGCCTGCCACTCGACGAGAGTGCGCAGTGCGACCTCCGGATAACCGAAGAGCGCATGGCAGCGGCTCGCGTCGGAGAGCAGCGCGGTCGGCGACTCCGCCCCGATGTACACCGGCTCCCGGTCGAACTCCTCGCCGAACCACTGGGCGAGGCGGCGCACCGAAGCGGTCTCGGGGCCGGTGAGGTTGAGGGTGAAGGCCTCGCCGTCCGTGGCGTGCAGCAGCGAACGGAGGGCGACCTCGTTGGCGTACCCCTGCCACACCACGTTGGCGTGACCGGTCGTCAGGTCGACGGGCTCGCCCGACTGTACGCGGGATGCGATGTCCGCGAGCACGCCGTAGCGGAGGTCGACCGCGTAATTGAGCCTGATGTTGGTGACCTTGGTGCCACGGGTCAGTGCGGCGTGGTCGAAGATCCGCTCGCGGCCGAGGCAGGACATCGCGTACTCACCGACCGGGCCGACCGGATCGGACTCGGTGCAGCCGCCGGACGACAGGGGCACCAGCGGGTACACGTTGCCGGTGGAGAACGCGGCGATCCGCGAGGTGGACCAGCGGCGCGCCACCCGGTCCGGCATGGCGGCGTTGACCGCCCAGGCGTGCGAAGGCGCCCCGGCCGAACCGAACTTGGCGCCGACCATGAAGATCACGTTCCCGGCGTCGGGGAGTGCGCCGAGATCGGCGGCCGGATCCATCAGGTCGAAGGCGACCGTACGGACCCCGTCGGCCTCCAGCTCCGCGGCGGCGGCCTTGTCCGACCAGCGGGACACGGCGTACACCGTGACGTCGGAGCGGCCCCCGGCGTCCAGCGCCCGGCGGGCCAGCCGGCACAGGCTGGGGCCCATCTTGCCGCCGGCGCCGAGCACCAGCAGGTCGCCTTCGAGGCGGGCGAGGTCGGCGACGAGCGCGGGGGAGGGGGTGGCGAGCCGCTCTTCCAGAGCGGCCTCATCGGTGAACATGCGTGGCTATCCCTTGATTCCGGACGCGGTGACGCCCTCGGTGAAGTAGCGCTGACCCACCATGTACGCGGCGAAGATGGGCACGAACGCGATGACGGAGCCGGAGAGCACCACGTTCAGCGGCACGTTCTGCTGCTGGAGCGAGGCGATCCCGACGGTGAGCGTGCGCATGTCGGTGGACTGGCCGATGACCAGCGGCCACAGGAAGTCGTTCCAGTGCCAGAGGAAGACGAAGACACCGAGGGTGGCGAGGATCGGCTTCAGCAGCGGCAGCACGATCCGGTAGAAGATCTGCCACTCGCTGCAGCCGTCCAGCCGGGCCGCCTCGAAGAGTTCGTCGGGCAGTCCCATGATGAACTGCCGCATCAGGAAGACCGCTTGGGCGTTGGCGAGGGTCGGGATGATCAGACCCCAGTAGGTGTCCACGCCGCCCAGCTTCGCGATCATCGCGAACGTCGGGATCATCGTGACGTGGTAGGGGACCATCACCATCGAGAGGAACGACCAGAACATCGCCTCACGGCCCGGGAAGCGCTTCTTGGCGAAGGCGTATCCGGCGAGCGCGGCGAGCAGCAGCACGCCGACGACCGAGACCACCGAGTAGATCAGGGTGTTGAGCAGCCAGCGCGGCACGTCCTGGGCGCTCATGACGGCGTGGTACGCCTCGCCGGTCAGCGGCCAGGGCAGCAGACTGCCCGGGAAGTCGACCGCCGCGGACGGCTTCAGCGACAGCACGACCATCGCGTAGAACGGGAAGATCGTGACGAGCGCCGCCACCGTCAGCAGCAGGGTGCGCGCGACACGGCCCACGGGGGTGGCACGCATGCCGTGCGGCACGGTGTCGCGGTCCGCCGCCTTGCGCAGCCGCCGCTCGGCCCGCCGGGCGGCCCGGAGGTCCACCTTCTGCGGGGCGCCGGACGTACCGCCGGCGGACACGTCGGCCGGGGTCTCCACAGGTGCTGCGGTCATGGTCACTGGTCCTTCCCGATCACGAGCCGCTGGAGTACGGCGACCACCACGGTCAGCACGAAGAGCGCGACCCCGATGGCGGAGGCGTAGCCCAGGTCGAAGTACTTGAAGCCCGCGTCGTAGAGCTGGAAGACGAGCGTGTAGCTGCCGTTGGCGGGTCCGCCGCCGGTCATCGTGTAGACCGCGTCGAACACCTGGAACGAGGCGGTCGTCTCGATGACGGCGAGGAAGAACAGCGCGGGCTTGAGCTGCGGCAGCACGATGTACCGGAACCGCTGCCAGGGACCCGCGCCGTCGGTGAGCGCCGCCTCCTCCAGCTCACGCGGAATGTCCTGCATCCGGGCGAGGAGGATCAGCATCCCGTAGCCGAAGCGGGACCAGATGCCGACGATCGCGAGCGCGGGAAGCACCAGGACGTCGTCGGAGAGCCAGGAACTCTGCGACATCCCCAGCCAGCCCACCATCGTGGACCACGGGCCGCCGGTGGAGAAGATCCACACGAACACGGTGGCGGCCAGCACCAGTGAGGTGACGACCGGCAGGAAGAACACCGAGCGGAAGAACTTGGCGCCGCGGAAGGCCCGCCGGGTGATCAGCGCCAGCGCGACCGAGGCGATCAGGGTGCCGGGCACCGCGATCACCGTGTAGAGCACCGTCACCTTCAGCGCCTGCCAGAACAGCGGGTCGGCCCAGAGGCGGGTGAAGTTGTCGACGCCGACGAAGTGGCCGCCGCCGGTGAGCGAGTAGTCGGTGAGGCTCATCAGCACACCGGCGACCCCGGGGCCGAACCGGAAGGCGAGGAAGAGCAGGAAGCACGGGAGGACGAAGAGCAGGCCGATCCGGGCCTCGCGGCGCGCCTGCGGCCCGCTGCGACGGCCCCGGCGGGTGGGTTCCGCGACGACTGCCACGGGGATCTCCTTGCGGTACGGGGGAATTGCGGTGGATGTGTGAGCCGGGACCCCGGCCGGGCCGGGCGCGGGTCACGCGGGTGGTGCGGACCGGGCGGGTGCCCGGCGGTGGTGCGGGCCCTCGGGCACGGGCGGGTGCCCGGCCGTGGTGCGGGCCCTCGGGCGGGGGGAGAGGTTCCGTCCCCGCCCGAGGCCGGTCCCGAGTCAGCGACCGAGCATCGCCTGGGCGGCCTTGGCCGCCGTGTCGAGCGCCGCCTGCGGGCTCTTCTTGCCCAGCAGCGCTGCCTGGATCTCCGGGGCGAGCACCCCCTGGACCTCACGGGACTTGTCCTGCAGCGGTCCCACGTCCATGCTCGGCAGGGTGGCGCCGACCGCCTTCTGCAGAGCGTCGCCGGGGTACAGGTCGCCGCCGGACTTCCGGGCCGGGAAGTACCCCGCGCCCTTCTCCAGGCCCGCCGCGTTCTTCGACTCGGCGACGAAGTTGAGCCAGTCGCCGGTGGCCTTCTTGTTGGCGCCCTTCAGCATGGAGAGGGCGCCCACGGTGCCGTAACCGACGGACCGGACGTCCTTCAGCGGCGGCTGGACGACGATGTTCTCCTTGCCCCAGAACGGCTCGACGTCCGCCGGGGTGTTCTGCCAGGTGCAGGCCACCTTGCCCTTGGCGACCGGCGTCTGTTCCAGCTTGGGCGTGGTGGTGACCAGGTCCCGGTCGGTGTAGCCGCCGTCGACGAGCGTCTTGAGGTACGACAGCGCCTTGACCCCGGCGGCGTCGTTGAACGTGATCTGCTTGCCGTCCTTCGAGAAGACGTCACCGCCCGCCTGCCAGAGCAGCGGGTAGAAGGTCATGTTCAGCGTCTGCTGGGTGTCACCGCTGTAACTGGTGGCGTAGTAGCCCTTCTTCTTCAGCTTCGGCGCCAGCGCGGCCAGATCGGCCCAGCTCGTCGGGTAGGTCTTCTCGCCGATGGCGGAGAACACCCGCTTGTCGCAGATCAGCGGGTTGGCACTGGTCAGCACCGGGGTGCCGAGCGCCTTGCCGTCCACCGTCACCGACTTCATCGCGAAGTCCGTGTAGTCCGCCCTGTCGGAGGCCGGGGTGTACTCGTCGGCCGGGACGATGTTCCTCGCGTACTTCGGCAACTGGTCGGGGATGAGATACACCGCGTCCGGGCCCTTGCCGGAGGCGATCGCGGTGGCCAGCGCGGTGTCACGGTTGGCCCACGGGAAGGTCTCGACCTTCACCTTGATCCCCGTGTGCTTCTTCTCGAACTCCTTGACCAGGCCGTCCCAGTAGGACTTGTTCTTGGCCTCGTCGAAGATGACCGGGTAGGTCCACATGGTGACGGTGTTGCCGTCGCCGCCACTGCCGCACCCGGCCAGCACTCCGGCGGCGAGCGCGGTGGCGAGGACGGGGGCGGCGACGGCACGCAGCCGGGAACGGCGCTTCAGGGCACGGGACATGAGGGAACACTCCGAGGACGTGAGGGCGGGCGGAAGAGGGGTCATGCGACCGGGACCGTCTGGACGGTGCCGGTGTGCCGGGCACGTTCGGCGGCGAACGCCGCGAGGTGACTGCCGAGCGAGGTCGCGGTGCCGGAGCGCACGGCCCCCGCGTCACCGGTCGCGACGGCCCGTACGAACGCCTCGATCAGCGCGTCGTCACCGCCGCCGTGCCCGTCGGCCGCGTTGGAACCGGACGTGCCGAGTTCGTGGACGGTGGACTCGCCGGTACGGAAGTCCTGGACGGTCACCCGCTCGCCGTCACCGGTCAGCCAGCCGTGCGAGCCGAAGATCCGGGTCTGCCGGTGGGTCTGCTCGGTGAACGCCACCATCTGGAAGGTCGCGGTCACCCCGCCCGCCAACTGCATGGCCAGCACCTGGTGGTCGACCACGTCGTTGTCGCTGCGGTACGCGCACACCCCGTACGGCCCCTCCCGCAGTGCCCGCACGAGCCCGGCCTCGTCGGTCGCCTCGGTGACATGGGTGACCGGCCAGACCGCGCCCTTCTCGCGCAGCGTCGGCATGTACAGCTTCAGCGCGCTGTACGGGCAGTTGTCCTCGACCGCGCAGTCCAGGCAGCGGTCGGCGGAGCCGGCCGGCGCGTTCTCCGGCCGGAAGTGCTTGAGTCCGCCGAAGCCGGTGACCTGTTCGATGCGCCCGCCCATGACGTACGAGATCCAGTCCAGGTCGTGGCAGGACTTGGCGAGCAGCATGGGGGACGAGTCGCTCTCGCGGCTCCACGGGCCGCGTACGTAACTGTGCGCGTAGTGCCACCAGCCGACCGGCTCCAGGTGGTCGATGGAGACCAGCTGCCCCAGCACCCCCGAGTCCACGACCTGCTTCACCAGATCGGTGTAGGGCGTGTACCGCATCACGTGACAGACCGCGAAGAGCACCCCGGCCCGTTCCACGCCCTCGACGATGGCCCGGGTCTCGTCCTCGGTCGGGGCGAGGGGCTTCTCGACGAGGATCGCGTACCCGGCCGCGGCGAGGGCCAGTACCGGCTCGACGTGATCGCGGTCCTGGGTGGTGACGATCACGGCGTCAGCGATGCGGTTCTCCGCGAGCGGGCGCCAGTCGTCGAACTGCACGGGCGCGCCCGCGGCGGCCCGCGCCGCGGGGCGCGGATCCGCGACCGCGACGAGTTCGGCGGCCTCGGGGTGGTTCTTGATCCACTCGGTGTACGTCAGGCCGCGGTTGCCGGCGCCGACGAGCGCGACCCGTACGGGCCGGCTGGTGATCGGAGTATGCGTGGACACGGGGGTTCCCTCGGTGCGGGTGGGGGTGGCTGGCGGAGGAGGAGCGTCAGAAGCGGAGCGTGGCCGCGGTGTGCGACACCCGGGCGCCCTCGTCCGGCAGGGCGGTGCGCTCGGTACCGTCCTCGACGCAGCCGGTGTGCAGCAGATGGCTGTCCGCGCCGGTGAAGGCCGCGGGGCGCAGTTCGAGCCGGCCGCCGGTGAAGGTGGAGCCGGTCGCCCGGTAGCGGTTGGCCCCCTCGGTCACCAGCAGATGGGCGGTGCCCTTGGGCGCGGTGGAGGTGACACCGTTCAGCTGCCAGTCGACGGTCCGCGCCGAGCCGGTACGGGAGAGCAGGGCGCCGTCCTTGTTGGTGCCGCCGACGCGGGCGCCGTCGACCCGCAGCAGCTGGTCCTTCGAGGACGTCAACTTCAGCCCGGTGTCGCGCAGTTCACCGCCGTCGACCGTGATGTCGGGGTGCGCGAGCGAGACGGGCGCCGCGTCCTCGGCGCCGGTGAGGGTGCACTGGTCCAGGACGAGCGGCCCGGTGCCGTTGAACACCGCGGCGCCGACCCCGTCGAGGACGGTCCGCTGGAGCGTGAGCGGTGCGCTCACGTTTCCCTGGGTGATCTCGGCGCCCGCGGCGAAGGAGAAGTTCGAGTCGGCGATCACATTGGGCCGCCCCGACAGCTTGGACGCCTGGGAGACGATCAGCGGTCCGCTGGCGGTGCATCCGCGTATCTGCACACCGTCGGCGTTCACCCAGAGCATCCCGGAGCCGTCCAGCGACTTCTTGCCGATGACCAGCATGTCCTCAAGGGTCAGATCGGTGACGTTGACCCGGGCCACGAACCAGGAGCAGGCGTGCCGCCGTACGGTGATCCGCTTGGCCGCGCCGCCCCAGGCCGCCCCGGAGTTGGCGAACGTCATCAGTCCGGAGTTGCCGGTGTAGACGAGGTCGTGCTCGAACTGCCCGTGGGTGACGAAGGGGCCCTGGTCGTCACCGTCGCCGTGGCAGTTGGTGACGTAGCAGTAGGCCGACGCCGTGAAGTCGTTGAGATGGCGGGCGTTGGAGGTGTGACAGTCCTCGACGTGCCCGTACAGGCAGTAGATCTGCTGGGTCAGATAGCCCGCGCCGCCGTACGTGACGTCCTTGGGGTTGGTCAGCGAGCACTGCTCGGTGCGGTAGTAGGTGCACCAGCGGCGCATGATCACCGGCCAGAAGGTGCCGGTGGCCTCGATCCCGGAGACGTCGCAGCGCACCGCGTACTCGTAGCTCACCGGGTGCGAGCCGGTCATCTCGTCGTCGCCCCAGCCCTCGAACACCAGGTTGCGGACGTGGGCGCGGTCGACGGGCTCGATGCGGGTCCAGGTGAGGGTGCGGCCCGCGGCCAGGTCCCAGCCGATCTGGTAGTTGACCCGGATGTGCGTGGCGTCGACGACGTCGGTGACCTGGACGAGCCGCTGGATCTCCTTCTCGTACGTCCCCGACAGGGCGTTGACCTCCACGGCCCACCACTGGCCGACGGCGAACTTCCCGGAGTCGCCGACCTCGAAGAGATCCGAGAGGTCCGGCATGTCCGCACCCAGCTTGTGGGTGACGGTGGTGGTGGTGACGGTGCCGCGGAAGGAGAGGACGGCGCCGAAGGGGTTGTCGTGGGTGTTTTTCTCGATGCCGGTGGTGGTGATGTGGTGTCCGCCGAAGTCGAGTTCGATGTTCGAGCGGTTCCAGAGGTGGCGTTTTTGGAAGTGGAGGTCGGTGTGGGCTTCGATGCGGTGGACGGTGGGGTCGTCGATCATCGCGTCGAGTGCGGTGTCGGCGGGGTGGGTGGTGTCGAAGTGTCCGAAGGTGCGGAAGTCGAGTACGCCGGTGTGGAGTTGGTGCCAGCGTCCCTTGCCGGGTTTGTTGCCGGGGTTTTTGTTGCCGGGGTTTTCGGGGGTGATGACGGTGCCGCCGTTGTGCGGGGCGGTGGAGTTCTTGTTCCAGCGCAGGGCCATGGCTCCGCCGTCGCCGGCCCGGTGGTAGCCGGCGAGGAGGAGTTGCGTTCCGTCGCTGAGGGTTTTGGTGTTCAGGGCGCGCAGGTCGTCGACGGTGTCGGCGTGCAGGACACCCGTACCACTGGTGGTGGGTGCGGCCTGCGCGGTACCGGTGGTGACGGCCGAACCGGCCACGACCAGACCGGCCAGACCAGAAACCCGCAGCAGGCTGCGGCGCCCGGTGTTCGCGGGCTGTTCGGTGGTGCGGTGATGCGGAACGCTCATGACGGACTTCGCCTTCCGAGAAGTGCCGGGAATGAGGGAGCGTTCCTGCGGTGGACTGCCATGAGGCGGATGGCTGAAAAAGGGGCCGGCCGTGGGGTGTTCGCAGCGCGGTGGGCAGGCGCCGGAAGCGGGCCGGAAGGGATGAAACACCGGTGACCTGGAGATGTCACCCTGGTTGGCAGGGAACATACGGCGGGTCCTGCGGATCGGTCAAGACCTGATCGCGCCGGAGGTTTCGTCACCGGGGTGCGGTTGTTCGCCGTCCCAGCCCAGCGCCCGGCTGATCCGATGGGCCGCGTCACGCACCTGACCTCCCAGTTCCTGGTAACGCCAGGCGGGCAGACCGAGCTTGAGACCGGTGATGCTGACCGCGCCCGCGCAGACCCCCTGGTCGTCGAGGACCGGCGAACCGATGCAGATGATGCCCTCGGCGTCCTCCTCGTCGTCGACCGCGTAGCCGACCCTGGCGATGTCGCGCAGATGCGACAGGAAGGTCGCGGGGTCGGTGATGGTGCGTGCCGTACGGCGGGGCAGCCCGAACCGTTCGACGATCGAGGCGGCCTCGGTCTGCGGCAGCGCCGAGAGCAGCGCCTTGCCCAGTCCGGTGCAGTGCGGCAGCTCGCGCTGACCCATCCGCAGATCGAGCCGGACCCGCTGGTCGAGCTCGACCTGGTCCACCACGACGGCGTGGCCGTCCTCGGGCAGGGCCAGCCGGGACGCCATGCCGGTGGTCCGGGTCAGCTCCCGCAGCACCGGCTGGGCGACCCCGCGCAGGGACACCTGGGAGCGGGCCCGGTCACCGAGCCGCGCCAGGCTCATGCCCAGCCGGTAGCGGCGGTTCATCCCCTCGCCGTCGTCCGAGACCAGTCCGTACGCACGGAGGGTCTGGAGCATGCCGAAGGCCGCGCTCTTGGAGATGCCGCAGGTCTGGCCGACCTCGGTGACGCTCATGCCGCTTCCGGGCGCGGGGGCGGCGAGCGCTTCGAGGATGTCCGCTGCCCTGGCCACGCTCTTGACCCAGTACTTCGGTTCTTCTGGGGCGGAACTGTTCGTCATAGCAGAACAGCCTAGTCGCTCAAGGGGGGTTGACTGCCGTGTTCGCCCGGACGTAACATCCAGCATCTGTTCTGCTCTACAGAACAGCGTTCTGAAAATGCTGAACAGCACCACCACTCAGCCACCACGCACCACCTCTTCCTGCGGCGACTGCCGGGCGGATGGCGCCAGGGACTCACGGGCCGGGCAGGGCCTGTGAAAACCGACGACTCTCGACGCAAGGAGCAAGCACCATGGGTTCAGGCCCGGTAAGCACCACCTCCGGAGCCCGGCTCGCCGAACGCGCCCGCCAGGTCGTGCCCGGCGGCGTGAACAGCGGCCAGCGCAGCGTGCCCGGACTGACGGACCTCGTCGTCACCGGAACCGACGGCGCACGCTTCCGTACCGCGGACGGACGGGAGTACACCGACTTCCACTCGGCCTTCGGCCCGCCCCTGCTCGGCCACAACGACCCGGACGTGGCCCGCGCCACCGCCGAGGCCGGAGCCACCCTCGGCCACATGGGCGTCGGCGTCACCGAGGGCGAGGTCCTCCTCGCCGAGCAGCTCACCGAACTGATCCCGTCCGTCGAGAAGGTCCTGCTGACCAGCACCGGCAGCGAGGCCACCTTCCACGCCCTGCGCGTCTCCCGGGCCGCCACCGGCCGCCGTCTGGTCGTCAAGTTCCAGGGCTGCTACCACGGTTGGCACGACTCGGTCAGTCTCAACGTCATCTCCGCGCCGGAGAAGGTCGGCGGCCACGACCCGATCTCCACCGGCATCCTCCCCGAGGTGCTCGAAGCCACCCTCGTCCTGCCGTTCAACGACAGCGAGGCCGTCCGCCGCACCTTCGCCGAGCACGGCCAGGACATCGCCGCCGTCATCGTCGAGCCCGTCCCGCACAACGTCGGGGCGCTCCTGCCGTACCAGGAGTTCCTCACCACGCTGCGCGAGGAGACCACGAAGGCCGGCGCCGTCCTGATCTTCGACGAGGTCATCACCGGCTTCCGGCACGACATCGGCGGCTGGCAGAAGATCTCCGGCGTCACCCCCGACCTCACCACCCTGGGCAAGGCCATCGCCAACGGCGCCCCGGTCGGCGCCATCGGCGGCCGGGCCGACCTGATGGACCTCTTCTCCACCCGCCCCGGCGCCCCGGCCTTCTTCGCCGGTACGTACAACGGTCACCCGTCCGTCGTCGCCGCCGCCCTCGCCACCCTGCGCAAGCTCCGCGAGGAGCCGGTCCACGCACACGTGTTCCGTCTCGGCGACCGGGTCCGTACCGAACTGACCGCACTGTACGAGCGGCTCGGCGTCCCGGCCGTGGTCACCGGCTACGGCTCGGTCTTCGTCAGCTACTTCATGCCGGGCGAGACCCCCCGCACCTACGCCGACCTGCTGCACAACGACGCCTCGCTGTTCGTCGGCTACCGCCGCAAGCTCCTGGACCACGGACTGTTCGAGCTGCCGCTCAACCTCAAGCGCAGCCACATCAGTTACGCGCACACCGACGCGGACGTGGACCGTCTGATCGAGGGCACCGAAGCCGCCGTCCGGGCCGTGCTCGCCGAAGGCGGCGCCCGCGACCTGGAGAACACCTCGACCATGGGCGGAGCCGTCAGCTGATGCTCACCGTCAACCGCACCCGCCCGGCCGGTCCCGCAGGACGGATCAGCCGCGTCGAGACCCTGATGCTCGGCACCTCCTGGCGCGACTTCGGCTACGTCCGGGTCCACACCGACGAGGGCCTCACCGGCATCGGTGAGATCACCCACCCCTACCGGGTGCGTGAGGTCTGCGCCCTCACCGAATCGCTCGCCGGGCGCCATCTCATCGGCGCCGACCCCTTCGACATCGAGGAGCTGTGGCTCCGCGTCTACCAGGGCGACTTCCTGCGCGGCGGTGACATGGGCGGCATCGCCCTGTCCGGCCTCGACCAGGCGATGTACGACCTGATGGGCAAGGCGCTCGGGGTCCCCGCCTACCGGCTGACCGGGGGCGCCTGCCGGGACAGGGTCCGGATCTACGCCAACGGCTGGTACACCGGCGAACGCGAGCCGGAGATCTTCGCCGCGAAGGCGAAGGAGACCGTCGCCAAGGGCTTCACCGCCCTCAAGTTCGACCCGTTCGGCCCCGGGCTGCACGAGCTGGAGCGCGCCGAACTGCGCCGCTCCGTCGAGCTGGTGGCCGCGGTGCGCGACGCCATCGGACCGGACGTCGACCTCTTCATCGAGGGCCACGCCCGCTTCGCCATGCCGACCGCCGCCCGGCTGGTCCGCGAGCTGGAGCCGTTCGACATCGGCTGGTTCGAGGAGCCGATGCCCTGGACACACATCGAGCGGTACGCGGAGCTGCGGCAGCGCGCCGCGTTCCCGATCTCCGGCGGCGAGCACTTCCACAACCGCTACGAGTACAAGCAGCTCTTCGCGACCCACGCCGTCGACATCATCCAGCCCGACCTGTCGATGGCCGGCGGCTTCACCGAGGTCCGCAAACTGGCCGCCATCGCCGACACCCACGGCATGCTGGTCGCCCCGCACAACTCCAACTCGCCGCTGTGCACCACCGTCTCCGTCCACGCGGCGCTCGGCATCCCCAACCTCAAGATCCTCGAAACCTTCGACGGGCTCCTGGAGCCGTACGTCTTCGACGCCCTGCAGGGCACCCTGCCGATCACCGACGGGCACATCGGCCTGCCGACCGCCCCCGGCCTCGGCGTCGAACTCGTCGACGAGGTCTTCGAGGAACACCCGCCCAGCCACCGGTTCTGGAACATGTTCGCGGACGGCTGGGAGAAGCGGAACCGCACATGATCGTCGACGTCCACTCCCATCTCTTCCGGCACAGCCACGACTTCACCGACCCCTTCAAGTCCGACTCGGCCCGTGCCCACGCGGGCGAGGTCGACCTGACGGTCACGTGGGAGGAGTACGCGGCCACCGCGCCCGAGGGCACCCGTACGGTCGTCGTCGGCGGCAAGGCCCGCCGCAGCGGCCTGTGGGTCGACGACGCGGCGGTCGCCTCGTACGTCGCACGCCGCCCGGACCGGCTCATCGGCTACCTCTCGATCGACCCCACCCAGCCCGGCTGGCAGGACGAACTCCGCTACGGCCACCAGGAGCTGGGCCTGCGCGGCATCAAACTGATGCCGATGTACGCCGGGTTCGACCCGGCAGCTCAGGAGTACGACGAGCTGTACGGCTACGCGGAACGGCACGGGCTGCCGCTCCTCGTCCACACCGGCACCACCTTCGTCTCCACGGCCCCGCTCGAATGGGCCATGCCCCGCCATCTGGACGCGGTCGCCATCCGCCACCCCGAACTGCGGATGGTCCTCGCCCACCTCGGGCATCCCTTCGAGGGCGAGTGCATCGCCGTCATCCGCAAGCACCCGCACGTGTACGCGGACATCAGCGCCCTGCACTACCGGCCCTTCCAGCTCTGGCACAGCCTCCGGCTGGTCCAGGACTACGGGGTCTGGGACAAGCTGATGTTCGGCAGCGACTACCCCTTCACCACGGTGGACGACTCGATCGCGGGGCTGCGCGAGATCGCCCGTATCCCCGGTATCCCGGGACTGCCGCCGCTGGACGCGGACGCCGTGGAAGAGGTCATCCACCGGCAGTCGCTCGGTCTCCTGGGACTGGACGGCTGACCGGGCCGGGACCCCCGGACCCCACCGGGCTCCGATCCCGCCGGGCCTCCCGCCGGGCTTCTGGTCCCGTCGGCCTTCCGACTCCGCCGGGCTTCCGATCCCGCCAGGCCCTCGATCACGTGGGCCCCTGAACCTGCCGGGCGGCGGACAGCCGGAGAATCCCCCTCTCCTGTTGTCCCCTCTCCCGGCAGCCGGGCCGCCGCGCACCCCGCCCCCCGGTGTGGCGCGGCGGCCCACCTCTCGTACCACTTCCTCCGAAGGAACCCCGCCATGACCGCAGCTGTCCCGCCCCGCGGCACCGACCGTTTCGATCTCACCGGCCGCACCGCGGTCGTCACCGGAGCCGCTCGTGGCCTGGGCCGGTCCTTCGCCGTCGGCCTCGCCGAGGCCGGCGCCGACGTGGTGCTGGTGGATCTGCCGGGCGCGGACGGCATCGGTACGACCGCGGCGGCCGTCGAGTCCTTGGGGCGGCGCGCCTGGACCTACGGGCAGGACCTCGCGGAGACCGGCGAACTGGCCGCGTTCGTCGACGCCGTACGGGCCGAGGCCGGGCCGCTGCACATCCTCGTCAACAACGCGGGCACCGCCGCCCTGGAACGCTTCAACGAGATCACCCCCGCCAGCTGGTCCCGCGTCATGAGGGTCAACGTCGACGCGGTCTTCTTCCTCACCCAGCGCATCGCCGAGCACATGACCGCCGACGGGGTGGCCGGCCGCATCATCACCATCACCTCGAAGAACGCCCTGGTGGCCGAGGCCGGGCTGGCCCACTACAACGCGTCGAAGGCCGCCGCCCAACTGCTCACCGAGACCCTGGCGGTCGAGCTGGCCCCGTACGGCATCACCGCCAACACCCTCGCGCCCGGCATGGTCGAGACCCCCATCGACGGAGAGTTCCCCTTCGACCGGGAGGCGTTCGAGGCCGCGTACCGCGAGCGGATTCCGCTCGGGCGGTACGCGCAGCCCGACGAGTGCGTGGGCGCGCTGCTGCTGCTGGCCTCGGACGCCGGGGCGTACCTCACCGGTGCCCGCATCGTGGTCGACGGGGGAGTGCTCGCCGATCAGATGCCGCGCATGCGATTCATGCCGCCGTACCGCAACACCCTCTGATTCATCCTGACTTCATCGAGAGCGCGAGGAGCACCTCCGTCATGTCAGCCATGGATTCATCACGCCGTCATCTGCTGCGGGTTTCTGGTCTGGCCGGTCTGGTCGTGGCCGGTTCGGCCGTCACCACCGGTACCGCGCAGGCCGCACCCACCACCAGTGGTACGGGTGTCCTGCACGCCGACACCGTCGACGACCTGCGCGCCCTGAACACCAAAACCCTCAGCGACGGAACGCAACTCCTCCTCGCCGGCTACCACCGGGCCGGCGACGGCGGAGCCATGGCCCTGCGCTGGAACAAGAACTCCACCGCCCCGCACAACGGCGGCACCGTCATCACCCCCACCGGAAAAAACCCCGGCAACAACGACAAGACCCCTACCAAGGGACGCTGGCACCAACTCCACACCGGAACACTCGACTTCCGCACCTTCGGACACTTCGACACCACCCACCCCGCCGACACCGCACTCGACGCGATGATCGACGACCCCACCGTCCACCGCATCGAAGCCCACACCGACCTCCACTTCCAAAAACGCCACCTCTGGAACCGCTCGAACATCGAACTCGACTTCGGCGGACACCACATCACCACCACCGGCATCGAGAAGAACACCCACGACAACCCCTTCGGCGCCGTCCTCTCCTTCCGCGGCACCGTCACCACCACCACCACCGTCACGTACGCCCTCCCGGGCAAGGTCATCGAACTCACCGACAACTTCCCGGTCCCCGACGCCAAGGCCTTCACCGTCGGCCAGTGGTGGGCCGTGCAGGTGGCCCCGGTCGAGGGCGGCGGCGGGGACGAGCGGGAGCTCCAGAAGCTCGTCGAGATCACCGAGATCATCGACGCCACCCACGTGCGGGTCGGCTACCTCAACGGCTGGGAACTCGCCGCGGGCCGCACCCTCACCTGGACCCGCGTCGAGCCGGTGCGCGACACCCATGTCCGCAACATGCTCTTCGAGGGCGCGGGCGACGACGAGTACACCGGCTCGCACCCGGTCAGTTACGAGTACGCCGTCGGCTGCGACGTCTCGGGCATCCACGCCACCGGCACGTTCTGGCCGGTGATCATGCGGCGCTGGTGCACCCGCTTCCGTACCGAGGAGTGTTCGCTGAAGAACCCGCCCACCGTGATGTACGGCGGCGCGGGCTATCTCACCCAGCAGATCTACTGCCTCTACGGCCGGGTCGCCGACTGCACCACCAGCAATGTCCGCCACCTCAACGACCTCACCGCCTCCGCCTACTGCACGGTGGTCAACTGCCACGGCGACGGCGACGACGAGGGTGGCAACCCCTTCACCACGCACGGCCAGTACGAGCACGATCTGCTCTTCGACGGCAATTCCGGGCTCATGGACATCGCCAACTCCGGCGCCCAGTGGGGAATATCCGCCAAGCGGATCACGGTACGCAGACATGTCTGCTCCTGGTTCACCGCCAACACCAAGATCACCGATCTGACCCTTGAGGACGTCACGGTCATCGCCCGTCCGACGTTCGACCAGGCGGGCACCCTCACCGTCAACGCCGACGGCGCCCAGGTGCGTGGCTGCACCGCGAAGACCTTCGCGGTCGCTCAGCGCTCCGCGCGCTCCACCCGTCCCACGGTCATCAGTGACTGCTCGTTCGAGCCGCCCGCCGAAGCGGTCCTCGTACAGACTCCGGTCACCGCGCCGGTCCACTTCGTCCGCTGCACCTTCACCGGGCTCGACGGAGCCGTCCTGCGCGGCGCCGGCCCGGTGCACTTCACGGACTGCACGCTCACCGGCGCGGACGGCGCCGCCCCGCTCTCCGTGGGCTCGGCCGACCTGCGGATCGACGGAGGTACGTACACGGACACCGGCATCGAGCTGAGCGCCGCACGTGACCAGCGCATCACGGTCACCGGCGGTGCCCGCCTCACCGGCACCAACAAGGCCGGGGCCCTGCTCGGCCGGACCGCGGGCAGCGGCACCGTCATCTGGGACCTCTCGGCGGTCAGCAGCACTACCAGCGGCGCCGGCACCGCCCATGTACGGATCCAGGACGGCACCAACCACTACGCGGCGACGGGGTGCCGCTTCACCGGCGGCACGCTGCATCTGCTCCCCGCCGCCCTCGATTCCGCTCTGCACACCTCCTGTGTGGAGCAGGGCACCCGTCGCACCGCCATGCCGGCGAACGGCGGCACGGCACGCACGGATGGAAACCTGACCCTGTGACCACGACATTCCGGACGGCCACCGCCGCCGACGAACCCGCCCTGTTCGCGCTCTGGGACCAGTGCTTCGCCGCCTCGCACCTCCCGGACCTCTACACCATGGACGCCGACCGGCACCGGCGTACCTTCGTCGCGGAGACGGACGGCGGGATCGACGCGGTCGTCGTGTACGTGCCACGGCTGATCCGTGACGCGCACGGCACCCCGCAACGGGTCGGCGGCATCGGCAGCGTCGCCACCCGGCCCGAGGCCCGGGGGCAGGGCCTGGTGCGCCGGCTCCTCGTCGAGGCCGAACAGGTCATGAGGGCGGACGGCTGCGCCTGGTCGCTGCTGTTCACCGGCACCCCGGGGGTCTACCGGGGCTCGGGATGGCAGGAGTTCCGCAGGACCTACGCGGAGGGCACCATCGCTCCGGCTACCACTGCCGCCGCACCCCGGTTCCGGATCCGGCCGGCGCTCCCCGAGGACCTGCCCGCGGTGGCCTCACTGCACGCGGTGTACAACGCGACCCGGCCCCTCACCTCCGTACGCACCCCCGAGGACTGGGCTGTCCGCGTCCCCGCCTGGTACGGAAGGGACACCCACGCGCTGATCGCCGAGGACCCCGTGTCCGGCGACCCTGTCGGGTGGATCGTCGCCCGGTACGTCGCCCAGCGGGACGCGGCGGCGGCACCGGCCGTGGCGGTGACGGAGTGCGCGCTCGCCGCCGACCCCGGAGAGGCGCTCGGCGAACTGCTCGCCGCGGTCGGCGACCGGGCCCGCGCGGACGGACTGACCGTCGCCCGCGTGCGGCTGCCCGACACCCCCGACAGCCGGGCCGCGCTGCCCCGGCTGCTCAGCGACGCGCGGACGCACGAGGAGTGGGTGGGCATGACCCGTCCCCTCACGGGCGCGCCCGAAGCGATCCGCGAAACGGTCACGGCGGCCGGAGCGACGTACTGGTACGGCGATTCGTTCTGACCCCGGGGGGCCTGCCGGACCGGCGAGGACAGCCGGGTCGGGCAGGCCCCATCAGACCGGACGGGCCCTCGTCGGGGTCAGACCCCGGCCGCGCGCGCTGCCGCGTACACCTCGGCGGCCACGTCCGTCAGCTCCTGCGCGTCCCGCATGGTGCCCTGGAGGTCGAGCAGGAACTCGCTCGCCACCCCCACCTCCGCGTGGGCCGCGAGGTCCTCGACGATCTGCTCCGTGCTGCCCTGGAACGGCTTGCGGTCGTCGCCGTCGTACGGCTTGGCGCTGTGGCTCGCGTTGAGGCGCACCGTCACGGCGAGCGGACGCTCCCGGCCCCGCTCGGCCGCCAGGTCCTGCACCTTCCGCCAGTCATCGGCCAGTTGGGCCGGGCCCATGGCGACCGGTATCCAGCCGTCCGCGCGATCGACCAGCCGCCGCGTCGCACGCGGACCGCTGGCCGGCAGATGGACCGGGATCGGCCTGGCCGGTTTGGGTCCGACCACCGAGGGCGCGATGGTCGTGAACTCCCCTTCGTACGACACCGGGTCGGGGCCCCACACCGCCTGGAACACATCCAGCAGCTCGTCCAGGAACGCCCCGCGCTTGGCGAACGGGGCCACCGAGGCCGCCGCGTACTCGTCGCTCGACCAGCCCGTGCCGATCCCCGCCACCACCCGGCCGCCGCTTGCCGCGTCGATCGAGGCGAGTGAACGGGCCAGTTGGAAGGGCACATGCAGCGGTGCGACCAGCACACTCGTGCCCAGCCGGGCGCGTCCGGTCGCCGCGGCAGCCAGTGTCAGGGTCACCAACGGGTCGGCCACCGAGCGGTAGTGGTCCGGCCAGGGCAGTCCCGGTATGCCGTACAGACCCTGTGTCGCGGGCTCCGGGAAGAGGATCCGCTCGAACACCCACAGGGATTCGTAGCCGGTCTCTTCGGCGGCGCGGGCGACTGCGGGCACGTCACGGCCGATGGCGTACTGCTTCATCTGGGGCAGTCCGAGACCGAGCGGGATCGCCATTCGTGTGCTCCTTCGTCGCGAGAGGTTGCTGCAGGGGAGTGAGCAGGCACCGGCCGACCAGGCCGGCGTCCGCGTCCATCCTCTCCGTGAACTCTCCGGCCAGCACCGGAAGTTCCCGCAGCTCCCAGAGAATCCTGGCCGCCGACCAGGCGGCGTCGCGGGCCCGCTCCGGACTCCACGAGCCGATCAGATGGGTGAGCGGGTCGACGATCTCCAGCAGACCGGGCCCCGGCAGCAGCTCCTCGCGGATCCGCTCCTCCAGCAGCACGAGCGTCTCGCCCACCCGGTCGAAGTCCCCTTCCAGGTCGTCCGGTCCGCAGTCGAGCAGGCGGCAGGTGTCGACGACGGCCAGCGCCAGGTCGTGCCCCATGTGGGCGTTGAGCCCGGCGAGCGCGAACTGCACCGGGCGTACACCGGGGTGGTGCCGGTACTGGAAGAGCGGGCGCCAGCAGGCGGGCGGCCGGCGCCCGTCGGCCACCGCGTCGACCGCCGCCAGATACCGCCCGGCGAACACCACGTCGAGCGTCCACGCACCGCGCGGATCGGTGAACGTCGGCTGCCCGCCGCGCCGCCGCCATCCGCGCTGGTTTGTGCCGTGCTGGTGTCCGACGCTCTCCTGGGCGGTTGTCAGACACCTCCGGTACATCCCGTCGAAGACCGCGACACCGTCAGCAGGAGGCCACGACGCACCGACCGCCCGCATCCGTGCCGACAGCCGGTCGACCGACAGTCCGTCGACCGACAGTCCGTCGACCGACAGTCCGTCGACCGGCGGTCCGCTGCGGGCCGAGCGGGCTGCGAAGTGTTCCGTCTGCGCCATGGAGGCAGCCTGGCACCCGGCACTCCCGCCGGACGCGGTCAGCACCGGACTTCCTCAGAACGAGGGAGGCGGCGGACCGCCCCGGTGGACTTCGCGGGTCCTCCGGCCCTGCCGGGACAGGCGCGCGGCAGCGCCGCACGCCCGCAGCCGGCACGATCACTCGTCTGCCCCCTCGTACCGGATTGGTCGGCAGCCGGCCGTTCGGATATTAATGAGTCCTTCTGATCGTCGACGTGGCGGATGAGCCGCGTGCCCTTCGACCTGCGTCCGGACCCGCTTCGACCTACGAGCGGGCCGGTTCGCACGCGTGGCGGTCGGTGGGTAGGGACGATGCGGCTCCGCCTGTGCGAAGCGAGCGAGGAACTGGAGAGTGGCCATGGCGGGCTTCGGGTGGAAGCTGCACGGTGACGGCAAGCACCTGGGGCCGGGAGAGGTGGTCAAGCCGGGGGAGCGGCTGACCTGGGGCCGCACGATCGGGCTCGGCGCCCAGCACGTGGTGTCCATGATCGGTGCGTGTTTCGTCGCGCCGGTCCTCATGGGCCTCGACCCCAGTCTGGCTCTCATGGCCTCCGGCGTGGCCACCGCGATCTTCCTGCTGGCGACGCGGGGACGCGTGCCGAGCTACCTCGGCTCCTCCCTCTCGTTCGTGGGGGTCTCCGCCGTCATCGCGGGGCAGGGCGGGGACGCCGGGACCCTGACGGGCGCGATGTTCGTCGTCGGCGCCTGCCTGGCGGGCTGCGGCATCGCGGTGCAGGTGGTCGGGGCGCGGATCATCCATGCCGTGCTGCCACCGCCCGTGACGGGCGCGGTCGTCATGCTCATCGGCTTCAACCTGGCGCCGGTCACCGCGTCCACGTACTGGCCGCAGGACCAGTGGACCGCGCTGGCCACCATGCTCTTCACCGGCCTGGCCCTCGTGGTGCTGCGCGGTTTCTGGTCCCGGATCGCCATTTTCCTCGGCTTGCTGCTGGGCTACGTACTGTCCTGGGTCCTCGACCGTACGACGGGGAAGATCCATTCCCCGGACGGTTCGGGCCGGACGGTCGATCACTGGCGCATCAACTTCTCCGACGTGGCCCATGCCGACTGGATCGGCCTCCCGCACGTCCACGCGCCGAACTTCTCGGGTGCGGCCATCCTGGTCGCGCTGCCGGTGCTGGTGGCGCTGATCGCGGAGAACGCCGGACACGTGAAGGCCGTCGGTGAGATGACCGGTGACCCGCTGGACGACAAGATGGGCGCCGCGATCATCGCGGACGGCGCGGCGAGCATGCTGTCCACCGGGTTCGGCGGACCGGCCACCACGACGTACGCGGAGAACATCGGCGTCATGGCGGCGACGAAGGTCTACTCCACGGCGGCGTACTGGGCAGCCGCCTGCTTCGCCCTGCTGTTCGGCTTCTGCCCGAAGATCGGCGCGCTGGTCGCCGCCATCCCGGGCGGCGTACTGGGCGGAATCACCGTGATCCTCTACGGCATGATCGGCCTGCTGGGCGCCCAGATCTGGATCCGCAACAAGGTCGACTTCTCCCAGCCGCTGAACCTGGTCCCCGCCGCGGCCGGGGTCGTCATCGGCGTGGGTGACGTCTCGCTGAAGATCACCGACAACTTCGTCCTCAGCGGTATCTCCCTGGGCACCATCACCGTACTGACCGGCTACCACGCCCTGCGCTGGCTCTCGAAGACGGCCGGTACGCCGCAGCCGCCGCTGCTGGACGGCGGGACCGCGGGCTACGGCGACGGCACGGAGCGGACCGAGTAGGGCCGGTGCCGAACGCGGGGTGTCGGCGCCGCGGTCGGTCAGCCGCGTGTTCCGACAGCCCCGCGCGCAGCCGTGGCGACATCAAGCTCCGGCCGGCGTCCGCCCCGGACACCCCGGTCCTCCTGCGGGGGCAACCTCCGGGACGCCGTGCCGATGGGGCAGAACTCTGCCCGTAAGCAAGGGACTTCGGCCGCCCGGGGCCCGAATGTCCGCTCCCCGGCAGGCTCCTGACGGCGAGTCGTACGAGTCACCCCGTTGCGCGCGAATCGTTCCCCGGCGCTGCGCGGCCTCGCCTTCGATGACGCACCCTCGCTGGTCGACCCCGCCTTCGATGACGCGCCCCTGCCGGTCGGATCCACGGGTCCGGTGAGGCGGTCAGGATCCCATCCGTGAATCGTGCGCTGGGCATTGTCAGCCGGAGCAGGCGCCTCTACGCTCGCACGGTCTCGCTTATGAACTCAGTTCATATATCTGATGGGAGCGTTCCAATGAACGGAAGATCCCGCCGACGTCTGGGTGCCCTGATCGCCGCCGCGGCCACCGTCGCCGCCGTGCTCGTCCCGGCCGCGTCCTCCGCTGCGGCCCCGCGGCACAGCCCCACGCCGAAGGTTCCCCGGACGTCCGTGATCGACGGCAAACGGCTCCAGCAGGCCCGGATCCGTCTCGACCACGGCGACCCGGCACTCCGTAAGTCGCTCAAGCAGCTGACCGCGACGGCGGACAGCTGGCTCGGACAGGGGCCGTGGACGGTCGTCGACAAGCCGAAGCCCGCGCCCGGCGGGGATCCGCACGACTACCTGAGCCAGGCGCCCTACTGGTGGCCCTCCCAGCCGAAGACCGCCGACAACCCCTGGGGCTGCCCGTACGTCCAGCGCGACGGCGAACGCAACCCCGAGGTCGACACCGGGACCGACCGCCCGGACGTCGGCAAGGTGATGAACTCCGTCACCTCCCTCAGCCTGGCCTGGTACTACACGGGCAGGAAGGCGTACGCGGAGCACGCCGCCGAGATCCTGCGCACCTGGTTCGTCGACCCGGCTACCCGGATGAATCCGAACCTGGACCACGGGCAGTTCATCCCCTGCAAGTACGACGGCAGGGCGATCGGAATCATCGACTTCTCCCAGCAGTACACGAGCGTCGTCGACGCCGTCGCGCTCCTCGACACCGGTGCGCCCGGCTGGACGAGGAGTGACAGCGCAGGCATGTCCGCCTGGAACAAGGACTTCCTGGGCTGGCTGGTCGACTCCGACTTCGGCAAGCAGGAGTCGGCGGCCGAGAACAACCACGGCACCTTCATGGACATGCAGGTCGCCGGACTGGCACTGGCCACCGGTGACCGGGCGCTCGCACGCAAGGTCGTCCTCGACTCCCGTACCAGGCGGATCGACGCCCAGATAGCGGGCGACGGCACCCAGCCGCAGGAGCTCGCGCGGACCCGCAGCTGGCACTACTCCACCTTCGACCTGGTCGCCTACACCCGGCTCGCGGCCATCGGCAAGCAGGTCGGGGTGGACCTCTGGGGCTACCGGGGTCCGCAGGGGCAGAGCCTGTTCAAGGCGGTCGACCTGCTGCTGCCCGCCGCCACGGGCAAGGCCGACTGGCCCTACCCGGAGCTGGAGTTCTACCGGTACGCCGCGAGCGACATCGTGCACGCCGCCGCCGACGCCGGGGACGCCGAGGCCCGCGCCGCGCTGCCGGAACTCCAGGCGCCGCCCGGCGGGGACCTGTGGGCGCTGCGCCCGGCGGCCGAGCAGCTGGACTCGATCGCGGGCTGAACCCGCAGGGACGTACTTCTGCGACGGGTGCGGCAGGAGCCCCGGGGGTCCTGCCGCACCCGCCGACCGGTTCAGCTCAGTGGCCCGGGAACCTCCGCGCCCGTGGAATCCGCCTTCGCCGCCACCCGGCCCGCCGAGCGCAGCACACCGCCGCCCAGCACCAGCCCGAAGGCGAGCACCGTCACCAGGACGAACGACCCCACCAGGGAGGTGGCGTTGGCGATCCCGCCGATCGCCGACGGTGCGACGAGTCCCGAGGTGTACGTGATGGTGGCGACGCCCGCGATGGCCTGGCTCGGGTTGGGGCCGCTGCGTCCGGCGGCGGCGAACGCCAGCGGAA
Organism: Streptomyces sp. NBC_01267; assembly: GCF_036241575.1. NCBI lineage: Bacteria > Bacillati > Actinomycetota > Actinomycetes > Kitasatosporales > Streptomycetaceae > Streptomyces > Streptomyces sp. NBC_01267. The sequence continues at coordinate 1,090,944 of NZ_CP108455.1, read as the reverse complement.
CGACGACCGCGACCCCGAGACCGATCAGTGCGAACCCCGCAATCACTATCGGGGGGTTGGGCGCCAGGACCACCAGCAGACCGCCGAGCGTCGCCAGCACCCCGCCCGCGCGCACCGTGCGTACCGCGCCGAACCGGTCGACGACCCGGTCCCCGGCGAGCCGGGCCACCGCCATGGTGAGGGCGAGTGCGGTGGTGGAACCGGCGGCCAGTCCCGCCGAGGTGTTCAGGGTGTCCCGCAGGAAGACCGCGGACCAGTCGAGACTCGCGCCCTCCGCGAAGACCGCGCAGAAGCCGACCGCGCCGATGATCAGCGCCGACCTGGGCGGCAGGGCGAACCGTGGCGGCGACGGCTCCTCGTGGGTACTGCGCAGATCGAGTACGCCCTGGCAGGCGGCGAACCCCAGCACGGTCAGCACCACGGCCGCGATGCAGTGGTGGAGCCTGGCATCGGCGCCCAGGTGCGCCGCGAAGGTCCCCGCGGCCGACCCGATCAGCGCACCCGCGCTCCACATGCCGTGCAGCCCGGACATGATCGACCGGCCGAGCCGGTTCTCGGTCTCGACGCCGAGGGCGTTCATCGCCACGTCCGACGTGCCCGCCATGGCGCCGTAGACGAAGAGCACCGCGCAGAGGGTGAGCAGATTGGGTGCGAACGCGGGCAGCGCCAGCGCGAGGGTCCACAGGGCGAGCAGCCCGCGCAGCGCGTTGCGTGCACCGAAGCGGTGGCTGATGGCCCCGGACACCGGCATCAGCAGGGACGAGCCGATCGCGGGGAAGGCCAGCGCGAGGCCGAGCTGTCCCGCGCTCGCCCCGATGTGGTCCTGGATCCACGGGATCCGGGTGGCGAAGCTGCCGGTCACCGCGCCGTGCACGCAGAACACCGCGGCCAGGGCGTACCGAGCCCGTTTCAAGCGTTGCGGACTGAAGCCCGTGTCCCCGGCCATGCGCCCTCCCCGAGCGTCGTATCCCTGGTGTTTCCGCGGCATCGGGGAGCGGGCCCCGAACGCGCACCGTAAACTATCAGGGAACCTGCCTGATAAATAGATCTGGAAGGATCCAGGCATGCCCGCATCCTCGATCACCGCTCGGGCCATCAACGACCGGGTCGCCCTCGATCTGCTCCAGGGAGAAGGCCCGCTGACGGCCGGTCAGCTGAAGACACTGACCGGCCTCTCCCGTCCGAGCGTCGCCGACCTCGTGGAGCGGCTGCAGGGGGCCGGACTGATCTCCGTCGTCGGCGAGGTGGGCGCGGAACGCCGCGGGCCGAACGCGCGGCTCTACGGGATCGTGGCCGACCGCGCCCATCTCGCGGCCCTCGACGTACGGACCGGTAGCGTCGCCGTCGTCGTCACCGACCTGCTCGGCGCCACCCTCGCCGAGGCCACGCTGCCCATCGGCCACGACACCGGCACCGAACCCGCCGTCGAACAGGCGGTGGCACTGCTGGAGCGCACCGCGCGGCAGGCGGGCGCCGCCCGCCTGCACAGCGTCGGCATCGGCGCTCCCGGCCTGATCGACCCGGCCACCGGTGAACTGCGCGACACCACCGGCCTGCCCGCCTGGCACCGCAGGCTCGTCGGCGCGCTCCAGGAGCGCCTGCCCGCCGCCGTCCTCGTGGAGAACGAGACCAACCTGGCGGCCGTCGCCGAGCAGCGCACCGGATCGGCCCGCGGACTCGACACCTTCCTCCTGCTGTGGCTGGGCGACGGGGTGGGCGCCGCCGTCGTCCTCGACGGGAAGGTGCGCCGCGGGGCCTCCGGCGGCGCCGGGGAACTCGGCTTCCTCCCCGTACCCGGCACCGGCGGACTCCCGTCGGCCACCGGCTGCGACGAGGGCTTCCACGCGCTCGCGGGCAGCGCGGGAATCTGCGCGCTCGCCGCCCGGCACGGCATCGACGCGGTCCCGCGGCCGCAGGAACCGGCCGCTGCCGCCGCCGTACGGGAAGCGCCGTCGGCCGGGCCGCGCGGCGAGGACTTCCTGGAGGCGCTGGCCGCGCGGATCGCCGTCGGTGTCGCCGCCGTCGCCGCTGTGCTCGACCCCGGCTGTGTGGTGCTCGGCGGCGAGGTCGGACGTGCCGGGGGCGCGGCGTTCGCCACCCGCGTGGAACGCCGGGTGGCCCTGCTCTCCCCGCTGCGCACGGAAGTACGCGCGGGGACGCTCGGCGGTGGCGCCGTGCTGCGCGGCGCCCTGCTGACCGCACGCGACGCCGCCCAGGACGAACTGTTCAGCGGCTGACCGGCAGCTCCGCACAGGCCGTGACCGCGTGTCGCCTCCCTGTGAGCCAGCCCACAGCAGGGTCCCCGCATGGCCGACGGCCGGACGTGGCAGACTTGTTCTGTATCAGCAGCAGCGCACTCCGGGGTCGGTGTAATTCCGAACCGGCGGTATAGTCCGCGACCCGTCCGCATCCAGCGGCCGGTTGACCAGGTGAAACTCCTGGACCGACGGTGAAAGTCCGGATGGGAGGCAGTGCGCGGCGGGCCGTACAGGTACGTCGCAGTCGGTGGTACGTCCTTCGGGCGTACTCCTTTTCCGGCCTCGGCGTCCCCGTGTGTTCCGCTCTCTCTGTCGTCATCGACAGGCCCCGGAGTCCGTGCCCGAAGAGGCAGGAGACCCGGTGGCCACCGCAGCCGCACCATCCGCGCAGGCAGTGAATGCCATGCGCCGGGCCGTTGGGCTCGCCGCGCGCGGACTCGGCTCCACCAGCCCCAACCCGGTCGTCGGATGCGTCATTCTCGACGCCTCGGGCGAGACCGTCGGCGAGGGCTTCCACCAGCGGGCCGGCGGCCCGCACGCCGAGGTGAACGCACTGACCGCCGCAGGCGGCCGGGCACGCGGCGGCACCGCCTTCGTCACCCTCGAACCCTGTAACCACACCGGCCGCACCGGCCCCTGCGCCCAGGCGCTCGTCGACGCCGGGATCGCCCGTGTCGTGTACGCGGTCGGAGACCCGAATCCGCAGGCCACCGGTGGCGCCGACACCCTGCGCGCGGCCGGGGTCGAGGTCACGGCCGGTGTCCTCGCCGCCGAAGCCGAAGCGGGGAACGCCGCCTGGCTGACCTCCGTACGCCTCGGCCGCCCCCACGTCACCTGGAAGTACGCGGCGACGCTCGACGGCCGGATCGCGGCAGCCGACCGCACCAGCCGCTGGATCACCTCGTCGGAGTCCCGCGCCGACGTGCACCGGCTGCGGGCCGTATCCGACGCGGTCGTGGTCGGCTCCGGAACGGCCCGCGCCGACGACCCGCACCTCGCCGTCCGCGGCATCGACGGCACCCGCCAGCCGCTGCGGGTGGTGGTCGACACCAACGGCACCGCGGTCCGGGCCGGCGCACGGATCCTCGACGACGCCGCGCCCACCCTCGTCGCGGTCGCCGACGACGTCACCACCGACCTGCCGGACGTCGTACGCCTCCCGCGCACCGAGCAGGGGCTGGACATCCCGGCGCTCCTCGCCGCACTCCACGCGCGCGACGTCCGCTCCGTACTCCTCGAAGGCGGGCCGACGCTGGCCGGGGCCTTCGTCGCGGCGGGCGCCGTCGACCGGGTCATCGGCTACCTCGCCCCTGTGCTGCTCGGCGCGGGCCCCGCAGCCCTGGCCGACGCCGGAATCACCACTCTCACCGAAGCGTTGCGTCTCGACGTCAGCGAGACCGTCCGCATCGGCCCCGATCTGCGGATCACCGCCACCCCGAAGGAGCGCTGAGCGCCGTGTTCACCGGAATCGTCGAAGAACTGGGTGAGGTCACCTCCGTCGAGCACCTCGGCGACGCCTCCCGCTTCCGCCTGCGCGGACCGGTCGTCACCGAGGACGTCAAGCACGGCGACTCGATCGCCGTCAACGGCGTCTGTCTCACGGTGGTCGACTTCGGCGGCGGCGCGTTCACCGCCGATGTCATGGCCGAAACCCTCAACCGCTCCAGCCTCGGGGCGCTCGACGTCGGCTCCCGGGTCAATCTGGAACGGCCCATGGCGCTCGGCGGCCGACTCGGCGGACACCTCGTCCAGGGGCACGTGGACGGCACGGGCACCATCGTCGAGCGCACCTTCTCCGAACACTGGGAGATCGTGAAGATCTCCCTCCCCGAGGGTCTCTCCCGTTACGTCGTCGAGAAGGGCTCCATCACCGTCGACGGCGTCAGCCTCACGGTCGTCGACGCGGGCCCCGACTACTTCACCATCAGCCTCATCCCGACCACCCTCGCGCTGACCACGCTCGGCATCAAGCAGCCGGGCGAACCGGTCAACCTGGAGGTGGACGTACTCGCCAAGTACGTCGAGCGGCTGCTCGGCGCCGGCGTGGCCCCCGCGCCCACGCCCGGGGATCCCGGGACCGGGGAGCCGTCGAAGTGACCGCCCTGTCCTGGCTGAACACCGAGGCGTTCGCCGTCTTCGGGCAGCACATCATGTGGTCCGACATGATCGGCAACACGATCGGCCTGCTCGCCCTGGCCCTCGGCTGGCGCCGCTCCATATGGACCTGGCCCGCGCAGTTCCTGTCCGGGGTCATCCTGGTCGGGGCCTACTACTCCGCCCACCTCAGCGGCGGGATCGGCAAGCAGCTCCTGGTCATCGGCATCGCGCTGTGGGGCTGGCGGGCGTGGACACAGGGCAGGCGGCAGGCCCAGGACGGCAGCATCGCCGTGCGGTTCGCCACCTGGCGCGAGCGCGGCCTGCTGCTGGGCGGCGCGGTGGTCGGCACACTCGCCGTCGCCGGACTGTTCCTGGCCTTCCCGACGCTCTCCTGGAGCCCGTGGGCCGACGCCTACATTTTCGTCGGCACCCTGGTCGCGATGGTCGCCCAGGCACGCGGACTCGTCGAATTCTGGTTCGCGTGGCTGCTCGTCGACCTCGTCGGCGTCCCCCTCGCCTTCCACAGCGGCCTGGCCTTCTCCGGCCTGGTCTACGTGGTCTACTTCGCGCTCGTCCTGTGGGGCATGCGCGACTGGTGGCTCCGTTCCCGTACGACTGCCGAGCCCGCCCTGGAAGGAGCAGCGGTATGACTGCCCAACCCGTCCGGTACTCGACCGACAACGCCGAGGACCTCTCTCTCGACCCCGTCGAGAAGGCCGTCCGCGACATCGCCGCGGGCCGCCCCGTCGTGGTCGTCGACGACGAGGACCGCGAGAACGAGGGCGACCTCGTCATCGCCGCCGAGAAGGCCACCCCCGAGATCGTCGCGTTCATGATGAGCGAGTGCCGCGGACTGATCTGCGCGCCCATGGAGGGCAGCGAGCTGGAACGGCTCGACCTCCCGCAGATGGTCGCGCACAACACCGAGTCGATGAAGACGGCCTTCACGGTCTCCGTCGACGCGAGCACCGCGCACGGCGTCACCACCGGGATCTCCGCCGCCGACCGCGCCACCACCCTGCGGCTCCTCGCGAACGGCCGGGCCGGCGCAGGCGACTTCGTACGCCCCGGACACGTCTTCCCGCTGCGCGCCAGGCCCGGCGGGGTGCTCGTGCGCAACGGTCACACCGAGGCGGCCGTCGACCTCGCCCGGCTCGCGGGCCTGCGCCCCGCCGGTGCGATCGTCGAGATCGCCGGTGAGGACGGGGTGATGCTGCGGCTGCCGGAACTGATCCCGTTCGCCCGTAAGCACGGCCTCACGATCATCTCCATCGAGGACCTGATCGCCTACCGCCGCAGCTCCGAGCCGACCGTCCGCCGTGAGGCCACCGTCCAGCTCCCCACGTCCTTCGGGGAGTTCACCACGTACGGCTACCGTTCGGTCGCCGACGGCATCGAGCATGTCGCCCTGGTACGCGGCGACATCGGCGACGGCGACGACGTCCTCGTCCGGATCCACTCCGAATGCCTCACCGGGGACATCTTCCACTCGCTGCGCTGCGACTGCGGCCCCCAGCTGGAAGCCTCCATGGAGCGCATCACCGAGGAGGGCCGCGGCGTCGTGGTCTACCTCCGCGGTCACGAGGGGCGCGGCATCGGGCTGCTCTCGAAGCTGCGTGCCTACGAACTCCAGGAGCGGGGCCGGGACACCCTGGACGCCAACCTGGAACTCGGGCTGCCCGCCGACGCCCGTGACTACGGGGCGGGCGCGCAGATCCTGGTGGACCTCGGCGTCCACAGCGTGCGGCTGATGACCAACAACCCCGAGAAGACCGCCGCACTCGTCCGGCACGGCCTGAAGGTCAACAGCCGGGAGGCGATGCCCGTCCAGGCGGGCGAGCACAACCTCCGGTACCTGCGGACGAAGCGCGACCGGATGGGACACGACCTGCCCTGGCTGGACACCACGTCCGCCTGCGGCAACCAGTAAGTACAGGCAGAGGGAGAGACATGAGCGGCAAGGGCGCACCCGAACTCACCGTGAAGAACTGCGGCGACCTGCGCGTGGCCGTCATCGCGGCCCAGTGGCACGAGAAGGTCATGGACGGCCTCGTCGACGGCGCGCTGCGCGCCCTCGGCGACCTGGGCATCGACGAACCGACCCTGCTGCGGGTCCCCGGCAGCTTCGAGCTCCCGGTGGTCGCCAAGGTCCTCGCGGGCCGCGGGTACGACGCGATCGTGGCCCTCGGCGTGGTCATCCGGGGCGGCACCCCGCACTTCGAGTACGTGTGCCAGGGCGTCACCGGCGGCCTCACCCAGGTCTCCGTCGAGACCGGGGTACCGATCGGCTTCGGCGTCCTGACCTGCGACACGGAGGAGCAGGCCCTGGACCGGGCGGGCCTGGAGGGCTCCCGGGAGGACAAGGGGCACGAAGCGGTCACCGCGGCCGTCGCCACCGCCACCACACTGCGCACCGTCAGCGAACCCTGGCGCTGAGTGCGGACCCGGACCCCGTACTCTTAGCAGCATCATGGCGAACAAAACCTTCGAAGAGCTCTTCTCCGAGCTCCAGCTCAAGGCCGCCACCGGCGACCCCTCCACTTCCCGCACCGCCGAACTGGTGGGCAAGGGCGTGCATGCCATCGGCAAGAAGGTCGTCGAGGAGGCCGCCGAGGTCTGGATGGCAGCCGAACACGAGGGCAAGGAAGCCGCAGCCGAGGAGATCTCGCAACTGCTGTACCACGTCCAGGTGATGATGGTCGCCCGCGGGATCTCACTCGACGACGTCTACGCCCATCTCTGAGCAGCACCTCCGCACATCACTCCGAAGACCCCAAGACTCCCTCCGCACAAAGGAAGCCGACCTCATGCTGCGCATCGCCGTACCCAACAAGGGTTCACTCTCCGGGCCTGCGATGGCGATGCTCCATGAGGCCGGCTACCAGCAGCGCAAGGAGTCGAAGGAACTCGTCCTCGTCGACCCCGTCAACGAGGTCGAATTCTTCTATCTGCGCCCGCGCGACATCGCCATCTACGTCAGCTCGGGCAAGCTCGACATCGGCATCACCGGCCGCGACCTGCTGCTGGACTCCGGGGCCGATGCCGAGGAGATCCTCCAGCTCGGGTTCGCCCGCTCGACCTTCCGGTACGCGGCCAAGCCCGGTACCGCGAACGGCCCCGCGGACTTCGGCGGCATGACGATCGCCACCTCGTACGAGGGAATCGTCGCCAAGGCCCTCGGGGACCAGGGCATCGACGCATCCGTCGTCCACCTCGACGGCGCCGTCGAGACGGCGATCGAACTGGGCGTCGCCCAGGTCATCGCGGACGTCGTGGAGACCGGGACCTCGATGCGCAACGCCGGACTCGAAGTCATCGGTGAGCCCATCCTGAAGTCCGAGGCCGTCGTCATCCGCCGGGTCGGCGCCGCCGCCGACGAGCCGAAGGTGCAGCAGTTCCTCCGCCGCCTCCAGGGCGTCCTGGTGGCCCGCAGCTACGTGATGATGGACTACGACTGCCGGGTCGAGCACCTGGAGCGCGCCGTGGCCCTCACGCCCGGCCTGGAGTCGCCGACGATCTCCCCGCTGCACCACGAGGGCTGGGTGGCCGTCCGCTCCATGGTCGCCGCGAAGGAAGCCCAGCGGATCATGGACGATCTGTACGACCTCGGCGCCCGCGCCATCCTCACCACGGCCATCCACGCCTGCCGCCTCTGACCAGCCCGAAGGACCCACGGATCATGACCGCCGCCGAACTCCCCGCCCTCCCGGTCACCTTCAGGCCCACCCGCACCCGGGTGGTGCTGCTGAGCGTGGGGACCGTCCTGTTCGTGGTCCTCACGGTGATCTCCCTGATCCTGGAGACACTGACTCCGGGGGAGCGGGCCAGCTTCATCCTGACCGCGCTGATCTTCTTCGGCGTACTGGCACTGCTCAGCCGCCCCAAGGTCGTCGCCGACGCGGACGGGGTCACTGTCGTGAATCTCACCTCCCGGCGCCGGCTGGCCTGGCCCGAGATCCTGCGGGTCAACCTCCGCCCCGGTGACGCCTGGGTCTTTCTCGACCTCAGCGACGGCACCAGCCTCCCGGCCCTCGGTATCCAGCCCGGCATCGGCAAGGCCCAGGCGATCCGCGACGCCCGCGCGCTGCGCGCACTCGCGGAGTCCCACGGTGCGCACGCCGGGTAGGGCGCTGCTCCACTGCCGCTAACGGCCGCTGTTTGATTACTCTGGGGCGGGGCGCCAAGCGCGCCCCGCCCCGCACCTGTGACCCTCGCGGTCCGCGGGGCACCCCTGCGACATGAGGAGTGATTCCTTCCAGCAATGGACGGATCATCCGGTAGTACGTACGCCGCCCCCCTCCTGGAGGCGGCGGCATGACCATCCCTCTGCTGCTCCTCGGTGCAGCTTTCCTTCTGATTCTCGCCAACGGATTCTTCGTCGCGGCCGAGTTCGGCCTCGTCACCGTGGAGCGGCCGGACGCCGAACGCGCCGCCGCCGAAGGCGACCGGCGGGCCCGTACCGTCGTCAAGGCCCTGCGGGAACTCTCCTTCCAGCTCTCCGGCACCCAGCTGGGCATCACCATCACCTCACTGGTGGTCGGCATGCTCGCCGAGCCCGCGCTCGCCCAGCTGCTCGACGGACCGATCGCCGCCACCGGGCTGCCCGAGGGCGCCGTGTCCGGCATCAGCGTGATCCTCGGCATGATGCTCGCCGCCGCCGTGCAGATGGTGATCGGTGAACTCGTCCCGAAGAACTGGGCGGTCTCCAGGCCCCTCCAGGTCGCGCGGTTCGTCGCCGGCCCCCAGCACCGCTTCTCGACCGCGTTCCGGCCGGTGATCACCCTGCTGAACACCGTCGCCAACCGGCTGGTCCGGGCGCTGGGCGTCGAGCCCGCCGACGAGCTGGCCTCGGCCCGCACCCCCGGTGAGCTCGTCTCACTGGCCCGGCACTCGGCCGAGGCCGGGACGCTGGAACAGGACACCGCGGACCTCTTCGTACGGACCCTGTCCCTGGCCCGGCTGACCGCCCAGCACGTGATGACACCGCGGGTGAAGGTCAGCGCACTCCAGTACTCGGCGACCGCGGCCGACGTACTCAACCTCACCCGGGCCACCGGCCTCTCCCGTTTCCCCGTCTACCGGGAGCGCATCGACGAGATCGTCGGCATGGTCCACCTCAAGGACGCCCTCGCCGTGGCACCGGACGACAGGCACCGGACCTCGGTGGGACGCGTCGCCGTCGCACCGCTCCTGGTGCCCGAGACCCTGCCCGTGCAGCAGCTCCTGGAGCGGCTGCGGACCGAGCAGCCGATCGCCGTGGTGGTCGACGAGTACGGCGGCACCGCCGGGGTCGTCACCCTTGAGGACATCATCGAGGAGCTGGTCGGCGAGGTCCGGGACGAGCACGACGGCGCGGACGCCGCCCGGCCCGAGCTGTCACCGGCCCCTGCCGAGGACGGCAACCCGGCCTGGGAGGCCGACGGCAGCTGCCGGGTCCTGACCTTGCGGCGGATAGGGCTGGAGGTCCCCGAAGGGCCGTACGAGACGGTGGCCGGGCTGGTCGCCGATCTGCTGGGGCGCATCCCCGTCCCCGGTGACCGGGCCGAACTCCCCGGCTGGCGGCTCTCGGTCCGCAGGGTCGAGCGCTACCGGGCCGAGCGGGTGCGGTTGGTCCGCACCGCGGATGTGCCTGCCGGGGTCCTGGAGGGTGTGCGATGAGCGTCCTCCAACTCCTCTTCGCGGTCCTTCTGGTGCTCGCCAACGGGTTCTTCGTCGGCGCCGAGTTCGCCCTCGTCTCGGTACGCCGCAGCCAGGTCGAACCGCTCGCTGCCGAGGGCTCGGCGCGGGCCCGCAAGGTGCTGTACGGCCTGGAGAACCTGCCCCGCATGATGGCCGCGGCACAGTTCGGCATCACGGTCTGCTCACTGACGCTCGGCGCGGTCGCCGAGCCGACCGTCGCCCGGCTCCTGGAACCGGTCTTCGAGGCGGCCCGGCTGCCCGAGGGCCTGATCCATCCGCTGGGTTACGTCATCGCCCTCGCCCTGGTGGTCTCGCTGCACCTCGTCATCGGCGAGATGGTCCCGAAGAACCTGGCCATGGCCGCCCCTGAGAAGACGGCGCTCTGGCTCAGTCCCGGCCTGGTCGGCTTCGCCCGGCTGTGCCGTCCGGTGACCGTCGCACTCGGCTCCTGCGCCCGTCTCGTACTGAAGCTCTTCGGCGTCGAGCCGAAGGACGAGGTCGAGGCCGTCTTCACCAGCGAGCAGCTCAACCGGCTCGTCGAGGACTCGGGCCAGGCCGGGCTGCTGGACTCGGAGGCGCAGGAACGCCTGGAGGACGCGCTGGAGCTCGGCAGCCGCCCGATCTCCGACGTGCTGATCACCCGCGCCGAACTGGTCACGGTCGCCCCCTCGGTCACCCCCCGGCAGATCGAGGAACTGACCGTCAGCACCGGCTACTCGCGCTTCCCGGTGTGCGCCGACGGCGGTGCCTTCATGGGCTTCCTGCACGTGAAGGACGTCCTCGACCTGGAGGAGCGGGAACGCGCGGTGCCGCAGCAGATCTGGCGTCCGATGGCCACGCTCCGCGCGGAGCTGCCGCTGGACGACGCGCTGACGGTGATGCGGCGCGCGGCCACCCATCTGGCCCAGGTCGCCGACGGGTCGGGGAAGGTGCTCGGCCTGGTGGCGATGGAGGACGTGCTGGAGATGCTGGTCGGTGAGGTACGCGACCCGGCGCACCGCGGGGTCGAGCCGGGCCCGCTGGCCCGGGTGTCGGAGCCGCGCACGCTGCGCAGCGAGCAGGCCCTGGCCGGGTAGCCCCCGCCCCTCGACCGCCCGTACGGGCCCGGACACGGCACGGCCGGTCCGGGCCCGTACGGCCCGGAGCGTGTGCCGCTCCCGTTCCCACTCAGAGCGGTGGCGGTTCCCGCCGGTCCGCCGGGCCCCGCCCGGACAGCACTTCGCCGTACGCCTGCATCAGGTCCGGCAGCCGCAAGGTCGACAGATCGTCCCGGTCCGGTGTTCCCGCGTACCCCGACAGCCGCAGGTCCCGGTACGCGCAGCTCTTCTCGTACAGCGTCCGCAGGAAGCGGCCGTTGCCGAGCTCGTCGATCCAGCCCTGGTCCACCACGTGCCCGGCGATCGAGCGCAGTTCGTCGAGGGACTCCTCGTCCCAGACGTCCCCGTTCTCGGCTGCCAGCACCTGGCCGATCGAGGTGAGCTCCAGCGGCCGGTAGCTCGGGAAGTCCACGCGGGAGGTGAAACGGGACGACAGGCCCGGATTGGTGGCGAGGAGACGGTCCATGCCCTCGGGGTAGCCGGCCAGGATGACGACGAGGTGATCGCGGTTGTCCTCGGCACGCTTGAGCAGCACCTGAAGGGCTTCGTCGCCGTACGCGTCGCCCTTGCTGTAGCCGGAGTTGGAGAGGCTGTACGCCTCGTCGACGAACAGCACCCCGCCGAGCGCCGAGTCGATCAGTTCGTTCGCCTTGACCGCCGTCTGGCCCAGGAACTCGCCCACCAGATCGGCCCGCTGGGCCTCGACCAGATGATCGCCGCCGAGCAGCCCCAGCGCGTAGAAGACCCGCCCCAGGATGCGTGCGACCGTCGTCTTGCCGGTCCCCGAGGGCCCGGAGAAGACGAAGTGCCGCTTCGGCGGCTGGACGGGTAACCCCTGGCCGGTCCGCAGCCGGGCCATGTTGAGCTGCGCCGAGAGCGCCTTGACCTGACGCTTCACGGGTTCGAGGCCGACCATGCCCTCCAGCTCGGCCAGCGCCCTGGCCAACAGTTCCGGATCGGTGGGGCCGGTCGGCAGCTCCGGCGGGAAGGGCTCCACCGGAACGGCCTCCCTGTTCCGTACGGGATCGGGCGCCGCGGGGGCGCCGAGCGGGTCGTTGCCGAGGCGCAGTTCCCGGCCCTCGGTGAGGTCGCTCTCCAGGACCACACCCTCGCTCTGGCCGTCCACCGTGTCCTGGCCGAACCCGGTCAGTGACACGGCGGCGTAGTCCACCGAGTCGTCGAACCCGTCGCCCTCGGCGATGGCCGCCAGCCGCGCCGCGGTGTCCATGAACGCAGGATCCACCCGGTGCACGGCCCGGTACAGGGGCAGCGCCGCCGCACTGCGGCCGGTGCCTTCGTGGGCGCGGGCGAGCCAGTACCGCAGTTCCTTGCGCTGCGGCTGTTCGCTGCGGCAGCGCATCAGGGCGGCGGAGAGCAGCGGTTCGGCCTGCCCGTACATTTCCAGCCGTACCCGCGCCATGCCGCCGAACAGGCCCGCTTCGATCCCGAGCACCGGGTCGTCGACCAGCGAGGCGGTGTGCCGGACCAGCCGCTCCCAGTCCTTGGCGAGGTACGCGCGACACGCGTGCAGGAACCGCACCTGCGGGTCCGTGTCGACCGGCGGCAGCCCCGCCAGCGCCCGGTCGAGTTCCGGCACGTGGCGGCCGTCGAGCCAGTGCGAGGCGTGCGCGAGCAGCAGATCGCGCGGGCTCTCCAGCACCGGCTGCACCCACCAGCCCAGCCAGTACCAGGAGTTGAGGGTGCGGCGCAGTCTGCCGCGCTGTTCGCCGAAGCGCTCCCGGTGGCGGAACATCCGCAGGAGTGCGGTCGTGGTGTCGACCCGCAGCGCGTGCAGCCCCAGCCAGCCGTCCGCCATCCCCGGATCGAGCCGCACCGCGGCCCTGAACTCCTCCTCCGCCTGCGGATACGCGCCCATCGTGTAGGCGTCCACGCCTCGCAGCCAGGCGAGATCGGCCGGGGCGTGCGAGCCCTGCATGCCGAAATCCATCACGTCCCCCACAGACCGTGCCCCCGTACCGTGCCGCCGGGCGCCGAGAGCGTCCTGCGGCCTGTGAACCGCTGTGCAGCGGACGGGAATTGACCGGTGCCGCCCATAGGGCATCGTACCTGCGCAGAGGCCGTGGACCGAAGGGCGGCGGAGCGCCGATCGACGCGCGTCACACGTTGCTCCGTGGTGACCGAGGGTGAGCGATCGGAGAGCCGGAGTGTCCACTTGAGGACGGAGTGGGCAGAACGAAGCCCCCGATCACGGGGGAACAACCGGGGGCTTCGCGTCTGCGGCGGCTCCGAAAAGCCGCACATTGAGAACGTAAGACCTGTACGGGCCCTGGGTCAAGCGGAGTTGGCGCACTGGGAGGGTGGTTTTGCGCCGGGCGCGAGTGACGCGGAGAGGTCGCTACGGTCGGTGACGGACCGGATCGCTCACGCTGTCACAGCAGGGGCCTGGAACCACTCGTATCCCTCCTTGCACTCACGGACCATCACATCTGCGAATGGCCGGGAAGGGTCGCCGGCGAAGTGGCGCATCTCGGCGAGGGTCCAGCCGTCCCAGAAGTCCGCCAGCGCCGGCCCGTCGCGGTGGCGCCCCCGCGACCAGGAGGATCCGGCGGGCCGGTCCATCCACAGCAGCCGCGCGAGATACGGGCGCAGCGCCCGGCGCCCGGCGCCCACCCCCTCGACAACGACGACGTCAGCGGGGTCCATGGTCCGCTCCGGGCCGAAGTCGCGCAGGGTCCAGTCGTACGGTGCGTACCGCGCGGGTGCACCGCGGGTGAACGGCTCGATCACCTGGGCGTGCAGCCGGTCCGTCCAGTCGAACAACTGCTGGTGGGTGGCCAGATCGTCCAGATGCAGTACGGGCGCGCCACCGAGCGCACCGGCGAGCTTGGCCGAGAAGGTGCTCTTCCCCGAGCCCGCGTGGCCGTCCACGGCGACCAGCCGCACAGGCCCGCAGGAGACGGGCAGCGTACGGATCGCGGCGGCGAGGCGGTCGAGGTCTTTCATGGGGCCAGCCTAGGAGCAGCGGGCCCCGATGCAGGTCACGTCAGTGGTCGATACCAATATTGGTGGCAGGACGCGAGGGGAATCACTGGCAGAAAACCGTCGGGAGCCGCGATAGTTGGCCCACTGTCGTGCACCTGCCGCCCCATCCGTACTCGACTGGGGGTCCACCACTGTGACCAGTTCCACTCCGCGCAGAACCGTGCTCGCCGCCGCGCTCGCGGCCGCTGCGGGCACTGCGGCGGCATCCGCCGCTTCCGTCGCTCCCGCCGCCGCTGCGGCCCCGCCGTCCGACACTCCGTCCGCAGCCGCGGGAGCTCCGGCACGCCCGCTCGTGGACAACGGCGTCTGGACCTCCTACACCGACTGGCGCTCCGGCGACGCCGCCGGGACCAGGGCCGTCGCGGGACGTCGTCCCGGGCTCACCATCGGCGCACCGGCCGGCCGTACCGACTACACCGACCCGCACACCCAGCAGACGGCCACTTGGGAGTACGCGACCTGGACCTCGCCGGTCCACCGCTCCCGCGTCCCGGCCACCGAGGTCATCGCCTCCTGGAACGCGCACACCCCGGAGGGGACCTGGCTCCAGGTCGAACTGTGCGGCGACTACGCCGGCGGCGGGCGGACCCCCTGGTACGTGATGGGCCGCTGGGCGTCCGGCGACGGGGACATCCGGCGTACCTCCGTCGACGGCCAGAGCGACGGCAAGAGCTCCGTCTGGACCGACACGTTCTCCATCGACGACGCCGCGAGCGGGCTGCGCGTGGTCTCGTACCGGCTCCGGCTGACCCTCTACCGCAAGCCGGGCACCCGGCTCACCCCCACGGTCTGGCGGCTCGGCGCGATGGCCTCCGACATCCCGGACCGCTTCACCGTCCCGGCCTCGGTGCCCCGGCTCGCCCGCGAGCTGACGGTCCCCCGCTTCTCGCAGAACGTGCACGCCGGTCAGTACCCCGAGTACGACAACGGCGGAGAGGCATGGTGCAGCCCCACCTCGTCCTCGATGATCATCAAGTACTGGGGGCGCGGGCCCAGTGCCCAGGACCTCGCCTGGATCGATCCGTCGTACGCCGACCCCGAGGTCTGCCAGGCGGCCCGCTACACCTACGACTACCAGTACGAGGGCTGCGGGAACTGGCCCTTCAACGCCGCCTACGCCGCGACGTACCAGGACATGAGCGCGGTGGTCACCCGGCTGGCCTCGCTCGACGACCTGGAGACGCTGATCGGGGCGGGCATCCCGGCGATCACCTCGCAGTCCTTCCTCAAGGAGGAACTGACCGGCGCCGGGTACGGGACCTCCGGCCATCTGATGACCGTGATCGGGTTCACGCCCGAAGGCGATGTGATCGCCAACGACCCCGCTTCACCGGACGACGACGCCGTACGGCACGTCTACAAGCGGTCGGAGTGGGAGAACATCTGGCTCCGGACGAAGCGTTACGACGCAAAAGGCCAGGTCACAAGCGGTACGGGTGGTGTCTGCTACCTCTACTGGCCTGCTAACCCAGCACCAAGTCAGCACCGGGTTCTGAAGTCGTTCGGCCTGCTGTGAGCATGTGCGGCGCGAAGGCTGCCTCGACGACCTGACGGCAGCGTTCCTGACCGTCCTGTGCGGGGTGGCCGTACCCGTCCACCGTGACCTCGACCGGGCGATGTCCGAGCCATCGGGACACTTCGTGGCTGGACACTCCGCTCGTCGAGGTCACGGTGGACCAACGGGGGGCCATCTGTGACGCAGGTCGTGCGGATCGCGTTCAAGGAGTCCAAGTCGCTCGATGACGCGCGCCCATGACTTTCGGTGCAGACCTGGACACGGAGGACCGCCCGTCGTCGTGCCGCGAGTTCTCGGAAACGGGGTACCGGCGGGTGCGACCGCTGTCGTGCGGGACCTCCTCACCTGCCGCTTGTGGGCCGTGCGACTGATGTATGCCTCAGCCGACCGCGTGCACCGGACCGATGCGGCAGACGGAAGCGAGGATCAGAACCTCTTCGGCAGCGAGACAAACGGGTGGCCACGGTGGCAGGAACCAGTGACGGCGATGCGCGGGAGTCCGCCCCGGCAACGGGTGCCACCCCTTGGCGGAAGACACCTGACCCGCGTACGGACGGCGTGGTCGGACTGCGCGGGCGGGCGAGGTCCCTGGCCGCCGTCGCGCCGCCCGGCCCGTTCCGGCCCGGGTTCTGGCGCAGTCCGATCCGCGGAGCGTGGCTGACCGCGGTCCTCGGTCTGATCCTTCTGTTCGGCATCACGATCCTGTTCGTCACCGGGCTGTTGTCGTACGCCGCGTACAACCCGAACCTGGGCGTACTCAACGACAAGACCCCCGACAAGGGCCTGCTGGGCTTCTACCTGTTCACCTGGCCCACCCACCCGTACTGGCTCTACCGCCTGACCCAGGGCGTGCATGTGACCCTCGGGATCGTCCTCATCCCCGTCCTGCTCGCGAAGCTGTGGTCGGTGGTCCCCAAGCTCTTCGAGTGGCCGCCGGCACGCAGCCCCGCACACGCCCTGGAGCGGCTGTCGCTGATCCTGCTGGTCGGGGGCGTCCTGTTCGAGTTCGCGACCGGTGTGCTCAACATCCAGCTCGACTACATTTTTCCCGGTTCCTTCTACACCCTGCACTTCTACGGCGCCTGGGTGTTCATCGCCGCCTTCGCCGCCCATGTGGCGCTGCGCCTGGGCCGGATGTGGCGGGCGGTGCGCTCGCGCAGCCTTCGCTCGGTGCTGGCCACCGATACCGCCCACACCGAGCCGGAACCTCGCGATCCGTACGGTCTCGTCGCCGCCGCCCCGGCCCGGGCGACGGTGAGCCGACGTGGTGCGCTGGGTCTGGTCGGTGCCGGGTCGCTGGCCCTGCTGGTCGTCACCGCAGGGCAGAGCATCGGTGGCTCCCTGCGCCGTACCGCGTTGCTCGCCCCGCACAACCGCAACCCCGGCTCCGGCCCGAACGGCTTCCAGATCAACAAGAGCGCCACGGCCGTCGGCATCACGGCGACCGACATCGGTCCCGACTGGCGCCTGGAACTTCGGGGGGCACGGAAACTCTCCTTCACCCGCGATCAGCTGCTCGCCATGGCTCAGCACACGGCGGAACTGCCGATCGCCTGTGTGGAAGGCTGGTCCACCGACGATCAGGGCTGGTCCGGCCTTCGGCTGTCCGACCTCGCGGCGCTCGCCGGAGTGCCCCGTGCCGCCGGCGTGTTGGTGGAGTCGGTGCAGCGGCAGGGTTCCTTCCGCCAGGTGCTCCTGGCCGGCAACCAGATCCGTAACCCGCTCTCCCTGCTCGCCCTGCACGTCAACGGGGCACCACTCTCCGTCGACCATGGCTATCCCGCGCGCGTCATCGTTCCCGCCAACCCAGGCGTGAACAACACCAAATGGGTCCGCCGCCTCACCTTCCGGACGTGACCATGAGCCTCTTTTCCCGCCGCTACGGCGCCCACCCCTTCCACCTGCTCGCCATGGCCTGCTGTTTCCTGGTCGCCGGTTACGCAGCGGTCCAGCTCCTCAACGGCCGTACCGTCGCTGTCGCCGTGTGGTTCATCGGCGCCGCGCTCCTGCACGACCTGGTTCTGCTGCCCCTCTACAGCGGTGCCGACCGCACGGCCCAGGCAGCCATGCCGCTCCGCAGCGGGCGTGCGCCGGGCACGGGCTGGATCAACTATCTGCGTGCGCCCGTCGCGCTGTCCGCGCTGCTGCTCCTGGTCTGGTTTCCGCTGATCCTGCGCAAGTCGGCCCCGTACCACGGGGACACGGGGCTCTCGGACCACGTCTATCTGGGCCGATGGCTACTGATCACGGCAGGCCTGTTCGCTGCCTCGGCTCTTGCCGCGCTCATCAACACGGTCCGCCGGCGCCGTCGTACCCGGCCACACGTCCGGGGGATGTGACGGGCCGGGCGTGCTCCCGCACCTGCCGGGAAGGTGAGCTCGAAAGGGCAGCCGTCCGACGGCTGTGCACGCCTTCGGCCCGCCGCACCCGGCCGTGTCCCGTACGCCCGCCGGGCTGACGCCGGAGCGCACCCGTGGGGCGGCGTCCGCGTTTCGCAAGGCACCTGTACCCCTTTGTCGCCTTTTGATTCGTATGGTGAAGCTGTGACCGATCTGAACTTCTCAGTGGTACCGCGGCCGGCCTCCGTGGATGTCGTCCTGCCCTGTCTGGACGAGGCGGCGGCCCTGCCCTGGGTACTGGAGCGCGTCCCGGCCGGCTGGCGCGCGATCGTGGTCGACAACGGTTCCACCGACGGGTCGGCGGACCTCGCCCGTTCGCTCGGTGCCACCGTGGTGACCGAGACCCGGCGGGGCTTCGGTGCGGCCTGCCATGCGGGGCTGCTCGCGTCGGACGCGGAGCTCCTCTGCTTCTGCGACTGCGACGCCTCGCTCGACCCCGGGCTGCTCGTCCCCTTCGTGACTCAAGTCGCCTCGGGGGACGCCGACCTGGTGCTCGGGCGGCGCCGCCCGCAGGGCAGCGGTGCCTGGCCTGCGCATGCCCGTGCGGGAAACCTGGCGCTGGCCGGAATGCTGCGGCGCAGGACCGGATTGCGGCTGCACGACCTGGGGCCGATGCGGGTCGCCCGGCGCGAGGCGCTGCTGGGCCTCGGCCTCACGGACCGGCGCAGCGGCTATCCGCTCCAGATGGTGGTCCGGGCGGCCGACGCGGGCTGGCGGGTGCGGGAGAGGGACGTGCCGTATCTGCCGCGCACCGGGAAGTCCAAGGTCACCGGCACCTGGCGGGGCACCTGGCAGGCCGTGAGGGACATGCGCAAGGTTCTCGCCGAGGCACCCCGGGCGGCCGTGGGGTGACCCGCGCGACCACGATCCTCGTCATCGCCAAGGAGCCCCTGCCCGGTCGGGTGAAGACCCGGCTCACCCCGCCGTTCACGCCGGAGGAGTCGGCCCGGCTGGCCGAGGCCGCCCTCGCCGACACCCTGGAGGCCGTGCTGGCCACGCCGGCCGATCGTCGGGTTCTGGTGCTCGCAGGGGCTCCTGGGCCCTGGTTGCCACCCGGCTTCGAGGTGGCCGAACAAGGCGCGGGCGGCCTCGACAGCCGACTGGCCGGGGCCTTCGCGATCTGCACCGGGCCCGCGTTGCTGATCGGCATGGACACCCCGCAGGTGACACCCGGACTCCTGGCGCAGGGGCTGGAGTTCAGCGGGTCGGACGCCTGGTTCGGGCCTGCGGAGGACGGTGGCTTCTGGGCGCTCGGTCTCGCGGCCCCCGACCCGGAGCTCCTGCGCGGCGTGCCCATGTCGACGGCGCACACGGGAGCCGTCCAGCGGAGGCGGCTGACCGCGGCGGGTCTCGCCGTCCGCGATCTGCCGGTGCTCCGGGACGTGGACACCGCTGCCGATGCCGCCGCTGTGGCCTCCGTGATCCCGGGCAGCCGATTCGGCGCCCTGCACGCCGTGTTCACCACGGACCGGGCGGGAGCCGGGGTCCGGTGAGCGTGCGGGCCTGGCGGGCCGATCCGTACCGTGAGGCGCTGCTGACCGGGCAGGGGCCGCTCTTCCTTCGACGGGACGACGGCTGGCTGCTGCCTCTGGAGGTGGAGCGCTGGTGCGCCGCGCCGGACAGCGCCGACGTCACCGTGCTGGCACGCTGCCGGGGCCCGGTGCTCGACATCGGTTGCGGTCCCGGACGTCTGGTCGCGGCACTCGCCGCGCTGGGCACCACCGCACTCGGCATGGATGTGAACCAGGAGGCAGTCGACCGCACCGTGCGGGAGGGCGGGGCCGCACTGTGCCGTTCCGTCTTCGATCCGCTGCCGGACGAGGGACGCTGGGGGACCGTATTGCTGATGGACGGCAACATCGGTATCGGAGGCGCCCCCGAGGCCCTGCTCGGCCGGGTCTGTGAACTCATCGACCCGAACGGCACGTTGATCGTCGAGACAGTGGCGCAGGACATCGATGAACGCGTCGAGGTCCGCTTCTGCGACGGCCGCGTCACCCGGGGCACGACGGCCTTCCCCTGGGCGAGGGTCGGCACCCCGGCGCTGCTCGGTTACGCCGAGGCCACCGGCTGGATCGCCGAGGACCAGTGGCGGGCGGCAGGCCGCACCTTCCTTCAACTGAGGCCCCGCTGAAGCGCCGGCGGCCCTCGTGAGCCGGGTCTCAGGGAGTACCGCCAGGGCATGCGGATTCCTGCGGTACGCGGACGTCGGGGCGTCGCACCGCTGATGGCCGGGGACGCTGAGAGGCTGAGCAGCGTGATCACCCCCCGTACCGCCGGACTTCGCAGCCTCTGCCCCCGCACCGTACGCGCGGGACTCCTGCTGGCAGCCCTCACCGCGGCCCTGGTGTTCACCATCGGCTATGACGGGTACCACGCCGACCCGGCGGGACTGTCCTGGTGGTACGCGGCGTCCTGGCTGCTCTTCGCCGCCGCCGTCGGGTCGCTGCGCAAGGTCCCCGGACGCCAGGCCGCCGCTCTCGTCCTCGCGGGATCGGCGATGGTGGCAGCCACTGGACTCGTCGCGCCGCCACGTACCAGTACCGACGCCTTCCGCTACGCGTGGGACGGCCGGGTCCAGGCGGCGGGCATCTCGCCGTACGACCACGCCCCGGCGGACCCGGCTCTCGCCCGGCTCCGGGACAGCTGGCTCTTCCCCACCGGTCCAGCGTGTGCGGGCCCCGACCGCGCACCTGTCCCGTCGCCCGGTGACACACCCCACTGCACCCGTCTCAACCGCCCGGCCGTGCACACCGTCTACCCGCCGGTCGCCGAGGCGTACTTCTACGGAGTCGAGCAACTCCCCCCGTCCGGTGCCCGGTTGAAGCTCTTCCAGATCGCCGGAGCGCTGCTCTCCGTCGCGGTCACCGCTGCCCTCGTCCTGATCTCGACCCGGCTGCGGCGCGTCGGTCCGCTCACTGCCGCCTACTGGGCCTGGTGCCCGGCCGTGCCGGTCGAGGCGGTGAACAACGCACACGTGGACGTACTGGGGGTGCTGTTCACGGTCGTGGGGCTGGGACTCCTGGCCGCCGGACGCCGACTCTCCGGCAGTGCCTTCCTGGGCGCCGCCGTGGCGACCAAACTGATGCCCGCCGTGGTCCTGCCCGGGGCGCTGTCCGGCGTGCGGAGGGTGCGAGACGCAGCCGCCGTGCTCGTGCCCGTCACCGCCGTCACGGTCCTCGCCTACGTCCCGTACGTCCTGGCCTCCCACGCCTCTGTCTTCGGCTACCTCGGCGGCTACGTCCAGGAAGAAGGCTACGAGGACGCCACCGCCCGCAACCGCTACGCGGTGCTCCGCCTGCTCCTGCCCGAGGCGTGGACCGTCCCGGCCCTGGTGGTGATCATGCTGCTCGTGACCGGGTACGTACTGTGGCGGGGCGACCCCGAACGTCCTTGGAGCGGTGCTCTCCTCGTCACCGGTACCGCGTTCCTGCTGCTCACCCCCGCCTACTCCTGGTACGCACTGCTGCTCGTCGCCCTGGTCGCCCTGGACGGCCGCTGGGAGTGGCTGGCCGTAGCGGCGGCGGGAGCCGTCACGTACGTCACCAGCCACGCTTTCGACGACGGGGCGACGGTGAGTACCACCGCCTACGCGGTCGCTGCCGCCGCCGTACTCACCGGCTGGGCATGGCGCCGTCAGACGAGGGCTACGTCCTTCGGCGGGGGCCTCGCCACGTACGACCGGTCCTGACTCCGTCCAGGGCCGTTGTGCGGACGCCGGAGGGGACAGCGCCCGCAGTTGCAGGCCCGCTCGGAAGCTCGGGACCTCTGGAGGTTCTGGACTTCTCCCTTCTGACTTCCATGCGGTCGGAAGGCCGATGGATCCGGCGGATACCGAGTAGCTGACGGGATGTTGACTCGTGACACCTGTTGACCTACGTTGCAAATGGATGTCGGTTTCTGGGAGTTTCCGTTTCTTTCGCTGTTCCGATTGCGCCACCTGATTCCGGGCTCTCGCCAGGCGGCGAGCAGTTCGCCCTCATTTCTGCTGACTGATGTGGTCCCTCGCCCTGCCTCGGGCCCGCTCCGGCCCGTTGGGTGCCGGGACGACGACGGACAACGATGTCAGCTTCTTCAGGGGCTCGGGTAGTGCCGTCGGCAGCACAGTGACGTTCGAGTCGAACTGCTCCGAACCGGACAGCCGTCAGAACAACCGCTGCAACTGGATCGAATACCAGATGAGGTCGCGGAGGACGCGCCTCACGAGACGGAAGAGGTCACTGCAGATGGGCGGGAACACGGGCGACCCCGGACGCCGCAATGTACTGATAGCGGGCCTCGCCGGCGCCGGCATGACGCTGGTACCCGGTGGGTTGGCGAGTGCCGCATCGCGGGGAAGTGCGAACAGGGCACCAGGGCGGCGCACCCTCAACCTCGACACGGACTGGGCGTTCTGGCGCGACGATGTCCAGGGCGCGCAGGAGCTGTCCTTCGACGACTCCGCCTGGGCGGGTGTGTCGATTCCGCACACCATGCGGCTGGAGCGCAAGGAGCCGGTCGTCTACGACGTCTTCGCCGGTATCGGCTGGTACCGGCGGTACTTCCGCCCGGATCCCGGGGACAGGGACCGCCGGGTGGTGATCCGCTTCGATGGCGTGCAGACGAACTGCCAGGTGTACCTCAACGGTGAGAAGCTCGCCGAACACCATGGTGGCTATCTCGGCTTCTCCGTGGACGTCACCGACAAGCTCCACCGGGACAGCGACAATCTTCTCGCCGTGCGGGTCTCGAATCTCGATGATCCGCAGACGCCCCCCGGTAAACCCCGAAACCAGCTCGGGTTCCTCACGTACGGCGGCATCTACCGCAACGTCACGGTGGAGACGACCGGGCGCATCCACATCACGGATCCGCTGGAGGCCGACCGCGTAGCCGGTGGCGGGGTGTTCGTCACCTACCCGCATGCCGACACCGGGCGGGCTGTCGTCCAGGCCAGGACCAACGTGGTGAACAGCTCCGATGCGTCTGCCGTCATCCGGCTGCAGACGACGATCCGCGATCCTCGGGGAGAGATCGTCGCCCGGGAGAGCCGGACCGCGACGATCGCGAGCGGCGCCCCTCACGACTTCGAGCAGAGTCTGGAGGTGATCCGTCCGGACCTGTGGCACCCGGACAGACCGCACCTGTACGAGCTCGTCAGCGAGGTCTTCCACCGTGACCAGGTGCTGGATTCACTCACCACGCGCATCGGGATCCGCCGCATCGAATATCGGGCGGACGGTCTCTACATCAACGGTGAGCGCCTCTTCCTGCGCGGGGCGAACATCCACCAGAACTATGCCTACGTCGGCGACGCCGCACCGGCCTCGATGAAATGGCGCGAGGCACTCAGGCTGAAGCTGGGCGGGTTCAACGCGGTACGTGCCGCGCACTATCCGCACGATCCGGCATTTCTCGACGCCGCCGACGAGCTCGGACTGCTCGTCGTCGCATGCGCACCGGGCTGGCAATTCTGGAGCGATGACGAGACGTTCGTGAATCGCACCTACGCGGACGCCGTGCAGATGATCCGCAGGGACCGCAACCGTCCGTCGATGATTCTCTGGGAAACCGCGCTGAACGAGACGCAGTACCCGGAGTGGTGGTCGAAGAAAGTCACCGCGCTGGCCCACGCGGAGATTCCCAACGACCAGATGTTCACCGCGGCCGACTACGGGTTGTGGGGTGAGCAGTACTACGACGTGAACTACAAGGTCGTCAACTCGGACGGTTCGGACCCCGATCCGGAAAAGCCCTTCTTCACACGGGAATGGGGCGACTGGGAGGACCCCGGCCGGGTGGGCCGCGAGAGCGGCGAGGGTGCACTCGTCCGGCAGGTGGAGACCCGGCAGCGCTACCTCAACGGTTCCGGGTACTGGGACTGGGGCGGGCTGGACGCCAACCCCCGGATCGGTGGCTATTTTCTCTGGGTCTTCGAGGACTACGGAACGAACTCGCCCTATCAGAAGTCCGGGGCCGTGGACATCGACCGGTACCCGAAGTACTGCTACTACTGGCTCAAGGGGATGCAGTCGCCGGAGAACCCCAACCACGGCGGCCCGATGGTGTTCATCGCCAGCAGCTACTCGGCGGAATCCAGCCGGGAGGTAACGGTCTTCAGCAACACCGATCACGTGAAGCTGTACCAGAACGGCACCCTGGTCGGTGAGAAGAGCCGGAGCCAGAACGCCGGCACCGCCAAGAACATCGCCGCGAAAGGCGGCAGTCCCTCTTACTCCTTCTCGCTGGATTCGTTCGTCGCGGGCGAGCTGAGGGCGGAGGGCTGCATCGACGGAAAGCCGGCCGCCACTCAGATCGTGAAAACCCCCGGAGCCCCGCACCACATCCAGATCGAGATCGACGACGCGGGTGTCCGGTCGGCACTGCGAGACCTGCTCGCGTACTACCTGGGGAACGTGTCACCGGTTGCGGTGAAGGCCGCTGCTGCGCTGGCCGACGAAGTGCAGCCCGGTACGGTCGAATCGTTGATCGGGAAGCTGAGCGCGAAGCGTGGCAGTCCGCTGCCCGCAGTGGCGGCCGATACGCTCCGCCGTTACGCGCGTGCGCGCACGCGGATCCAACCGGTGGCCGACGGCTCGGACCTGATCCCCGTATACATCAAGGTCGTTGACGTGGACGGCACCGTCATTCCGACGTCGACCGCGGAAATCGAGCTCGCGGTGACCGGGAAGGGCAGCCTCGTCGGCCACGACATCCCCCGTCTCGCGGTACAGACCCAGAAGGCCAGGGCCGGCATCGGCTACGCCCTGCTCGCGGTGGACACGGAGCCGGGCGACATCACGCTCACCGCGACGGCCGACGGGCTGGAGTCCGGCAGTTGGACGGTGGCGACAAGTCGCTATTCCGGCAGGTACATGCCCGACGGGCGTCATCCGGAGTGGAAGGACATCTCGACGCTGGAGTCCCAGGGTGCGCAGAACATCGCTCTGAACATGCCGGCCACCGCCTCCAGTTTCCAGGAGGGCAACATCCCCGGCAACGCTGTCGACGACGACTCGGATTCCAAGTGGGTCGCGAGCGGCGACATTCCTGCCTGGTGGCAGGTCGATCTCGGTCAGCCGTCGGACATCTCGGAGTTCCAGATCGTCTGGGAGTCCGACCAGGCGACCTACCGGTACGCCGTCCTCACATCGGACGACGCGACGAACTGGACCAAGGTGGTCGACGAGGAGTCGAACACCACCACGGGCGGCACCGCCGACCACCGCGTGTCCGTGAAGGCGCGGTACGTGCGGGTGAACGTGCTGTCGGGCGGCGGGTGGTGGCCGAGCATGCGCGAGTTCCGTGTCGTTCCGCCGGGTGGCACGGGCGGGGGTCAGCCGGCCGACCCCGGGCCGAAGGTTCCCCGCGGCCAGATCGGTGAGGTGAGCGCCTCCAGTCACGCGAGCGGCTTCGAACCCGCCAAGGCGTTCGACGACGACATCACCTTCGGTACGGGATGGGTCGCCGAGTCGGCAGCGCTGCCGCAGACGCTGACCGCGCAGCTGCCGGCCGCCCACGACCTGGTCGGAGCTCTCATCCACTGGGGCAAGGACAGCAGTTGGTACACGTACGACCTGCAGGTCTCCGGGGACGGGAATGCATGGACAACGGTGCTTCCCGGGCTGACCCGCGGCGGCCAGTACACGCTGCCGGAGACCTTCACCGCACCAGGCGCACGGTACGTCCGCATCAACATCACCGACGTCGTCGGCGGCGGCGCGCAGTCGGTCGCGGGCATCGCCGAGGTGACCCTGTACGGCTCGCCGAGCTGATCCGGTCTCGGCCGGTGTCTGGACCGGTGTCTGTCCGGGCCGGCCGTCACCGGCCCTGACGACACGGAACCCACCACGGACGACGACGGCCTGTACGACCCGAGCGGGGTCGTACAGGCCGTCGTCGTGCAGCCCCTGGATCTACCAGGAGTACCCGCTCAGCCGACGTTGATCTCGGCCGCCGAGGTGTACGGATTGCCGTTTACCTCGCTGAGCGCGCGAAGCCGGACGTAGTGCGCGCCGACCGGGGTGAAGCAGGCCTTCTGTTCCGCGGAGGTGTTGGTCCAGGTTCCGGTGGCGACCGGGTTGCCCCAGGTGGCGCCGTCCTTGCTGGTGTACACCTCGTACGTGGCGATGCGGCCGTTGGCGCCGTCCTGGCGTGGCAGGTAGTACAGGCAGGACACGGTGTTGTCGCCGCCGAGGTCGAGCTGGATCTCGTGCGGCATCGGTGCGACCGTGCCGGACCACTGGGTGTGCCAGTAGGTGCCCGGGTCGCCGTCGAGGACGTTGGTGGCCGGGGCGTGCTCGCCGGAGGTCTCCTGACTGTCCGCGTGGACCACCGACATCTTCGACTGCGGGAGCCGGAACGGCCCGATGATCCGCTCGTCGGTGGCGGTCTGCGACCGGCCGCCCCGGACGAAGCGCACGGTGGCGATGAGCGGGTTCACCTGACCGGGGGAGGCAGAGGCGGTGACGTGCCAGGTGTACGTGGCCGATCTCCCGCCGGGTATCCGTACGGGGCCGGCGACCGCGCTGGGCGGGCCGACGGTCCAGCCGTCGGGCGCCGCGAGCGCGGCGGTCACCTTGGTGGCCGGGGGTGCGCCGGCAGGCATGCTGACGGTCGCGGTCGCGGTGAAGGACTGGCCGCCCGCCACCGATCCGGGCACCTGGAGGGCGACCGAGGGCTGGTGCGCGGAGGGCATGGCGTACCGCGTCTTGTCGTAGCGGGGGCTGTCGTTCTGCGCGACGGCCAGTGAGGAGGCGTAGCTGCCGTACTTGGTGAGCTCGACCTTGCCCAGGCCGCCGGTGCTCTCGTCGAGGTTCCACACGGCGATGGCGATCCGGTTGTTCCCGTTCGGGTCGAGCACCCCGTTCGGAATCGGGAAACTGTGCTGCGGGCCCAGGTAGTTGACGTAGTTGCCCATGTGCCAGCCGTTGACGTAGATCTCGGCGCGGTACTTGCGGGACGGATCGTCGGTGAGGGTGAGGCCGAGCGAGGTGTCCTGGCCCTTGGGCAGGTGCAGGTTCGCGTCGGTGGTGTACCAGGAGACGCCGGGGGCGGTGTCGGTGGCGGGCAGGGTGGTCGGCTTCCACTGGTCGGTCGGGTAGCCGGGCAGCATCCAGCCGGCGCGCTCGCCGTACAGACCGCCGGTGGCCAGCGGGCCGCGCACGGTGTCGACCGGGGTCTCCCCGCCGCGTACGCCCTGCAGCCGCCAGGTGATGGTGCTCGGTGCGTCCCCGACCAGAGTGGCGCCGGTCAGCCCGCGGACGGTGCTGGGGTCGGACCGTCCCCAGTTCTCGTCATGTCCCATGTTCACGGTGAGGACGGAGATAACGTTGTCGCCCCCGTTCTTGAGGGTGCCCGGCGGGAAGGTGTAGGTCTTCGGGCCGTCGGCGGTGGAGCTGCCGAGGAAGGTGCCGTTGAGCCACACGGAGGAGGCCGCCGCCGCGCCGCTGCTCCGGGTGGACAGGGTGACGCCGGTCGTCCCGTCGTCTCCGGTGAACCGGCCGCGGTACCAGGTGGATCCCGTGTGGAAGCCGTAGTCGTCGGCGGACAGCACCGGAAGGGTGGCCGGAGTGGTGATCTTCGACGTGGTTCTGTCGGCCACCTGCCAGGACGAGTCGTTGAAGCCGGGCTGCGATTCCGGCGACTCCTGGGTGTGCTTCCAGCCGGTGAGCGCGGGCACGGAGACATCGGCGGCGGTGGGGAGCGTGGCGGTGAGGCTGCCGTCCTTCCCGACGCCGGTGTGGACCTTCCGGCCGTTCCAGGTGAGGGAGTTGGCCGTGGACCAGACCTCGACGGAGCCGTCGCTGCCGATGTCGCCGTTGAGGGCGAGGGTTCCTGCCTCGCGCGAGGCGCCGCGCAGCAGGTGGGTACCGCGGACCAGGACCGGGCCGGCCGCGGTGTCCTGCCGCCAGAAGGTCTTGGCGGTCGCGGTGTCGGCGAGCAGCAGCTGGAGCGGGCGGCCGCCGCCGCTGATCTGGACCCGGGTCAGGCCGGTGTGCCGGTAGTCGAGCCGCAGATCGCCGGTGTCCGCGTCCCAGGTGGAGGTGACGCTGCCGCCGGTGGAGGTGACGGTGGGCTTCGTGTCGTAGTGCAGGACCGTCTCGCCGTCCGAGTCGTGGTCGCCGTAGAGGACCGCGACCTCGCGCCCGCCGATGGTGGCGTTCGTCATGATCTGGGAGGTGGAGTAGCGCATCAGGTTGTTGCTGCCGAGGTCGTAGTTCGCGACGACGATCGAGGACTCACGGCCGTTCAGGGTCAGGGACGTGCCGGACTGCTGCGGGACGGTGTACGTGTGCGCACCGAGGTCGAGCTTCAGATGCGCGCTGTCGGTGCTCGTCGCGGTGGAGTCGGTGTGCCGCAGCACGTGGAACTGCGTACCGGTGTCCGGATTGGCCCGAGCGGTGTCCAGCACCTTGGGATTGTCGGTCGGGACCGCGGGCAGCGCGTCGGTCTTGGTGAGCGGGGCGACGGCCTGGGTGAAGTAGCCGATCAGCTTGTCCTGGTCGTACTTCGGGTCGAGCTGGCGCGTCTCGCGGATCGCGGCGCCGTAGTCGTACGACGTGTAGTGGCTCATCATGCCCAGCCAGCCCCAGTTGGTGCCGCCGTAGGTCATGTAGAGGTTCTGCATGGTCGCGCCGACCGCGAGGTTCTGCTTGTAGAACACGTCGGCGAACTTGTCGTTGACCAGCTGCGCGCACTTGTCGTAGCCGGGGCCGCCCCACCAGTCGAACGCGCCGCCCTGGAACTCCGCGGTCACCAGCGGCTTTCCGGCCGGGTGGTCGTAACTGATGTCCGGCACGCCCTCCCAGTGCGACGGGTTGGAGCAGTCGAAGCCCAGCGGGTAGGAATCGACCGCGTCCACGTCCAGGGCGCCCGTGCCGGAATTGAACGTACCGTCGTTGTTGCCGACCAGGGGCACGCTGATGCCGTCCGCCCTGGCCTTGTCCTCCAGGTGCTTCATGTACGCGCGGTCGCCGGGTCCGCTGTCGTAGAACTCGTTCTCGACCTGGTACTGGATCACCGTGCCGGTGCCGTTGGTGAGTTGGTGGCGGGCGATGATGCGGTCGATCTTCGTCATCCACTCGTCGGAGTACTTCAGCCACTTCGGGTCGGTGGTACGGGTCTCGTCGACCTTGTTGTGCAGCCAGGCGGGGAATCCGCCGCCGTCCACCTCGGCGTTGATGTACGGGCCGGGACGGGCGATCACGTAGATGCCGAGCTGGTCCGCCATGTCCAGCAGCTTGTCCACGTCACGCACGCCGGTGAAGTCGTAGACCCCGGGCGCGGACGAGTGGTAGCCCCAGTCGAAGTACAGCGACACCGCGTTGAAGCCGGCCGCCTTCATCTTCTGCAGCACGTCGAACCACTCGCCCTGGCTGGGCAGCCGGAAGTAGTGGAACTCACCGGCCCACAGATAGGTCCGCTTGCCGTCGATCAGATACGAGTAACCGTCGTACGTCACCGAATGCGCCGCACCCGCAGGGCTCGCGGACCGGCCGGTCGGGGCCGCCGTGGGCTGCGACGCCGCAGTCGTACCCGCGGCCACGCTCAGGCCGCCGAGCAGGGCGACGGCCGTACCGGTTGCCAGACAGCGGTGCAGGAGCCGGCGTCTTATACCTCTCGAGCTCATGGGAACCTCCACTAGATGGGTCACAACACGGTGAAGCGCCCCTGCTTGGGTGCCGCGGAATCAGGAGCGATCAGAGTTCGTCGACGCGGTACGTGGGAAAGGCGACGAAAGAGAGCCGAACGCTGAGGCGTACGCCGGCGAGACGCCGGTGGCGAACAACGCGCCTCGTTCCGTGAGCAGTTACGGCGAGGATGCGTTGATCGACGCACCCGGCCGCGTCGATCCGTGGATCATCCGCATGTGCACGCTCCCGTCGTCGCCGCGGGCCTGCGGCCCTACACCCTCAGGGGATGAGTGGTCCGCGGCACATGAGATGGACTCGTCGCGCGCAAATTGAAGCGCAGATCCGCACTGATCTCAATACTTTCCAACAGATTCGCTCACGGGCGGGGTATGCCTTCCCGTTGCCGCCTCTTCGGATGTGAGGTGCTGCTCGCTCGTCGGAACGCCCGGGGATCCCGGCCAACAGCCCTGCGGACGTGCATGTTTGGCCAGAGGTGAGGTCTGCCATACTTCGGGATTCCGAGACGGCGGCAGACTGGGGCCGAAGGTGAAGCAGAGTGGACTCCCCCTTCAACAGCGCGTACCGACCGAGCGGTCCCAGCTCCGCCGCAAGGAGCTCATCGTCATCGGCCGGAGACTGTTCGCCGACACGGCTTACGACGTGCTGTCGATGGATGACATCGCCCAGCACGCGGGAGTCGCGAAAGGGCTCATCTACTACTACTTCAAGAGCAAACGCGGCTACTACTTCGCCATCGTCGAGGATTCGGTGGCCGATCTGGTGGCCCGCGCGGCCGGCGGCACCGACCTTCCCCGCGCCGACCGCGTGCACCGCACCATCGAGGGCTATCTGCTCTACGCCCAGCACAACAAGGCGGCCTTCCGCACCATCGTGACCGGGGGAGTCGGCTTCGACACCCAGGTGCAGGCGCTGCGCGGCGCGGTGCGCGAGGAGCTGATCGCCACCATCGCGGAGGGTGCGTACGGGCACCGGAACATCCCGCCGCTGGCCAGGCTGGCGCTGCTGGGCTGGCTCAACGCGGTGGAGGGGGTCGCGCTCGACTGGCTGGGGCAGCCGGACATGGTCCGGGAGACGGTCCGTGAACTGTTGGTCAGGATGTTGCGCAACACCCTCGACACCATTGGCGAGTTCGTCCCCGAGTGCCCCTCGCCGCCACCCGCGGAGTGACGGGCCGCGCACGGCGTGAGCGGAAGGGGGGTGGGGAGCCGTCGGGCTCCCCACCCCCTCGTTCTGCGTGAGCGGTGTCAGCTGATGGCGTGGATCAGCTCACCGTTGGAGGTGTCACCGCTGAGCTCCCAGAGGAAGGTCCCGCCGAGGCCCTGCTGGTTCTTGTAGGCCATCTTCCCGGCGATGGTGGCCGGGGTGTCGTAGCTCCACCAGTTCGAGCCGCACCTGGCGTACGCGGTACCGGCGACGGTGCTGGTGGCGGGGCAGGTGTTCTTGAGGACCTTGTAGTCCTCGATGCCCTGTTCGTACGTGCCGGGGGCCGGTCCGGTGGCCGTGCCGCCGGGGGCGTCCTGGGTGACGCCGGTCCAGCCGCGGCCGTAGAAGCCGATGCCGAGCAGCAGCTTGTCCGCCGGGACGCCGAGGCCCTTGAGCTTGGTGATGGTGGCGTCGGTGTTGAAGCCCTCCTTCGGGATGCCGGTGTAGGAGGTGAGCGGGGAGTGCGGGGCCGTGGGGCCCTGGGCGTCCCAGGCTCCGAAGTAGTCGTACGTCATCGGGTTGTACCAGTCGACGTACTGCGCGGCGCCCGCGTAGTCGGCGGCGTCCATCTTGCCGCCGTCCGAGGCGTCAGCGGTGATGGCCGCGGTGACCAGGCTGGACGAGCCGAACTTGGCGCGCAGGGCGGCCATCACGTTCTTGAAGGCGGCTGCCCCGCTGGTGTCGCAGGTGAGACCGCAGGCGTTGGGGTACTCCCAGTCGATGTCGATGCCGTCGAAGACATCGGCCCACCGCGAGTCCTTGACCAGGTTGTAGCAGGACTGTGCGAAGCCGGCCGGGTCCTGGGCTGCCTGTGCGAAGCCGCCGGACCAGGTCCAGCCGCCGAAGGACCAGATGATCTTGAGGTTCGGATGCAGCTTCTTGAGTTCGCGCAACTGGTTGAAGTTGCCCGCGACGGGCTGGTCCCAGGTGTCGGCGGTGCCGTCCACGCTGGAGGACGCGTCGTAGGTCTTCTGGTAGTCGGCGTAGGCGTCGCCGATCGCGCACTTGCCGCCGGTCACATTGCCGAAGGCGTAGTTGATGTGCGTGAGCTTGTCGGCCGAGCCCGAGGTCTGGATGTTCTTGACCTGGTAGTTGCGCTGGTAGACGTCCCAGTCGGCGAAGTATCCGACGACCTTGCTGCCTGCGGCTACCTTGCTGCCCGCGGGGGCCTTGGCGGCGACCGGTGCGGTGTTCTCGCCGGCCGACGCACTGCCGGCGCCCGCGAGCAGGGTGAAGCCGAGAGCTGCCGTACAGGTGGCGGCGAGAAGGGCCCGGAACCGGGCCCGTGGATGGAATCGTCCGAACATGCTGTCTCCTCGTGGGGGAGGGGAACGGAAGGTGGGGGAACTGAGCGGTAGCGCCGTTTTGGCATGAACGCGAAAAGCCGCTAGGGGGAAGGTAGAAGGACTAGACCAGTGAGGTCAATGGTTCGGACCAATCTGGCCCCCGTGACGGAAGTCCGCCGATCGGGCATACTCAAGCCGCCACAGCCTCTGGTCAGCCCCTTCCGCGATCCGGGAGGGCAGCATCGGCCGAAGGTGAGACCCGGCGGCGTCGCCACACCCTGGCCGCGCGTACGCCGCAGTGCCCGACAGGGAGGAGAGCGTCGCCATGTCCGACCGCGCCCCGCAGTTGGTGGACCGGCAGTTGCCCACCGAGGAGTCCCGAGACCTGATCGCGCTGGTGCGCGACATCGTCCAGCGGGAGATCGCGCCCGGTGCGGCGGCCGAGGAGGAAGCCGGCCGGTTCCCGCGTGAGATCTTCACGCTGCTCTCCGAAGCCGGGCTGCTCGGCCTCCCTTACGACTCCGCCCACGGCGGTGGTGACCAGCCGTACGAGGTCTACCTCCAGGTCCTCGAAGAGCTGGCTTCGGCGCGGCTGACGATCGGTCTGGGTGTCAGCGTCCACTCCCTCGCCTGCCACGCGCTTGCCGGGTACGGCACCAAGGAGCAGCAGGCCGCCCAGCTGCCCGCGATGCTCGGCGGCGGGCTCCTCGGTGCGTACTGCCTCTCCGAGCCCGCATCCGGTTCCGACGCCGCCTCGCTGCGGACGAAGGCCGTGCGCGAGGGCGACGAATGGATCATCACCGGGACCAAGGCGTGGATCACCCACGGCGGAATCGCGGACTTCTACACGGTCCTGGCGCGTACCGGCGGAGACGGGGCCCGGGGCATCTCGGCCTTCCTGGTGCCGGGTGATGCCGACGGACTGGACGCCGCGGTTCCCGAGAAGAAGATGGGGATGAAGGGCTCGCCCACCGCCCAACTGCACTTCGACGGGGTCCGGGTGTCCGATGCGCGGCGGATCGGCGAGGAGGGCCAGGGCTTCGCCATCGCGCTGTCCGCGCTCGACTCCGGGCGGCTCGGCATCGCCGCCTGCGCCATCGGCGTCGCCCAGGCGGCACTGGACGAGGCGGTCGAGTACGCGACCGGGAGACGGCAGTTCGGCCGCCCCATCGCGGACTTCCAGGGCCTGCGCTTCATGCTCGCCGACATGGCCACGCAGATCGAGGCGGGCCGCGCGCTCTACCTCGCCGCGGCCCGGCTGAGGGACGCCGGGCGTCCCTTCTCCCGGCAGGCCGCCATGGCCAAACTCTTCTGTACGGACGCGGCGATGCGGGTCACCACCGACGCCGTTCAGGTGCTCGGCGGCTACGGGTACACGGCGGACTTCCCGGTCGAGCGGTTCATGCGGGAAGCCAAGGTGCTGCAGATCGTCGAGGGCACCAATCAGATCCAGCGGATGGTCATCGCCCGCCATCTCGCGGGTCCGGAGTCGCACTGAACTGCCCCGGCCGCACACCGGCCGCGGTCAGGCGTGCCCATTCCTGGTCCCGGCGGCCCGGCAGGGTCCTGCCCGCGCGCACCCACTGGCTGACCAGCGCCTGGTAGATGGGCGCGTCCACGACCTGCGGAAGCGATTCTTCAGGCGCGGCTGCGACGAGCCGGCGCCGTCCTGCCCCGGCCCCGTAGTGCAGAAGAGTCATGCCGGGTCAACGGGGGACGGCGGCGCCGGGTCACCGCCCGCCCGCGTCGGGCGTCTGTTCGCGCGGTGAGGGTGCGCGACGGAGCGACCCGTCCGCCCTCGCGCGATCCGGCGCCCACGCCCGCGCCGGTGATTCCGGTGGCGGTCCGGGTATGGCCGCCCGCACGCTTTCTGACGTACCGTCATCTCCCCTGCCGCCAGGAGGATGCCGTGACCGACGACCGTCCGGTAGCGCTCGACGAATACCCCGTCCACCAGGTGCCGTTGTCGATGAAGCATGTCGCGACGGGCGACCGCAACGCCTACGACCGGTGCATCTTCCACGTCTTCGACCATCACGGCACGGCGCTCCTGATCGTGGGCCTCGGCGTCTACCCCAACACGGGTGTGATCGACGCCTATGCCACGCTGCGCAGCGGCGACCGGCTCCTCGCGGTGCGCGCGTCGGACGCCCTCACCGACGACCGGACGAACCTCGCCGTGGGCCCGCTGCGCATCACGGTCGACACCCCGCTGCGCCGGCTGTCCCTGCACTGCGACGCCGATCCCGCCGACCCGGACTCGCTCTCGTTCGACATCGAGTGGACCGCCGACTTCCCCGCCGTCTGGGAGCCGCACCACGTCCAGCGGCGCGGCGAGCGGCTGATGCTCGAAGGCCGCCGCTTCGTCCAGGCGGGCAGCTGTACCGGGACCGTACGGGCCGGTGGTACGGAGATCCGGCTCGCGGCGGGGGAGTGGACGGGCACCCGCGACCGGAGCTGGGGCGTGCGGCCCATCCCCGGCGAGGAGGGCGGGCGTGCCGCCGCCGAGCAGCGCCCCGAAGGCTTCCACTGGATCTGGGCCCCGGTCCGGTTCGAGGACAGATTCATGATGGTCATCGCCCAGGAGGACGCCGACGGCTACCGCACCCTGAGCGAGGCACTGCTCGTACGGAACGGCCGGCGCGACGTCCAACTCGGCTGGCCACAGGCCGACATCGGCTACCGGCCGGGCACCCGCCACCCCGAACGCGCTGTCATCCATCTCACCGGCCCCGGCCGCGAACCACTGGAACTGGGCGTCGAGATCCTCTGCTCCTCGCCGCTGGCGCTCGGTGCGGGCTACCCGCCGGCCACCGACTGGCAGCACGGCACCTGGCAGGGGCGCGGCTGGACCGACCGGCGCGCCTACGACCTGAGCGACCCGTCGGCCCACCCGGCGGCGGCCTTCGGCGTCACCGATCACGCCGCGCGTTTCACCCTCGACGGGCAGGTGGGCCACGGCATCTTCGAGCACGGCAGCTTCGGCCGCCACGACCCCAGCGGATTCACCGGATACGAATCGGTCGCGCCCTGAGCGGAGCCGCGGCACCCGTCCCCGAGCGAGGAGCACCGCCATGACCACGGCACCACGCCCCCGCACCACCACCCGCGATCCGCAGGACCTGGGCCGCAGGATCACCCGGTGGCTCGACGCCCGGCTGCCGGGCGTCCGGGTCACGGACCTCTCCACGCCCGCTTCCAACGGCATGTCGAGCGAGACGCTGCTCTTCACCGTCGACCACCCGGCGGCGCCGGTCCGCGCCTGCGCGCTGCGCCTGGCCGCCGACCCGGCCGCGTACACGGTCTTCCCCGCCTACGACATGGAGCGTCAGTACCGGGTGATGCGCCTGGTCGCCGAGCACACCGGCGTCCCGGTGCCGCGGGCGCTCTGGCTCGAAACGGATCCGGGCCCGCTGGGTGCGCCGTTCTTCGTGATGGAGCAGGCACAGGGCCGGGTCCCTCCCGACGTCATGCCCTACACGTACGAGGGGAACTGGCTGCACTCCGCCACGGACGCCGACCGGGCAGCCCTGGAGGAGGCGATGCTGGGCGTCCTGTCCGGGCTGCACGGGCAGTTCCCCGCGGCGGAGGCGGAGTTCCTGCTCCCGGACGGCACCGGCAGCCCGCTGCGCCGGCACGTACAGGAGCAACGGGCCTACTACGCCTGGGTGGTGGACGGGCTGCCCCGCTCACCGCTGATCGAGAGCGCCTTCGACCGCCTGGAGTCGCTGTGGCCGCTGGACGAGGGCCCGGCGGTGCTCTGCTGGGGAGACGCCCGGATCGGCAACATCATGTACGACGGCTTCGCGCCCGCCGCCGTGCTCGACTGGGAAATGGCGGCATACGGCCCGTGCGAGCTGGACCTCGGCTGGACCGTCTATCTGCACCGCTTCTTCCAGGACCTGACCGAGGGGACGGGACAGCGCGGACTGCCGGACTTCCTGTGCCGGGAGAACATCGAGCGGCGCTATGCCGAACTCACCGGCCACACACCGCGCGACATGGAGTTCCATCTGCTCTACGCGGCCCTGCGGCACGCGATCGTGATGCTGCGGATCGCCTACCGCCAGGTGTACTTCGGTGAGGTCCGGGTCCCGGAGGACCCGGATGGGCTGATCCTGCACCGCGCCTCTCTGGACGCCCTGGTGCGGGGAACGTACGACTGGTCAGGCGGCTTCGCGGCCCAGCCGCGGGACCCTGACGGGGCGTGAGCCGGGACCGCCGACGTGCGAGAAGGGCTGCTTGCGCCAGTCGAGGCCCTGGGGGAGCGTCAACAGCAGTGCGGTGTCCTGCTCCTGGGCATCCAGGGAGTCGTCGGCGGGCACGGCCTCCGAGGCCGCGCGGCCGGTTCCCGCGCACACGGTGAGTCCGAACGGATTCCAGGGGCTGGCGCACAGCGCGTGCTCCGGCAGGACGTCCTCGTCCGCGAGCAGTGCGATCGGCTGGGCACAGTCAGGGCAGATCACCCGGTACATCTCACAGGTGTCGTAGGCGTCGGAGCCGACACCGTCCTCGATGGCGGCGAGCTCGGCGGGCTCGATGGAATCAACGCTTTTAAGCTTCTGCATGGAGAATCTCCCCCTCGGGTGGGCCGACCAGAAACTGTGGTCTCGACCACAGCAAGCACTTCCCGCCCCGTCCGCGCGGTAATCGCGCGTTCCCCGCGGACACGGCTCCAGGCCTGTGGTCTTCGTCACATGGCTGCCGCAGTTCCCCCTTACCGGCCGCTCCGGCTGTGCCTGGAGTGACCTGGGGCCATAGGTTGATCCGTATGGAGGAGCTGGATCGCCGGATCGTGGAGTTGCTCGTCAAGGACGGGCGGATGAGTTACACCGACCTGGGCAAGGCCACGGGCCTGTCCACATCGGCGGTGCACCAGCGCGTACGCAGGCTGGAGCAGCGCGGTGTCATCCGCGGGTACGCCGCGGTCGTCGACCCCGAGGCGGTGGGGCTGCCGCTCACCGCGTTCATCTCGGTGAAGCCCTTCGACCCCAGCGCCCCCGACGACATCGCCGAACGGCTCGCCGGGGTCCCGGAGATCGAGGCGTGCCACAGCGTCGCGGGTGACGAGAACTACATCCTCAAGGTGCGTGTCCCCACCCCGCTGGCGTTGGAGAACCTCCTGACCAGGATCCGGTCACTGGCCGGAGTCTCGACCCGTACGACCGTCGTCCTGTCCACCCCGTACGAAGCCCGGCCACCGCAGATCTGACGCGTTCCCCGCCTGCTCCCGGTCCCTGATCCACGCCGTACCGGCCCCCCCTGCGCCGGGCACCGGCCCGCAGGCGGGAGACTGTTCCCATGAGTGAGAGCACCGCCCCCCAGGCCGAACACCGCACCGTACTGCTGCGCGGTGGAGACATCCACAGCCCCGCCGACCCCTTCGCCACCGCAATGGTCGTGGAACGCGGGCACATCGCCTGGGTGGGCTCCGAAGGGGCGGCGGACGCCTTCGCGAAGGGGGTCGACGAGGTCGTCGACCTCGAAGGCGCCCTGGTCACCCCGGCGTTCACCGATGCGCATGTGCACACCACGGCCACCGGTCTCGCCCTCACCGGCCTCGACCTGTCGGCCGCCCGCACACCGGGCGAGGCGCTCGCGCTCGTACGCGCCCACGCGGCGGACCGCCCCGGCGACCGGGTGCTGCTCGGCCACGGCTGGGACGCGGCGCGGTGGCCCGGCGAGCAGCCGCTGTCGCGCGCGGAACTCGACGAGGCGACAGGCGGCCGGCCGGTCTATCTGCCGCGCGTCGACGTCCACTCGGCCGTGGCCTCCACCGCCATGCTCGATCTGGTGCCCCGGATCACCTCGATGGCCGGATACCACCCGGACGCCCCGCTCACCGGCGCCGCGCACCACGCCGTCCGCGCCGCCGCCTACGCGGAGATCACCCCGCAGCAGCGCACGGAGGCGCAGCGCGCCGCCCGCCGGAGGGCGGCCTCCCTCGGCATCGGCGCGCTCCACGAGTGCGGTGGTCCCGACATCTCCGACGAGGAGGACTTCACCGGCCTGCTCCGGCTCGCCGAACAGGAGCAGGGGCCCCGGGTCTTCGGCTACTGGGCCGACCGGGTCGCCGACGCCAAGGACGCCCGGCGCATCAGGGAACTCGGCGCGATCGGTGCGGCGGGCGACCTCTTCGTCGACGGCTCCCTGGGCTCGCACACCGCCTGCCTGCACGAACCCTACGCGGACGCCGCCCACACCGGCACCGCCCACCTGGACGCCACCGACATCGCCGCGCATGTCACCGCCTGCACCGAGGAAGGGCTCCAGGCGGGCTTCCACGCCATCGGTGACGCCGCGGTGTCCGCGGTCGTCGACGGGGTCCGGGCCGCCGCTGAAAAGCTCGGTACGGCCCGGGTGCGCGCCGCCCGGCACCGTGTCGAGCACGCCGAGATGCTCACCCCCGAAACGATCGCCGCCTTCGCCGAGCTGGGGCTGACCGCCTCCGTGCAGCCGGCCTTCGACGCGGCCTGGGGCGGCCCGGACGGGATGTACGCACAGCGCCTGGGCGCCGAACGGGCCGGCACCCTCAACCCGTTCGCGGCCATGCTGCGCGCCGGGGTCCCCCTGGCCTTCGGCTCCGACAGCCCCGTCACCCCGCTCGACCCCTGGGGTACGGTGCGCGCCGCGGCCTTCCAC
This sequence comes from Streptomyces sp. NBC_01267, assembly GCF_036241575.1. Taxonomy (NCBI): domain Bacteria; kingdom Bacillati; phylum Actinomycetota; class Actinomycetes; order Kitasatosporales; family Streptomycetaceae; genus Streptomyces; species Streptomyces sp. NBC_01267. Next base: position 1,052,128 of record NZ_CP108455.1, on the reverse strand, counting down.
CGGACCCCGGACCACCGGATCTCCGTACGGGCCGCGTTCACCGCCCACACCCGGGGCGGCTGGCGGTCCATCGGCCGGGACGACGCGGGCGTTCTGGCGCCCGGCGCCCCCGCCGACTACGCGGTCTGGCGTACCGCGGACCTGGTGGTGCAGGCCCCCGACGACCGGGTGGCCCGCTGGTCGACCGACCCGCGCTCCGGTACCCCCGGACTGCCGGACCTCACCCCCGGAGCCGAACTCCCGGTCTGTCTGCGGACGGTGGTCCTCGGACGAACGGTCTACGTGAGGCCGAACGAATGACATCCGGGCATTTCTTGCCGCCGATCGATGCGCCGAGGGCTCTCCCGTCACCTGCGGATCTTCGGCACTGACCTGCTGATTCGTCAGAACACCGCAGGTCGGACGACTGTTGACAGAAAGCGGCCACCGGCGGGTAGGTTCGGCCGAGTCCACCACAGGACGTCCGACCGGGAAACCTCCACGCAGTCGTCGAACGCCGCTGGGTCATGGGGCGGCGCGCCGGCAGGTGCGCCGCCACCGGGAGCCAGGTTCAGCGCCCGCGCCTCGGGGGCGAGGGAGATTCCGCCCGGCCGGAAGGTGTGACCCGGGTGGGGCCCGGACGTTCAGTAGACAACGGCTCTCGGTCGACCCGCAGCCAGCGGGCCCCAGGTCGGCCCGAAGGACACCGGGCCCCGATCCGAAGTTCCTTCCCTCCTGCGGCAGTCCGATCGACCGAGTCGGCTGCAATTCGCTGCCCGCGCGGTCGATAGGGTGATGTCTCTGCGTTGGGACACAGTGAGGGGCAGTAGTGAACGACGGCGGTGAGCGGCGTTTCGGTCCGCTCGGCAAGGCCTTGGTCATCATTCCGACCTACAACGAGGCCGAGAACATCAAGCCGATCGTTGCCCGGGTGCGCGCCGCGGTGCCGGAGGCGGACATTCTGGTCGCCGACGACAACAGCCCGGACGGCACCGGAAAGATCGTGGACGAGATCGCCACGGAGGACCACCAGGTCCACGTGCTGCACCGGCAGGGCAAGGAAGGTCTCGGCGCCGCGTATCTCGCAGGCTTCCGCTGGGGCATCGAGCACGAGTACGGCGTTCTGGTGGAGATGGACGCGGACGGTTCGCACCAGCCCGAGGAACTGCCCCGGCTGCTCACCGCGTTGAAGGGCGCCGACCTGGTGCTCGGCTCCCGGTGGATGCCCGGCGGACGTGTCGTCAACTGGCCCAAGTCCCGCGAGATGCTCTCCCGCGGCGGCAGCACGTACTCGCGGCTGCTTCTGGGCGTACCGATCCGCGACGTCACCGGCGGTTTCCGCGCCTTCCGCAAGGAGACCCTCGAAGAGCTGGGACTCGATGAGGTGTCCTCCCAGGGGTACTGCTTCCAGGTGGACCTCGCCCGCCGCGCCGTCGAGGCGGGCTGCCACGTGGTGGAAGTTCCGATCACTTTCGTCGAGCGAGAGATCGGCGACTCCAAGATGAGCCGTGACATCGTCGTCGAGGCGCTGTGGCGGGTGACGGCCTGGGGCGTCGGCTCCCGGGCCGGCCGTCTGCTGGGACGGCAGCCTTCCTGAACCCCTCCGTCCGCCGCCCGCGCGTGCCGCCAGGCACACTGGGAGCATGACGACCGGCACACAGCCCCCGACTGCTTCCAGGCGCTCCCGCGCACGCACCTACGTACCGCTGGGCATCGCTGCCTGGCTGGTACTCGAAATCTGGCTGCTGATCCTGGTGGCCGGCGCGGCGGGCGGACTCACGGTGCTCTTCCTGCTGGTCGGCGGCGTCGTGCTCGGCGCCGCCGTCATCAAGCGGGCGGGGCGCCGGGCCTTCCGCAATCTGACCGAGACGCTTCAGCAGCAGCAGTCGGGGGCGGAGCCCGCCAAGGACCGGGGAAGCGACGGGAACGGCTTCCTGATGCTCGCCGGCCTGCTGATCATGCTGCCCGGACCCATCACCGACGTGGTGGGGCTGGTGCTGCTCGTACCGCCGGTGCGTTCACTGCTGAGCCGGTACGCGGAGCGCTCCCTGGAGCGCCGGATGAACAAGGCGGCGCCCGGCACCCTCGGGGGCGCCTTCCAGCAGGCCCGGATGCACCGTCCGGACGGCAAGGTCGTCCAGGGCGAAGTCATCCACGACCACGAGCCGGAGCCCCGCAAGGACGACGGTCCGCGCCCGCCGCTCACCCCGTGACCTGCCCGTCGTAGCGACGAAAACCGTGGCCCGCCCCGCCGTACCGGCGGGGCGGGCCACGCGTACAACACGGAGAGCCACGGGCTCCGGCACACCCTGAAGTGTGCCGGAGCCCGTGGCTCTTGTCCGTGCTGTAGCAGTACGCGAAACGCCTGGGCGTTACGCGGACTTGCGGCTGTCCCGCGGATGCACAGCAATGTTCATGGCGCCGGAGCGGAGAACGGCCAGCCTCTCGGCCAGCACCTCCTCCAACTCCTCGCGGGTGCGCCGCTCCATGAGCATGTCCCAGTGTGTGCGCGCAGGCTTGCCCTTCTTCTCCTCAGGGCCGTCCCCGTCTACCAGGAGTGCTTGGGCGCCGCACGCCTTGCACTCCCACTCCGGCGGAATGTCCGCCTCTACAGAGAACGGCATCTCAAAGCGATGTCCGTTCTCGCATGCGTACTCCACCGCCTGGCGCGGGGCCAGGTCGATGCCGCGGTCGGTCTCGTAGCTGGTCACCACGAGGCGCGTACCGCGAAGAGCTCGCTCACTCATGAATCGTGCCTCCCGGGCTTGTCGCCCACAGGACAGGTGTCGCTGTCGTCGTCATCCGGTCAACGTCCGGTCGGCGGTAAAGATTCCCGTTGCGGGTCATGCGTCGCCCGTCGTGCCGCCCCTTGTTGTACCCACCAGTGCCCTGTTTGTCACATCTGGTCAAAGACGTCACCCTGCGTTTTCGATTGATGATCACGCAGTAACGGTCCGCCTGGTAAGTCAAAGGCGTACACTACCGGCCTTTGACTTCAATGCCTAAACCCGGTCCGGTACCGCGTTTCCCGCCGCTGTCACGGCCTCCCTCACAGGTACCCGCGCCAGCAGGAAGAAACCCAGTACGAAGAAGATCAGCAATGAGATGATCGCCACCCGGTAACTGCCGGTCAGCTGGTACGCGAGCCCGAACACCAGAGGTCCCAGCCAGCTCAGTCCGCGGTCGCTCATCTCGTACGCCGAGAAGTACTCGGCCTCCTTGCCCGGCGGCACCAGGTGCGAGAACAGCGAGCGGGACAGCGCCTGGCTCCCGCCGAGCACCGTCCCGATCGCCGCGGCCAGCAGGAAGAACCAGACCGGTGCGCCTCGGGGCAGGAAGTACCCCGCCCCGAGGATCAGCGTCCAGACGGCGAGCGAGCCCAGGACGGTGTGCTTGGCGCCGTACGTCCTGGCCAGCCGGCCCATGCCCAGGGCGCCCGCCACGGCCAGCACCTGCACCAGCAGGATGGCCGTGATCAGCGTGGTCTGGCTGAGGCCCAGCTCCTCGGATCCGTACACGGAGGCCTGCGAGATCACCGTCTGGATGCCGTCGTTGTAGACCAGGTACGCGAGCAGGAACGACAGCGTCAGCGGATATCTGCGCATGTCCCGGAGCGTCGCCGTCAGCTGCCGCCACCCGGCGCCGACCGTGGCGCGCCCGCCGCCCGTGGTCGCCGTCCGGTCACGCAGCCGGCGCAGCGGCACGAGGGTGAACGCGCCCCACCAGACCCCGGCCGATGCCAGACAGATCCGTACGGCGGTGGACTCCGGGATCCCGAAGTGGGCGTGACCCGAATACAGCACCAGGTCCAGGACGAGGACGAAGGCGCCGGAGGTGTATCCGAAGGCCCAGCCCCGCGAGGAGACCGCGTCGCGCTCGTCCGGTTCGGCTATCTGCGGGAGGAAGGCGTTGTAGAGCACCATCGACACGGCCAGCGAGGAGTTGGCCACGATCAGCAGCAGCGCGCCCAGCAAATAGCGGTGGCCGTCCAGGAAGAACATTCCGGCCGTGGCGGTGGCGCCGATGTACGCGGCCGTCGCGAGCAGCGGCTTCTTGCGCCCGGTACGGTCCGCGACGGCGCCCGCCAGCGGCATCAGCACCACGGCGACGACGACGGACACCGAAACCGTGTAGGGGAAGACCGAACCGGCCCGCAGGGGGACGCCCAGCGGATGGACGTATCCGTCGGCGTCCGCAGCCGCCTTGGCGACCGACGTCAGGTACGGGCCGAGGAAGACGGTGAGCACACTCGTCGAGTAGACCGAACACGCGAAGTCGTAGAAGTACCAGCCGTGCTGCTCGCGTCTGCGGTCGGCCGCTCCAGCCGTGCGTACCGCGGTATCAGCGCTCAACCCGCGCCCCCTGATCGTCAGTTCCACGCCCCCCGCTCGGTCAGAACCGTGCGCAGTGACTCGAGATGATCGGTCATGATGCCATCCACGCCGAGGTCGAGGAGGGCCGCCATCCGCGCCGGATCGTTGACCGTCCAGACGTGCACCTGGAGGCCGCGGGCGTGGGCGGCCCGTACGAAGCGGCGGTCGACCACCCGGATCCGGCCCTGGTACTCGGGGACCTGGGCGCACACGGCGCTCGCGCGCGGGGCGGCCGGGATCCCGTACGAGCGCAGTCGCAGCGCCAGGACGCCGCTCACCCCGTACGAGGTGGCGAGGCGGGGGCCCGCGAGACGGCGTGCCCGGGTCACCCGGCGCTCGGAGAAGGAGCCCACGCACACCCGGTCCCAGGCGTCGGCCCGGCGGATCAGCTCGATCAGCGGGGCCAGCGCCCGCTCGGCCTTGACGTCGACGTTCCAGCGGGCTTCCGGGAACTCCTCCAGCAGGTCCGCGAACAGCGGCAGGGGTTCGCTGCCCGCCACCCGTGCCCGGCGCACCTCGCTCCAGGGGAGTTCGGCGATCCGGCCCCGTGCGTCCGTGACCCGGTCCAGCGTCGCGTCGTGGAAGGCGACCAGCCGGCCGTCCGAGGTGGTGTGCACGTCGGTCTCGAAGTAGCGGTAGCCGGTGCGGGCCGCCCGCCCGAAGGCGGCGGCGGTGTTCTCCAGGCCGTCCGCCGAGCCGCCGCGGTGGGCGAACGGGATCGGGCCCTCGTGGTCCAGATAGGGGTGTCGGGTGCGAGTCACTCCGGCAGTATCACCCGCTCCGGGACGCGCGCCGCTGCCGGACCGGTGTCGTCGCCGGGGGGCGGGGCGGTGAACATCCGCAGGAAGACCTGGGCGAGCGGTCCGATCGCCAGGGCGTACGCGACCGTGCCCACGCCGACCGTCCCGCCCAGCGCGAAGCCGGTGGCGACGACCGCGATCTCAAGGGCCGTGCGCACGATCCGGATCGAGCGCCCGGTGAGCCGGTGCAGCCCGGTCATCAGGCCGTCCCGCGGGCCGGGGCCGAAGCGGGCGGAGATGTAGAGACCAGTGGCCGCGCCGTTGAGCAGGATCCCGGCCGCCATCAGCGGGACCCGGCCGAAGAGGCCGTGCACGTCCGGGACCAGGGCCAGTACACCGTCCATGGCGATGCCGACGACGAAGACATTGGAGACGGTGCCGAGCCCCGGCCGCTGCCTGAGCGGGATCCACACCAGCAGGACGACCGCGCCGACGGCGATGGAGACGGTGCCGATCGACAGGCCGGTCAGCTCCGCCAGGCCCTGGTGCAGCACGCCCCAGGGCTCCAGACCGAGGCCCGCCCGGACCAGCAGGGCCGAACTCGCGCCGTACAACGCCAGGCCGACGTACAGCTGAACCAGTCGAAATATCAGATTCCTGGACAAAATTTCCCCCGAGTGGTGGTGGTAGTGGACTGATGCATGACACTCTGTGGCGTGGAATTGAGAGCCAACCATGGCCAATTCCAGGAAGGTGGACTGGATTCCATGGCGCAGTGGACTTCGGCGGTGGGTGCGGCTCAGCTCGCCCGTCAGCTCAGCACCCAGCAGTCCCGGCCCGCCGGGCCGGGCACCCGCAGGCCCCCCGCCTACCGGGCACTCGCCGACGGCGTCCGGCTGCTGGTCCTCGAAGGCCGGGTCCCGGTGGCCGCGCGGCTGCCCGCGGAGCGGGAGCTGGCGGTGGCCCTGGCGGTCAGCCGTACGACCGTGGCCGCGGCGTACGAGGCGCTGCGCACCGAGGGCTTCCTGGAATCCCGCAGGGGCGCGGGCAGCTGGACCGCGGTTCCGGCCGGCAACCCGCTGCCCGCCCGGGGCCTCGAACCACTGCCGCCCGAGGCCCTCGGCTCGATGATCGACCTGGGCACCGCCGCGCTCCCGGCCCCCGAGCCCTGGCTCACCCGCGCGGTCCAGGGCGCGCTGGGTGAGCTGGCGCCGTACGCGCACACCCACGGCGACTACCCGGCAGGCCTGCCCGCGCTGCGGCAGAAGCTCGCCGACCGCTACACCGGGTGCGGCATCCCGACGATGCCCGAGCAGATCATGGTGACCACCGGCGCGATGGGGGCCATGGACGCCATCTGCCACCTCTTCGCCGGGCGCGGTGAACGCATCGCCGTCGAATCGCCGTCGTACGCCAACATCCTCCAGCTCATGCGCGAGGCCGGTGCGCGGCTGGTCCCCGTCGCGATGGCGGAAGGGCTGAGCGGCTGGGACCTGCCCCGGTGGCGGCAGGTGCTGCGCGACGCCGCTCCCCGGCTCGCCTACGTCGTGGCGGACTTCCACAACCCCACCGGCGCGCTCGCCGACGAGGACCAGCGGCGCGGGCTGGTGGACGCCGCACGCTCGGCGGGGACCGTCCTGGTCGTCGACGAGACCATGACCGAACTGCGCCTGGACGAGGACACCGAGATGCCGCGCCCGGTCTGCGCCTTCGACCCGGCGGGCAGCACGGTGCTGACCGTGGGATCGGCGAGCAAGGCGTTCTGGGCGGGCATGCGCATCGGCTGGGTGCGGGCCGCGCCGGACGTGATCCGCAGCCTGGTGTCGGCGCGCGCCTACGCCGACCTGGGCACCCCGGTGCTGGAGCAACTCGCCATCAACTGGCTGATGAGCACCGGGGGATGGGAGGAAGCCGTCGGGATCCGCCGCACTCAGGCCAGGGAGAACCGCGACGCGCTGGTCGCCGCGGTGCGCAGGGAACTGCCCGGCTGGGAGTTCGAGGTCCCGCACGGCGGGCTGACGCTCTGGGTGCGGACGGGCGGGCTGTCGGGCTCGCGGCTCGCCGAGGTCGGCGAGCGGGTGGGCGTCCGGGTTCCCTCGGGGCCCCGTTTCGGGGTGGACGGGGCCTTCGAGGGGTACGTCCGGCTGCCGTTCACGGTCGGCGGTCCGGTGGCCGAGGAGGCGGCGCAGCGGCTGGCGGCTGCCGCGCGGCTGGTCGAGACGGGCGCGGGCACCGGCGCCGACACCCCGCGGACCTTCGTGGCCTGACCCCCGGTCAGTTCTCGGCCGCCACCGGATCCGCCGCCTCCATCGGCCGGGGCTCGGCCTCCACCGGACCGGGGACCGCGTCCACCGGAGCGGGCGTCGCCCCGGCCACGCCTTGGCGGCCGGGCAGCAGGTCCAGTACGGCCTTGCGGTGCGCCTCGCTGGTCGCGTCGTCGTACGGGTCGGGGGTGGCCGGCACCTGGAGCCGCAGTACGGACCCGGAGCCCAGCCGTGCGTAGCCCCGGCCCGGCGGGGTTCCGGGGGCCGGTGTGGTGTGCGGCGGGGCCCCGAGCACGGCCTCGATCTGCGTGTGGGTCGCGGAGCCGAGCACCACACGGGCACGGGTGTGCCGGTGGACGGTCTCGGTGAGTGCGTCCAGGGTGTCGAACTGCTCGGCCACGACGACCGTGACCCCGGCCGCCCGGCCGTGCCGCAGGGGGACCTGCAGCAGTTCCTGGGGGTCGGTCCGGCCGTCGGCCGCGGCCAGATGCCCGAGGACGCCGGGCCGGTCGAACAGGATCCACAGCGGGCGCCGGGTGTCGGCGGGCGCGGGATGCCCGGACTGCCTCGCGCGGTTCGCGGCGATCAGTCGGCGCTCGGTCTCGTGCGCCGCCCACTCCAGGGTGGCCAGGGCGCCCGCCAGCCCGCATTCGACGGCGAGAACTCCCGTACGTCCGGTGAGGCAGGCGTACTCGCCCGTGCCGCTGCCCTCGATGACGACCACGTCGCCGTACCGGAGGGTCTGGAGTGCGATGGAGCGCAGCAGGGTGGTGGTTCCGCTGCCCGGCTCGCCCACGACCAGCAGATGGGGCTCCGTCGAACGGCCTCCGGTCCGCCAGACGACCGGCGGCGCGTCACTTCTCTCCTCGCCCGACCGGACCGGCACGGTGCGCTGCACCGAGCCCGCGTCCGTGAAACCCAGCACCGTCTCGCCGGGGGAGGTGACGAAGGGCTGCGCCGCGATCGAGGTGGACAGGGCGGGCAGCACGCTCATCGCGAGCCGGTTGCCCTCCTCGTCCCAGTCGAAGTGGTACTCGCGTCCGCGACCGGACTTGGCGTGCAGCAACTGCTCGATCCGGGTGCGGGACGCGGCTTCCCCGTCGGTGAAGTGCGCCGGGTACCTGACGTGCAGCGCGGTGAGCCGCCCGTCGTCGTCGAACGCGTAGTCACTGAACACGGCGTCCCACTCGCCCCCGTGGGCGAAGAGCGGAGCCGGGTCGTCCGGTACCGAGAAGTACGGCACCAGGGCCTCGTACAGCGCCTGGAGCCTGGCGGTCTCCGCCTCGTCGGGCCCGGTCTTCACCGCTGCCCGCTCGTGCCCCTTCCAGGCAGCCGCGGCCATCACCGTGATCAGGGCGAGCAGCGGCCCGTACGGGATGAGCGCGACCACCAGGACGCAGGCCGCCACCAGGAACAGCACGGGACCGCGCCGGTCCTTGGGCGTCGCGGCCCACCGTCGGCGCCCCGTCGAGGCCAGCCTGCGCAGGCCGCGCCCGATGGTGATCAGCGGATGGAGGACATCGGTGGCACTGTCGGCGGCCGTCCGCGCGATCTCGCGGCTGCGGGTGATCGATGCGCTGCTGCTGCTCAGAATGCGGGGGAGCGGTCGCCGGGCCACATCTGTCTCCTGGGTCGATGAGAGCGGTTACTGAGGGTCAGAACTTGATTCCGCCCAGCATGCTGGCGAGGCTTGCGCCGCCTGCCGTGATGCTCGGGGCGATGGCCGTCCCGGCGAGATAGAAGCCGAAGAGGGCACAGACGAGTCCGTGGGACGCCTTGAGTCCGTCCTTCCGGAAGAAGAGGAAGACGATGATTCCGAGCAGTACCACGCCGGACATGGAAAGGATCATGAGTGTTCTCCTGGTTGGGGGGACAGTCACCATGAGTTCTTCCAGATTCACAGAAAGTATCTATGCGATAAAAGGTGCAAATGGGTGAATTATCCTCATTTTCACTGGACTGGCGTACATCGACTTGCGCGTCGAGCTGGAACCGCCGGGCAGTACCCTGTCGGTTCACTCGTACGGCTGTCATGCCGTACCCCGAGGTCAACGGTGTGGAAGGCGGTACGCGTGATGAGCGAGGCTCCGGACCCCGAGGTGGTCGAACTGGCGACGAAGGTCTTCGACCTGGCCCGGCAGGGAGAGGTCGAAGCGCTGGCCGCGTACGTCGACGCGGGCGTGCCGGCGAATCTCACCAACGACCGCGGGGACACGCTCGTCATGCTTGCCGCCTACCACGGCCACGCCCCGGTGGTGGAGGCCCTCATCGCACGGGGCGCCGACGCCGATCGCGCCAACGACCGTGGCCAGACCCCACTGGCCGGGGCGGTCTTCAAGGGTGAGGACGCGGTGATCCGCGCCCTGCTCGCCGGTGGCGCCGACCCGGCCGCAGGCACCCCGTCAGCGATGGATACCGCGCGGATGTTTGGGAAGACAGAGCTGGTGGAGCTGTTCGGCACCCGCTGAACGGGCTGTCGTAAATGTGGTCGCGGTGGCGAAATGACTGGGTCATCATGACGTCGCGGGTCCATATCGGGCCACCGACGAGAGGCAGAGGAAGATGGACTGCACCGAGCAGAAGACAACGGGCGGCCGGACATGTTGTTGCGCGGCCAGGTAATCCACGTTCCCGGTCGCGTCTACAGCTTGATGTGAGGCTTCTTCCATGATCGATCCAGTCATAGCGCCGAGCGGCACCTTGCTCGGTCTCCTCCAGAGGGGCCGTGGTGACGGCACGCTGCACGCGCTCGCCGCACCGCGCAAGGAAGCACTCGCTGCCCTGGACCACTGCGTACTGAGCGACCCCCGCCACGACTGGCAGGTCGAGAACCGCTCGCTCTACTACGCACGTCTCTATCTCGATCTCGACGGCGGGCTCGACGAGATCGAGCAGCACCTCTTCCTGGCCGACGACCACATCGTCACCGAGGACACCAGGACCGGGCTCGCGCTCGCCGTCCTGGGCCACCTCGCCTCGTACGACAGGGCGGACGCCCTCGCGCTCCTGCGGCGGTACGCGGCGACCGGGGCCAACTGGGCCTGGGCGCTCGACGAACTCGCGCTGCGTGACGACGACGCGGGACTGCGCACCCTGGCCGAGCCGGTACTCGGCCGGTTCCCCGCCACCCCGCAGGGCGAGGCCGAACTGGCGGCGGCGGTACGCGACGCCTACGAACCCCGGCCCTGGCGGCTGTGGGCCGACGACCCGCGCGAGACGGTCGGCGCCCGCGTCCGGACCGCCGGGGAACAGGGGTCGTTCGACCGCTGGCAACGGCAGATGCGCCCCACCGGTCCCCGGCCCGGCTGGAGCGTGCACGCCGTCTTCGAATGGGCCCAGCAGGGCCTCGACCGCGGCACCGAACTGCACCTGCCGGCCGCCCGCTGCCTGACCGCCGTGGCCGGCCCCGGGGACCGGGCCACGATCGTCGAGGCCGCACGGAGCGGTACGGACGGTGCGCGCTGCGCCGCGCTGCACTATCTCGCCGAAGCACGGGACCCGGCTGTGCTGGACCTCATCGAGGCCGCCGTGGACAGCCCCTCCCGTACCGTCGGTGAAGCGGCCGTCGCCGCCTTCGAGCGGATGTGCGGCGAGGAAGCGGTCGACCGGGCACGCAGCTGGGTGCAGCGGCCCGACGCACTGGGCTCCGCCGCCTCGGGGGTGCTCGCCTGCCGCGGCGGGGTACGGGACACCCAGCTGGTCCTCGGCGCTCTCCGGGAGACCGTCCGGGCCGACGGGCCCGACGCGCCGCCGCTCTGGAAGCTCGTCGACGGGGCCGGCCGGCTCGGCATCGCCTGCGCCGCGCCCGTACTGCGCCATGTGTACCGCGAGACCACCTCGTCGCATCTGCGCGGCAGCGCGGCCCGCGCACTGGCCGCGACCGATCCGTCCTTCGGCGCGGGCTTCGCCGTCGAATGTCTCTGGGACTGCGAGGAGACGACCCGGGAAGTGGCCGCCCTGCACGCCGAGACCGGTGACATCCGGGTCGTCGACCGTCTCCGGCGGCTGGCGGCCGACCCCGCCGAGGAGGCCGAGGTGCAGACCGCTGTACGCAGCAGGATCGGCACCGAAGGGACCGCTCACTGACGGGCGGGTGCGGCGGCTTCCGCCACCGCGGCCGGTACGCGCCGCGCGCTCACGGCTCGTACGGAGCGCCGGCGGACCGCCCCGCAACCGGCAGGAGGATCAGCGGAGTTCCGGGCACGGCCTGCGCCGCGGCCCCGAGCCGGTCCTCCGGCACCACTCCGATCACCGGGTAGCCGCCGGTGACCGGATGGTCCGCGAGGAAGATCACCGGCAGCCCGTCCGGCGGCACCTGCACAGCCCCCAGGACCATGCCCTCGCTGGGCAGTTCGGCATCGCCGGAGCGCTCCAGCGGCGGCCCCTCGGTGCGCAGCCCGATGCGGTTGCTCGCCACCGACACCCGGTAGACGGCCCCCGGCAGGCCCCGGAGCGCGGCCTCGGTGACCCGGTCGGCGCGCGGGCCGAGGATGAGGGGCAGCACCAGTTCGGCCGGGGGAGCCGGGAGCGGCAGGGCATCCACCCCGCCGGGCAGCGCGCCCGCCCGCCCCAGCGGCAGTCTCCGGCCGGTTTCCAGCGGCGCGGGCCCGAGCCCGGAGAGCAGGTCGGTCGAACGGCTGCCGAGCACCGGCTCCACGGCGATTCCGCCGCCGAACGCCACATAGCTGCGTACCCCGCCGACCGCGCGGCCCACATCGAGGACCGCGCCGGACGGCACCAGCACGGGCGCGCCCCAGGCAGCAGGACGGCCGTCGATCCGTACCGGACAAGGAGCCCCGGTCACGGCCGCGGTGACGTCGGCGGTGGCCCGTACCGCGGTCCCGTCGAGCGTGGTCTCCAGGGTGGCAGCCTCCGGCGCGTTGCCGGTGAGCAGATTCGCCAGCCGGTGCGCGGCCCTGTCGAGCGCGCCCGAGTGCGGTACGCCGAGATGCGCGTAACCCGGACGCCCGAGGTCCTGAACGGTCGTGAGCGCTCCCGGGCGTACGACCTCCAGGCTCATGCGAGGTCCTCCCCGGTGAACCGCACCCGCGTGCCGGGGACCAGCAGGGCCGCAGGCTCGCGGGCCGGGTCCCACAGGACCGCGTCGGTGGATCCGATCAGCTGCCAGCCGCCGGGGGAGGAGCGCGGGTAGACACCCGCGTACGTGTCGGCGAGGGCGACCGATCCGGCCGGAACACTGGTGCGCGGTGTGGCGCGGCGCGGCAGCCGCAGCCGGTCGGGCAGCCCGGTCAGATAGCCGAAGCCGGGGACGAACCCGCAGAAGGCGACCCGGAATTCGAGCCCGCCGACGATACGCGGCACCTCGGCGGGCTCCACGTCCCAACGGCGCGCGACCTCCGCCAGGTCCGGGCCGTCGTAGCGCACCGGAATGTCGACCCCGGCCTCCGGTGACGGTGCCAGGGGAGGCACGGTCCAGGTGACGAGCCGCGCGGCGAGCGCTGCCGGCCGCTCCAGACCGTCCAGCAGTACGGTCCGGGCGGCAGGCACGATCTCCCGTACCCCGGGCAGTTCGCCCGCCGCGCGACGGCGCAGCAACTCCGCGTGGAACGCCTCCGTCTCCTGCGCCGAGTCCAGCTCGATCAGCAGGGCGCGCTCTCCCACCGGGAGCGTCCTCACGCGAAGGGCTCCAGGACCACGCCCCCGGCGAGCAGTTCACGGCGGACCCGTAGTGCCAGTTCCGCGGCCCCGGGGGTGTCGCCGTGCAGACAGAGCGAACGGGCGTCGACGACGAGCCGCTCGCCGGTGACCGCGGACACCGAGTGGTCGCGCGCCATGGAGAGGGCACGGGCGACCACCGCCTCCGGGTCGTGCACCACGGCGTCGGGCCGGGTGCGCGGAACGAGCGTGGCCTGCGCGGTGTACGCGCGATCGGCGAACGCCTCCTGAACCGGCACGAGCCCCGCGTCACCGGCGGCCTCCAGCAGCCGTGACCCGGGCAGTCCGAGCACCGGCAGGCCGCCCCCGGCGAGCCGTACGCCCTCGACGACCGCAGCGGCCTGCTCCTCGTCGTGGACGGTGCGGTTGTAGAGCGCGCCGTGCGGCTTGACGTAGGCCACCCAGGCTCCGGCGGCCCGCGCGAACACCTCCAACGCACCGATCTGGTAGGCCACTTCGTCGGCGAGTTCACGCGACGGTACGTCCATCGCGCGCCGCCCGAAGCCGGCCAGGTCCCGGTACGAGACCTGGGCCCCGATCCGTACTCCGCGTGCGGCGGCAAGCTCGCAGACGCGGCGCATCGTCGAGGGGTCACCGGCGTGGAAGCCACAGGCGACATTGGCACTGGTGACGACGGAGAGCAGCGCCTCGTCGTCGGTGAGTGTCCAGCGGCCGAACCCCTCGCCGAGGTCGGCGTTCAGGTCGATCGTGGTCATGGCGGTCGCGGTCATACGGCTCCCTCCGGGGGCAGCAGCCTAGCTGTCGCCGGCCGTGCGGGCCCCCTGGAGCAGCCGTCCCATCCGCGCCGTTTCGACCGTTGTCGGTGCGAGGACCTAATCTGTGCAGCGTGACTTCGCCTGCCTCGACGGAATTCGTTCCGCCCCAGCTCAGCGCGGGGCCGCGGCCCGCACCGGGCCCGGCCGCCGACGAAGGGCTCGCGCGGCGGCTGCGCGCGCTCGCGTGCACCGCGCCGCTGCACGATCTCGACGTGCGCAAGGCCAATCTGGCCGGTGAGTTCACGGTCTACGCGATGGCGGAAGTCGCGCTGGCCGCCATCGATCTGGTCACGCTCAACATGGACTTCGACACCGGGGCCGACCACGACCAGATAGTGGCCAGGCTGCTCCCGCGCGTCGCGGCCCAGGCACCGCACCGCCCGGCGGAGGAACACGAGCGGGTGGCCCGCTGGGTGCTGGAGAACCTGATCAACGTCGGCAGCGTGGACCGGGGGTTCCGCGCGGTCTACGGCACTTTCGGCCCCGACGGCGCCTATGTCCGGCGGGACTACGACTTCAAACTTGTCGAGGAGGTCCCCGGACACGGCGGGACGGTCTACCTGCGCACCACCGACGAGGCGGTCAATGTCCTGGTGGGCGCCCTCGACACCGATGTGACCAGCGCGCAGATCGCCGCCGAGGTGAAGCTCGAAGTGCTCATCAGCCGGGGCAGGCTCGCGGACGCGCAGCTCGCCGCCGAGCAGGCCAGGTACCGGACCGTGCAGTACGCGGAGACGCTGCGCAGGACCCTGGAGGCGACCCGGCGCAACGTCCGCGCGGTCGACTGGCTCAAGGCCGTCCCGGACATGATCGACGAGGCGCTCGACCACGTCGCCGACCGCTACCGCCACGAGAACGCGATCCTCACCAACATCCGCAAGGCCAGGGACGAGGCGGAGGAGCCGGAGAACAAACGGCGCGCCGCCGAGCTCGTGGACATAGTCAAGGACTGCATCCGCCGCCACACCCAGCTCCAGTCCCGGCTCCTGGAGGCGGGACCGCTCTTCCGCGCGGAGCAGGACCGGCAGGCCTTCGCCGCCCCGACGGCGAGCGCGGGACTGGATCTGTACGGACAGCTGGTGGCCCCCGTGCTGCCGTTGCCGCTGGAGCAGGCCATCCGGGTCACGGACGCCTTCTTCGCGCGCGGCACCGGACTGCGTACACCCGTATCGGTACGGGTCGGGGACCTGGTCGACATCCTGCTGACCCCGCCGGCGGAACGGGAGCACCTCGGCGTGGAGATGCCCGAGCCCGATCTCATCGCGACCCCGGACGACAGCCGGTTCAGCGAGGAGCAGCTGGCCGGTGCGACGGAGCTGCTCGACCTGGAGCACGACGCCCCCCGACGGCTCTCCGGGCTGCTGGCCGACGCCCGGCGCCGTGATCCAGAACTGCCGTACCTGGTCGCCCTGCTGGCCATCCACGCGGCGAGCCCGCCGGTCGGCACGGCCTATCGGCAGGGAGAGCAGCGGCTGCTCTTCGCCGTGGACGACGGGACCGAGCTGGACGACCCGGAGTTCGGCGGCGCCGACCTGATCGTCGGTACGGCGCTGCTCGACACGGTCGGAATGGCCGCGGGCCGTACGGAGGCGGGATGAGGGCCGAGCCACGACCGGTGCCCGGCCGGACGACACCGGCACCGGCACCGGCACCGGCACCGGCCCGGACACCGACCGGCTGCGTACCGACCGCGTACGGACCCGTCCCGTGCGCAGCCACCCCGTACGTACCGACTTCGTATGCACCGACCGCATCCGCATCCACCGCATCCACCGCATCCACCGCGTGCGGGACACCCTCGCGCGTACCGACCCAGGAGCCGCAGCCGTGAGCGAGACCCACGCCGAGTACACCGCGTGGAGCGAGCCGGACCAGGCCGACAGCGCCACACCGTCCGCCGCCGCGGCCGGTTCCGCGGTGACCCCGGCCGATGCCGCCGACGCGGCGCGGCTGGTCGCCTTCGGCCTGCAGCCCAAGCTGCTGCCCGCCCGCGACGCCGAATACGCGGAGCTGCTGCGCCGCTACCGCGAAGCCCCGGCCTTCGCCCGTCTCGCCGACGCGATCGCCACCGGACTCGGGCTGGTCGTCCTGGAGGTCTCGACCCGCGCCGGAATGGCCGTCGCCGCGGGCGAGGACTCGGTCTTCGCCGTACGGATGGGTGACTACGCCCGCCGGGCGGCTGCCGACTCGGCCGACCGCTTTCTGCACGGACTGGCTCATCTGGCCGTCGCCGCCATGTCGTTCCCGCGTCCGGAAGACCTCGCCGACGACGGCTACATCGGCCGCATCACGGTCAACGGCGTCGACGCGTTCGTCCGTCAGGCCTGCCGCCGTCTGGAAGAGCGCGCCGAGGAGCAGGGCGAGAACAGCGACCCGGCCACCGAGGCACCTGGCCTCGAAGCGGCCTGGCGCATCTATGCCCGGCGCAGCTCCACCGGCGCCACCAAGGACGCCAGACGACTGGCGGGTTCCACCACCGGAATCGTGGCCAAGGCCGTCGTCTTCCTCACGGAATCGGGATTCCTCCAGCGCACCGGTGACGACGCCGGAGGCGCGTACCGCACCACTGCCCGCTATCAGCTCCAGGTACGCGACATGGCGGGCAGTGCCGCCATGGCCGAGCTGTTGGAGCTGGGGGTCGTACCGGTGGGCGACGGCACGGCGACACTCGTGCCGCCGTCCGAGGCGGACGACCTCGAACTGGCCGCCGACGCCGGCCTGCCCTTCCACACCTGACCGCTCACCGACCCGAAACCGCCCCGAACGCCAACTGCCCCACTTGCACTGCTGCCTGACTGTTCCTGACCGATACCGCCTGATCTCCCTTCTCCCTGACAACGACGAGAGTCCGCCGCCATGTACGAGCTGTCCCGGGTCCGCCTCTACTCCATCGGACCTGCCGGTGCGCGCTACGCCGACACCGTGCTCGACCTGCGGGGAGTGGGCTCTCCCGTGCCCAGCCCGGCCCCGATGCAGGCGGAGTTCTTCGAGGCGGAGCCGGTCGGTCCGCCGCGCCGGCCGGCTCCGGCCGGGGTCCTCTTCCTGGAGAACGGCGGTGGCAAGTCCGTCCTGCTGAAGCTGATCTTCTCGGTGATGCTGCCCGGCCACCGCAACACACTGGGCGGGGCCAGCTCCGGTGTGCTGCGTAAATTCCTCCTCGCCGACGACTGCGGCCATGTCGCCCTGGAGTGGCAGCACACCCTCACCGGCGAGCTCGTCGTCGTCGGCAAGGCCAGCGAGTGGCGGGGGCGGCAGGTCTCCAACGACCCGCGCAAGTTCGCCGAGGCCTGGTACTCGTTCAGGCCGGGGCCCGGCCTGAGTCTCGACTCCCTCCCGGTCGCCGAATCCACCGCCGTACGTCCGCCGGTGGAAGGTGTGTCGGGGGCCCGGGGCCGCCGCCGGACCATGAAGGGCTTCCGCGACGCGATCACCGAAGCGGGCAAGGCGTATCCGCATCTGGACGTGCAGTGGGAAGAGATCCACGACCGCTGGAACGAACACCTCGGTGACCTGGGCCTCGACCCCGAACTCTTCCGCTACCAGCGTGAGATGAACGCCGACGAGGGGGAGGCGGCCGGTCTCTTCGCGGTGAAGAAGGACTCCGACTTCACGGACCTGCTGCTGCGGGCCGTCACCGACACCCGTGACACGGACGGCCTGGCCGACCTCGTCGCCGGCTTCGGCAACAAACTCGGCCGCCGCGCGGAGCTCACCGCCGAACGGGACTTCACCGCGGGCTCCGCCGATCTGCTCGGCCGGATCGTCGAAGCCGCCGAAGCCAGGTCGCGGTCCCGGGACATCCACGCGGGCGCCGAGCGCCGTACCCGCACGCTCGCCCGCAGGCTCTCCGCGCGCTCCGCCCAGGAGCGCGGCCGGGCCGCCGACCTGGCCCAGCAGGTCACCTCCGCCGCCCACACCGTCACCGAGGCCGAGGAGGTCAGGGGACGCAGCGCGCTGATCGCCGCCGAACTCGCCTACCGGCACGCCTCCCTGGCACTCGCCGTCGCCGAGAAGTCCGCGGCGGCGCAGCGCAGGGAACTGGCCGACGCGCGGACGTTCCACTCGGCCTGGCAGGCAGCCGAGGCCGTACTGCGTCACCGTGCGGCGGCCGACCGTTCCGCGCGCGTCGCCGTAGCCATCCGTGAGGCCGAACGGGACGCGGCGCCCGCACTGGCCGCCCGGGGCACGGCCGCGGCCGACCTCGTCCGGGCGCTGCGCACGGCCGCCGAGGCCGGCGAGCGGCGCGCGAACGAGGAGGAGGAGCGCGCCGCCGCACTCCAGGAGGCGGGCGAGGCCGCGCACCGCGACGCCACGGCAGCGGCCACCGAAGCACAGCGTGCCCGCAGCGAGGCCGGACATCTGCGCCAGCGCCTCACCGAGGTCGGCCAGGAGACCGCCGAAGCCGTCCGCGCGGGCTGGCTCGACGACACCGCACCCGACGCCGACCCGGCGCGCGCCGCACTGGCCGCCAGCGACGCGGAGAAGTCCGCGGTCGCCGCGTGGGACAGCGCCCGCGAACAGGCCCGCACCACGGCCCAGCAGGCCAAGGAGGCCGCCGCCGACGAAGCCCGCGCCGAGCTCGCCGCAGCCCGAGCGGCGGACGCCGCGCAGGCCACCGAGCGTGCCTACGCGGCGGAACTGCGCGAGGCCGGGTCCATCGCCTCGGAGTACCGCCTCGCCGAACTGCTGAGTCTCCCCGGCACGGCGACCGTGGGCCTGCCGGGCCCCCGCAGCGGCGCCGGGACCCCGCAGCAGGACCGCGCGGGCACGGCCGAGGACCCGCCCGCACGTGCCGCCGGCGGCGCGGCCCAGGGCGCTGCCGACGACAGGACCGAAAGCTCCGCCCGTACGCTCACCCGGGGTTCGCTCACCGCCGAGGAACTGGACCGCAACGCGGAAGAGCTCCAGGCGCTGCTCGACCGCGGTGTCACCTCGGCCGAGCGGCAGCTCTTCGAGCTGCGCACCGCCGCCGCCGACGACGCCCGCATCCTCGGCGCACTCGGCGACGGCGGGCTGCTGCCCCCGGGACCCGATGTGCTGGCCACCGTCGAATTCCTCGGCGAGCACGGCATCCCCGCACTGCCCGGCTGGCGCTATCTCGCCCAGGCGGTGGACCCCGCCGACCACGCAGCGGTGCTGGCCACCAGGCCCGAGCTGGTCGACGGCGTGGTCATCACCGACCCGGCCGCCCACACCAGGGCCCGCGAAGCACTCACCGGAGCGGCCCTGCTGCCGCGCTCCGCCGTCGCGGTCGGTACCGCTGCCGCCCTGCTGGCGCCCGTTCCGGGACCGGGACCGTCGGGGACCGGGAGCGACATCTTCCTCGTGCCGCCGAACCCGGCCATGCACGACGAGCACGCCGCCGACGAGGAACGCCAGGCACTGCGTACCCGCGCGGGCGACCGCGACGAGGAGATCCGCCGACTGGCCGCCCGGCTCGGCGGCGACCGCACGCTGGCCGCCCGGCTCGGATCCTGGCGTGCGGACTGCCCGCCGGGAACGCTCGCGGAACTGGCCGCCGCGGCGAGCGCTGCCGAGGAGGCGGCCGGGACCGCGGGGACGGAACTCGAAGAGGCGCGTACGGCCCGCGCGGAGGCCGACGAGGCGGCAGCCGACGCGGCGCGGGAGCGGGACGAACGGCAGGACGTCGCACAGCGCGCCCGCCGGGTGGCCGACGCCCTCGCCGGACTCGCCTTCCGGCTCCGTGAACGGGCGGGCTGGCAGGTCACCCTGCGCGAACTGGCCGACGAGGCAGCCGAGTCGGAGACCCGGGCAGCGACCTGCCTGGAGCGGGCCAGGGCCGCCGACGAGGACCGCAGGGCGGCGCAGCGCGCCGCCGACGACGCGCACCGCACCGCCCGCGCGCTGCGCGCCGAGCGGGCCGAGATCGCCGGGGTGCCCGAGGACCTCCCCGAACCGGACCCGGACACCCCGCGCCCCGCACTGCCCGACCTGCGCGAGGCCTACCGCGCCGCCTCCCAGCTGTACGAGAAGGTCGGCGTCGGAGCGGACCTGCGCGCCGAACAGGCCAGGGCGGAGAGTGACGAGAGCGCGGCCCGCACCGAACTCGACCGGCTCAGCAACAAGGTCCGCACCCGCGCCGCCCAACTCCTCGAATCCACCGACGGCGCGGACGGCCCCTCCCGGCAGGCCGCGGCGGCCCGCGCCGAGTCCCTCGTCCAGATGCTGGAGTCGCGGGCGTCGGCCGCCAGCGAGCAGCTGGGCAGGCTGCGCGGCGAGGCCGAGCGGCTCGCACCGGCGGACGGTACCGAGACCCACACGGCGCTGCCCGCTGAGCGGGTGCCCGCGGACGCGGACGCCGCACAGGCCCTGCTGCGTACCGCAACCGCCGAACTGGCCGCCGGTACCGATGCGTTGGAGGCCTCGCGCGCGGCCCACGCCGAGCTGCTGCACGCCCACCGGGCGTCGGAGGATGCCGCAGGCGGCTTCGACGAGGCCGCGGCCCTGCTGAGGGACCTGCTCCGCGACCCGCACCGCGACGACGAGGGCGCGGCGGGCCCGGCGGCCACGGAGAACGCGACCCCCGAGCCGTTCCCCGGCACGCTGGAGGAGGCCCGCCGGTCGGCGGCCGAGGCCCGCCGCTCACTGCGCGGCTGCGCCGGTGACCTCTCCGGCGCCGAGTCCGCCGTGCGTGAGGCGAGCGACGTTCTCGTACGGCACGCCAACGCGACCCGCTACGAACAGGTCCGCACCCCGGCGCGCCAGCAGATCCGTGAACTGCCCGCCTCCGCGCTGCCCGAGCACGCCGCGAAGTGGGCGGCGGCCTTCGCCCCCCGGCTCCGGGTGCTCACCGACGAGCTGGAACAGCTGGAGCGCAACCGCGACTCGATCGTGGACCGGCTGCGCGGGCTGGTCGAATCCGCACTCACCACCCTCCGCTCGGCACAGCGGCTCTCCCAGCTGCCCGAGGGGCTGGGCGAGTGGTCCGGCCAGGAGTTCCTGCGGATCCGCTTCGACGAGCCCGACCAGGCCACTCTCGCGGAACGGCTGGGCGAGGTCATCGACGAGGCGACCAGGGCAGCGCTGAAGAAGAACTCCGACCTGCGCAGGGACGGGATGTCACTGCTGCTGCGCGGAGTCCACGCGGCGCTCGAACCCAAGGGCGTGGCTGTCGAGATCCTCAAGCCCGACGCGGTGCTGCGCGCGGAGCGCGTCCCGGTCGGGCAGATGGGCGATGTCTTCTCCGGCGGCCAGCTGCTCACCGCCGCCATCGCCCTGTACTGCACGATGGCCGCGCTGCGCAGCAACGACCGGGGTCGCGACAAGCACCGGCACGCGGGCACGCTCTTCCTCGACAACCCGATCGGCCGGGCGAATGCCACCTATCTGCTGGAGCTCCAGCGGGCGGTATCCGACGCCCTCGGCGTCCAACTGCTCTACACGACGGGCCTGTTCGACACCACCGCGCTCGCTGAATTCCCCCTGGTGATCAGGTTGCGCAACGACGCGGACCTGCGGGCCGGGCTGAAGTACATCAGCGTGGAGGAGCATCTGCGGCCCGGACTGCCCCAGCAGGACCCCGGCGGGGAGCAGGTGCACGGCGAGATCACCGCGACCCGGATGTTCAAGCGGACCCCGGCGGCCACCGAGCAGACCCCGGACGCCATCGACCGGGCCCCGGCGGGCGTACCCGTGCGGGAGTAGCGGCGGGCGCCCTGGGGCGCGGGCCCGGGGCCGCGCCGCCCGAGAATCCGTACGCCTCAGGGGCCGAGGACTCAAGACAGCGGGGCGAAGCTGCCGGACCAGGACCTGCCGGGCTCGGACATACCGGGTTCGGACTTGGGCTCGGACCTGCCGGGATCAGATCTGGGTCGAGAGCCTCGCCGAGCGGTTCGCCCGTATCCGCTCGGCGTCCCGCTCCTGCCGACGTGCCGCGCGGCGTTCCCTGCGCCGCTCCCTGCGCAGCCGGCGCGCCGTGCTGCTGGGAACCGAGGTGACGCCGTGGCGCTGGTTCCACACCTGCCGGGTGATCCAGACATCCAGTACGGCCCACGTCGCGACGACGGTACTGGCCACACTGCTGAGCACCATCGGGAAGGCGAGCCAGGAGTCCGTCACGGTGGACAGGAAAGCCGTCACCGCCTGGATCAGCGTCACGGAAACGATGAGCACGGCGCGCACCGCGCTGCTGCGCACCGGGTCCGGCATCCGTGGCCGCACCGCGGGCTCTTCGACCCACAGGGGCCGCACGGGGACTTCGCCCTCTTCGACGGCCATCCCTCTTCCCCTTCTCCCTCGACCCGCGCACACGGCCCAGGCGCTGTCCGACTCCAGAACGGATGCCCGGCTTGAGCCGGTTCAAGCATCCGCTGCCTCTCCTGCGCCCCTCGTACGCAAGGACGAACAACTTCCGGTAAAGATTCCCGCCATGCAGAGAATTCCGGCCATCCCCGCGGGTGTGGAAAGTGACGTACTGCCGGAGTTCTTCCGCCCGGTCGGGGAAGGCGATCTGCTGGGAAACCAGGACATGGCGTGATCAACTCCCGTACAGGAGGCCGAAAATAGTCCGGACGTCCCTTCGAGTTGCCTGTGAGGCAGTAGTAGGCTCGCGCCGTTTATTGCCGGAACACCACCCCCGCCGGGCGGGGTTGAGCTGGGGGAGGCCATGCGCTTTCGCGGGAGATCCGTCCGCAGGAAGATCGTGGCGCTGTTGCTGGTCCCACTCGTCGCGTTGACAGCGATCTGGTCGTTCGCCGTCTACCTCACCGGTCGCGACGCCCTGCAACTGATGCGCACCGGAACCGTCGTGAAAAAGGTGGGTCGCCCGCTGGTCGATTCCTTGCAAGAGGTGCAGAAGGAACGGTCGTTGACGCTCCGCTACCTCGTCGACCCGGGCGCCTCGGACGTCCTTGCCGCGCTGCGCGAGCAACGTGCGAGCACCGACGCCTCCCTGGCCACGTTGCGGCACGACACCGGAAGCGGCGACGTCCGTTCGGCACTCGACGAGGACGCGGGCCGGCGGCTGAGCGGCCTCATGGACGGGTTCGCCGGACTCGGTTCGCTGCGGCGCAACGCGGGCGACAACGAAGTGACGCGCCGCGAAGCGTACGACCAGTACAACCGCCTCTGCGACCAGGCGCTCGACCTCCTCGCCGACCTGCCCACGCTGCAGAACTCCAGTCTGGCCGAGCAGTCGCGTGCCCTGATCGGCGTCAGCCGGGCCCGTGAGGCGCTCTCCCGTGAGGACGCCCTGCTCGGCTCGGCCCTCACCGGGGGCCGACTGGACAAGCGGGATCTGCGGGACATCTCGGACCTGGTCGCCACTCGCAAGATGTACTACACCGTCAGCCTTCCCGCACTGCCCCGCCAGGACCGTGACGCGTTCAACGCCTACTGGAGCGGCCCGGCGACGACCCCGGTGCGCACCGCCGAGGAATCAGCGGTCAGCAGGAACCCGGGAAGCACCACCATCACCGGATCCGCCTCCCGGTGGAGCACGGACGCCGGACGGACGCTCGACCGCCTCGACGTGATGGGCGCCGACGCCCGCAAGGAACTCCAGGACCGGGTGCGGCCCGCCGCCTTCCGGATCTTCGCCAAGGCCGGGATCGCCGCGCTGCTCGGCATCGGCGGACTGCTGGTGTCCCTGATGGTGTCCGTACGCATCGGCCGGGAGCTCATCCGCGACCTGAGCCGGCTGCGCAAGGAGGCCCACGAGGTCTCCGGGGTGCGGCTGCCCAGCGTGATGCGCCGTCTCGCCGCCGGTGAACAGGTCGACGTCGAGACCGAGGCGCCCCGTCTGGAGTACGAGAAGGACGAGGTCGGCCAGGTCGGCCTCGCACTCAACACCGTGCAGCGGGCCGCCGTCGAAGCCGCCGTGCGCCAGGCCGACCTGCGCCGTGGTGTCTCCGAGGTCTTCGTCAACCTCGCCCGCCGCAACCAGGTACTGCTGCACCGGCAGCTGACGCTGCTGGACAGCATGGAGCGCCGCACCGAGGACACCGAAGAGCTCGCGGATCTCTTCCGTCTCGACCACCTCACCACCCGTATGCGCCGGCACGCCGAGGGCCTGGTGATCCTCTCCGGCGCCGCACCTTCCCGGCAGTGGCGCAAGCCGGTCCAGCTGATGGACGTCGTACGGGCCGCGGTCGCGGAGGTCGAGGACTACGAACGCATCGAGGTACGCCGGCTGCCGAGGATCGGCGTCGGCGGTCCCGCCGTCGCGGACCTCACTCACCTCGTCGCCGAACTCCTGGAGAATGCCACGGTGTTCTCGCCTCCGCACACCGCGGTGCAGGTGCACGGCGAGCGTGTCGCCAACGGGTTCACCCTGGAGATCCACGACCGTGGACTCGGGATCACCCCCGACGCGCTCCTCGACGCGAACCTGCGTCTCGCCGAGACCCCCGAGTTCGAGCTGTCCGACACCGACCGGCTCGGCCTCTTCGTGGTCAGCAGGCTCGCGCAGCGGCAGAACGTCCGGGTCTCGCTCCAGACATCGCCCTACGGCGGCACGACCGCCGTCATCTTCATCCCGGTGGCGCTGCTCACCGACGCGCCGGACAGCGAGGGACCCGACGCCGTCGGAGCCGGTACGGAGCGGCCCGGTACCGACGGAACCGGCTTCCGCGCCGACCGGCGCAGCGCACACAGGACCGGATCACGTTCCGTGCTCTCGCCGGTGCCCGGCGCCGGACGGCCGCCCGCGTCCGTACTGGACGGGCCGGTCGAACTGGAGCCGCCCGTCGAGGTGTTGGCGTTCGACGAGGCGGCGGACCTGGCCGACGAGGACAGCTCACCGGGCGGCATCTTCCGCAATCGCGCCCCGGCCGCTCCGCGTGACCAACATCAGCAGACCCCGGACGAGGGCACGGCACCGTCCGAGTCCGCGCGTCCCACCGGGCCCGTCGGGCTGCCCCGGCGCCGCAAGCCGCCGACTCTCGTCTCCGACCACGGACGCCGGGTCGACGGACCCGGGCGTACGGCGGAAGGGCCGGTACGCAGGACCGACGGGCCGGTACGCGTGACGGACGGGCCGGTACGCGTGCCGGAAGGGCCCGGCCGCACGGGGGACAGGCCCGAACCGCCCAGGGCCGTGCCCGCCCCCGGCAGTCCCGGCGGGCTGCCCCGGCGGGTCCGTCAGGCGAACATCGCCCCGCAGCTGCGCCGGGCGCCCGCACCCGCGGCTGAGCCGTCCGGCACCGCGGCGGACGAGGAACGGGACGCCGACGAGGTACGCAGCCGCATGGCGTCGCTCCAGCGTGGCTGGCAGCGGGGCCGCCGCGACAACTCGGCACAGGAATCGGCAGAATCAGCCGCCGTCGGCACCGGACCGGCCGACGGAGCACCAGGAACCACATCGGAGGGGACCGGTCGATGACCGTACCGAACGCAGTAGTACACAACGCCGCAGGGGGACCCGGCGAGCTCAACTGGCTCCTCGACGAGCTGGTGGAGCGGGTCGGCAGTATCCGCAAGGCACTGGTCCTGTCGGGCGACGGCCTCGCCACCGGCACCTCGAAGGATCTGACACGTGAGGACGGCGAGCACCTCGCCGCCGTGGCTTCCGGCTTCCACAGCCTGGCCAAGGGGGTCGGCCGTCACTTCGAAGCGGGCCGGGTCCGCCAGACCGTCGTGGAACTGGACGACGCCTTCCTCTTCATCACGGCCGCGGGCGACGGGAGTTGTCTCGCGGTGCTGTCCGACGCCGACTCCGACGTCGGCCTGGTGGCGTACGAGATGACGCTCATGGTGAAGCGGGTCGGTGCCCACCTCGCGACAGCACCACGGACCGGGCTCACCGCCGGAGGGTGAGGGGAACGCCATGAGCGACGGGGGCCGACCACCGGCACACCACTGGTTCGACGACGACGCAGGACCCGTAGTACGGCCGTACGCCATGACGCGCGGCCGTACCGGCGCCGAGGGCGGCCACCGGCTCGATCTGATCGCGCTGGTCGTCCCCGAGCCGGCGGCCGAGTACCTGGGCAGGGACCAGACCCTCTCGCCCGAACACGTGGACATCGTGGAGCGGTGCAGCGCCGCACCGCAGTCGATCGCCGAACTCGCGGCCGACTTCGATCTGCCCGTAGGAGTAGTACGTGTCCTGGTCGGCGACCTCGTCGACGACGCCCTTGTCCGTGTGACCCAGCCCGTACCGCCGGCCGAGCTGCCGGACGTCAGCATTCTTCGCGAGGTAATCAATGGCCTTCGGGCGCTCTAGCCGCAACCAGCAGCTCGTCGAGCCGGTGACCCTCAAGATCCTGGTGGCGGGCGGGTTCGGCGTCGGCAAGACCACCCTGGTGGGCGCGGTCAGCGAGATCCGGCCGCTGCGCACCGAGGAGACCCTCAGCGAGGCGGGCCGTCCCGTGGACTCCACCGACGGGGTGGAGCAGAAGACCACCACCACGGTCGCGATGGACTTCGGACGGATCACCCTCCGCGAGGACCTGGTCCTCTACCTCTTCGGTACACCGGGGCAGGACCGGTTCTGGTTCCTCTGGGACGAACTGGCGCAGGGCGCGCTGGGCGCCGTGGTGCTCGCCGACACCCGCCGTCTGGAGGACTGCTTCGCCGCGGTCGACTACTTCGAGCGGCGCTCCATCCCGTTCACCGTCGCCGTCAACTGTTTCGACGGGGCGGACCGCTACCCCGGGGACACCGTGCGCTCGGCCCTCGACCTGGACCCCGAAGTGCCCGTCATGATGTGCGACGCACGCGAGCGGGAGACGGTGAAGGACGTGCTCGTCGCGGTCGTCGAGCACGCGATGGACCTCGCCGGGAAGGCCCGCGCGCACGCCGTCACCTGAGACCGTCCGGCACCTGGGGCACCCCTCAGGTGCCGGACGTCCGGGTCAGCGGACGGCGATCACCGACGAACCGTGCCCGAACAGCCCCTGGTTGGCGGTGATCGCGGCGCGTGCGCCGGGCACCTGCCGCTCCCCGGCCCGGCCGCGCAGCTGCCAGGTCACCTCGCAGACCTGGGCGATGGCCTGGGCCGGCACCGCCTCCCCGAAGGAGGCCAGCCCGCCGCTGGTGTTGACCGGAATGCGCCCGCCCAGCGCGGTGGCGCCCTCGCGTACGAGCTTCGCGCCGTCACCGGCGGCGCAGAGCCCGATGTCCTCGTACCACTCCAGCTCCAGCGCGGTCGACAGGTCGTAGACCTCGGCCAGGGAGAGATCTTCCGGGCCGATCCCCGCCTCCTCGTAGGCGGTCCGGGCGATCGAGGCGCGGAAGGACTCCGGGGAGGGCGGTACGGCGGTGGTCGAGTCGGTGGCGATGTCCGGCAGATCGAGAACGGTCCTGGGGTAGACCGGCGTGGGCGTGGACACCGCCCGGATCCGGACCGGGTCGGCGACCCCGTGGCGCCGCGCGAAGTCCATGCTGCTGAGCACGAGCGCCGCCGCGCCGTCCGAGGTCGCGCAGATGTCGAGCAGCCGCAGCGGGTCGGCGACGACCGCTGAGGCCGCCACGTCCTCGGCGGTGACCTGCTTGCGGTAGCGGGCCTGGGGGTTGAGCGCACCGGCCGCCGCGTTCTTCACCTTGACCAGGGCGAAGTCCTCGGGCGTATCGCCGTACAGGGCCATCCGACGGCGCGCGTACAGCGCGAAGTACGCCGGGTTGGTCGCCCCGAGCACCCGGAACCGCAGCCAGTCGGGGTCGTCGGGACGCTCGCCGCCCGCCGGGGCGAAGAACCCCTTCGGCGCGGAGTCGGCGCCGACCACCAGCACCACGTCCGCCATACCGGCGAGGATCTGGGACCTGGCCGTGTTGATGGCCTGCGCACCGGACGCGCAGGCGGCGTACACACTGGTGACGCGCGCTCCCTGCCAGCCGAGGGCGCGGGCGAAGGTCGCACCCGCCACGTACCCCGGATAGCCGCTGCGCACGGTGTCCGCGCCGACCACCGACTGCACGTCCTGCCAGCCGATCCCGGCGTCGGCGAGCGCGGTCCTGGCCGCGACCGTCCCGTACTCGACGAAGCTGCGCCCCCATTTGCCCCAGGGGTGCATACCGGCTCCGAGGACCGCTATGTCGGCCGTCATGACCGCACCTGCGGTGTCCGCACCGGCTGCCAGTGCCAGGTGGCCCAGGTGGTGCCGGTGTCCTCGTCGAGGACACCGGGGACGGCCTCGGCCGTCATGCCGACGGCCAGATCGCCGATCCGTACCCCGGGCGCCGCCTGGCCGAGCACCACCATGCCCTCGGCTTCGAGTTCGACCGCGACCAGCACGTACGGCTCCCACGCCA
This sequence comes from Streptomyces sp. NBC_01267, assembly GCF_036241575.1. Lineage (NCBI taxonomy): Bacteria > Bacillati > Actinomycetota > Actinomycetes > Kitasatosporales > Streptomycetaceae > Streptomyces > Streptomyces sp. NBC_01267. Next base: position 1,024,109 of record NZ_CP108455.1, on the reverse strand, counting down.
CCTGCGGGTCGGAGACGTACGGAGCGGGCGGGCGGTAGCGGCCGTCGGTGAACGACCAGATCCGCCCGCGCCGGGAGAGCGGGACCTCCGCCAGCTCACCGCCCGCGCAGCCGGGATTGCGGCAGAAGGTGTCCTCGCGGGGGAAGAACACCGCGGAACAGGCCGAGCAGCGAGTGCCCAGCAGCCGGAAGTCCTCCGGTGCGGTGTCGGCCGTGAACCATCCGGCCACCACGGGTGTGCGGGTGCGCGTCAAGACCCCTCCCGGCATCAGCAATCTGACGGAACGTCAGAAGTGTGCCACGGGTCAGTGGTTCCCGGCGAGCCACTTGGCGGCGGTCTCCGCCAGTTCGTGGTCGCGGCCCGTCAGCATCATCCCGATCATCTGCGCGTCCCCGCGCAGTGACCAGGACGGATGCCCGAAGGAGGCCGGATTGTTCCGCTCGATGAGAAAGTGCGCGGGCCAGGCGGTCCCGTACCCGATGAGCGGCAGCGCCAGCGCATACCGCTTACGGCCGCGCGCCAGACCGTACGCGCTCACCGCGAGCCCGGTGAGCGTGCCGGTCAGATGCACCCAGCGGGTCGCGGCCCGCGAGTGCATCGCGACGTAGTACGGCCAGAATTCCTCGTACGTGTCGAACGTCTGCTGCGTCATGCGGAAACGGTAGTCCCCGATCCGAGAACCGGATACGGCTGTTCCGCGTCCGTCAGGAGTGGGAGAACGGCCGGAGCCGACGGGGGTGGTCCCGGCCGTTCCTCCCCGCTCCGTGGGACCCGGGCCTCAGTGGCGCCCCGCCACCGAACGCCACGCCACCGGGAAGTCGAAATAGCTGTCCGGGTAGGTTTCCGGCTGATAGGTGAAGTGCCACCACTCCTCGGGCAGGTTGACGAACCCGACCGCGCCGAGGGCGTCGCGCAACTGGTCGCGGTGGGCGCGCTGGACGCCCTTGATGCGGGGGTCGTCGGTGTGCGCGAGGGTGTCGAAGCAGTCGAACCCGGTACCCATGTCGATCGAGTTGTCCGGGAACCGCTGGTCCTTCGGGGCGTAGCAGGGGGCGAGCGGCTGACCAGGACGGTAGGGGCGGGTCGGTAGCGCCGGGAGCTTCACCAGGGTGAGATCCATCGTGCTGCCACGGCTGTGCCCGGACTTCTCCGCGATGTAACCGTCGTCGAACAGGCGGGACTTGTCGACCCGCGGATAGAACTCGGCCTTCATCTTCTCGTCGTCCAGGTCCTTGGCCCAGCGGACGAAGTGGTCGACGGCGCGCTGCGGCCGGTAGCAGTCGTAGACCTTCAGCGAGTAGCCCTGCCGCAGCAGCTTCGTCTGGGCCCGGTGCAGGGCCTGCGCGGCGGGCCGGGTGAGGATGCACAGCGGCTGGTCGTAGCCGTCGACCGGCTCGCCCATGAAGTTGTGCGGGTACGGATAGCGCATCTCCTGGATGATCGTCGGGTCCACGGCGCGCAGGGCGACGAAATCCCCCGGTGCCCCCGGCCCGGTCCTCGCCTGAGCGGTGGGGGAGACGGCCGTGCAGGCGAACAGGGTGGCGGCGGCGACGGCGAGGGACCGTACGGCGGAACTCAGTCGTGTCATGTGCACTCCATCTATCTGGTGCACGGTATCTATCAGGTGCACGGCCCGGAAGGAAAGCGCGGTCGGATACAGTCCGCGCCCATGGATACGCCCGCGAACCCGCCCACCAGCCCGCCCCCGAGCCCGCCCGTCGAGCCTGTCAGGGATTCCCACTGCCCGGACTGCGGCGCCGCGTTCGCCACCACCGGATGGCCCCGCACCTGCCGGGCCTGCGGCAGCACGGCCTACCGCAATCCGCTGCCCGTCGCGGTCGCACTGCTGCCCGTACGGGACGCCGAGGGCACCGGACTCGTCGTCATCACCCGGACCATCGAGCCGCAGAGCGGCGGAATCGCCCTGCCCGGCGGCTTCATCGACGCCGCCGAGGACTGGCGGCACGCGGTCGTGCGTGAACTCGGCGAGGAGACAGGGATCGCGGCGCGGGAGCAGGACGTACGGCTGGCCGACGCGCTCAGCTCCCCCGACGGCCATCTGCTGCTCTTCGGACTGCTCCCCGCACGCGAAGCAGCCACTCTCCCGGCCTCCGTACCCACCGACGAGACCGCCGGCTGGCACATCCTGCGCGCCGCCACCGAGCTGGCCTTCCCGCTGCACACCGAAGCCGTACGCGGCTGGTTCACCGGCCGCTACCGCTGAAGACCCCGCACCCGCACCGGGCACCCGGGCTCCACGGCCCCCTCCTCCACCAGCCGCTGGACCACCACCCGCCCCTCGTCCAGCGCGGTGGTCCAGCGCTCGACCTCCGGTTCCTCCCACCCGTCCCCGGCGTCCCGGACCACAACCCCGCCGCCCGTACGCCCGGCGGCGGGCGCCCACACCTCCAGCTCGGTGCCACCGTCGTCGCCCCGCACCGGAATCACCGAACCGGCGCGCGCCAGAACCGGGATCCGCGAGAGCGGCGCGTCCAGCAGCACCTGCGCGGGGCCCTCATGGGCGGTGCCGGTCGCCGTGTCGTACCACCGCCCGCGCGGCAGCCGCACCGCACGCCGGTCGGCCCCCCGCTCCAGCACCGGCGCCACCAGCAACGCGTCCCCGAGCAGGAACGCGTCCTCGCAGTCACGCAGCGCCCGGTCCCCGGGCGAGCCCCACCACACCGGCCGTACGTACGGGGCGCCGGTGAGCCGGGACAGCTGCGCCAGCGTCACGAAGTACGGCTGCAGCCGCTCCCGCACGGCCAGCGCGGCCCGCGCGTGCTCCAGCGTCCCGGGACCGAACTCCCACGGCTCCCGGCGCCCCGCCCAGAGCGCCGAGTGGGTCCGCAACAGCGGCAGGTACGAAGCGAGTTGCAGCCAGCGCAGATACAGCTCGGGCGACGGGCTGCCGTCGAAACCACCCACATCGGGCCCCGAGTACGGCACCCCGCACAGCCCCAGCCCCATCACCAGGGACAGCGAGGCCCGCAGCCCCGGCCATCCCGTACTCACATCGCCGGACCAGGTCCCGCCGTACCGCTGCATCCCCGCCCACCCGGAGCGCGAGAACAGAAACGGACGCTCGTCGGGGCGCAGCCGGCGCAGCCCCTCGTACCCGGCCCGTGCCATGGTCAGGCCGTAGACGTTGTGCGCCTCCCGGTGGTCACCGCCACGGCCGTCCAGATCGTGCCGCGCCGAGCGCGGCAGCGTCGGATCGCCGAACGGGGCGAAGGAGGCGGGCTCGTTCATGTCGTGCCACACACCGGAGAAACCCTGCGTGAGCCGCTCCTCGTACAGCCCGCCCCACCAGGCACGCGCCCGAGGAGCGGTGAAATCGGGATAGACGCACTCACCCGGCCACACGACCCCGCGCACGGGCCCGCCCCGCGGATCGCCGACGAAGGCCTCCGCGGCCAGCCCGCTGTCGTACACCGCGTTGCCGGGCTCGGCCTTCACCGCCGGATCGACGATCGACACCAGCCGCACCCCGTCCTCGCGCAACTCCTCGGCGAGCCCGGGGAGATCGGGGAACCGCTCGCGGTCGACGGTGAAGACCTGATGCCGGTCGTAATGGTCGATGTCCAGATGGAGTGCCGACAGCGGCAGCCCCCGCTCGCGGTAGCCGGCCACGACCCTGCGGACCTCCTGCGCACTCCCGAAGCCCCACCGCGCGTGCTGCGGACCGAGCGCCCAGGACGGCGGCAGCGCGGGCCGGCCGGTCAGCGCGGTCCAGCCGTGGAGCACCCGAGCCGGTGTCCCGACGACCACCCAGCAGCGCAGCGGACCACCGCTCATCCGCACCTCGCTGGAGCCCGGCCGGTCGTGCCCGGACCCCGCGCCCTCCTCGCCCTCGGCGATGACCACCCGGCCGTCCCAGCTGTTGTCGTAGAAGGACAGATGGGTACCCGCGTCCGCCACCACCACCTGCACCGGCATCGTGATGTACAACGGGTCGTCCCCGGGACCGAAGCCGCCCCGCGGGTCCGTGTTCCACAGCCGGTACGAACCGTCGCGCAGCCGGGGCCCCGCGGCCCGCCCGCCCAGCCCGAAGAACCGCGCGTCGGCCGGTACCTCGGCCCGCTGCACCCAGCGGGCACCCCCTCCGGCGACCGGCTCCCACCAGCGGGGCGGCAGCTCCTTACGGATCCTGACACCGCCCGGGGTGAGGATCTCGACCGCCCCGTGCCGGGACACCACGACGGTCACCCGCTCCGAGACCACCCGCCAGCCGCCGTCCTTGTCCGGCTCCAGCACGGCACGGGGATCGGGTCCGGGGCACTCGTCCAGGGCGTACGAAGGCGTCGGCTCCGCGCCGTCCCACCCCCAGAAGACCGCTCCGCCCACGGCGACCCTGACCAGCAACTCCGAGCGGGCGAACCGGACGACCCCGCCGCCCGGACGGGGCTCCACACCCGTCACCACGCCGGGCACCCGCGCGCGCTCCGGCCCGCGCGGCGGAAGCTCCCGGCCGTCCGTACGCCGTCTGCGCCAGGCGGAGCGCAACGCGCGCCGTCCCTGCGCCGTACCCACCGCTTGCACCGAGCGCACCAGGTCACGACCGTCCATGCCGCTCAGACTGCCATCCCGGCACCGGAACGCAGGGGCCGTTCAGCCGCCGTTCACCCGGGACAGGACCACATGTTCACCCCGGCGACCACAGGTCTCCCGCTCTGGTGCACAAGTCGATCACATGGCATCGTCCGTGTCAGCCGTGTCACGCGCACACCCCTCGCACGTGCGCGCCCACACGCACACCACGCGTACAGTCCGGGAGCCGCCCCATGAACTCAGCGAACGCCGCACCACCCCTCTGGCAGCCCAGCCAGGAACGCATCGACGGCGCCACGATCACCCGCTTCCAGGCCTGGGCGGCCGAGCAGTACGGCGCACCCGCCGGGGGCGGCTACGCCGCGCTGCACCGCTGGTCGATCGAGGAGCTCGACACCTTCTGGAAGGCCGTCGCCGACTGGTTCGGCGTGCGGTTCACCACCCCGTACGAGAGCGTCCTCGCCGATCGCTCCATGCCGGGCGCCCAGTGGTTCCCCGGCGCGACCCTCAACTACGCGGAACACGCCCTGCGCACCGCCGAGGACCCGGACCGTGCGGACGGCCCCGCCCTGCTGCACGTCGACGAGAGCCACGAGCCGAGGCCCGTGAGCTGGTCCGAACTGCGCCGCCAGGTGGGCGCGCTCGCAGCCGAACTGCGCGCGCTCGGCGTACGCCCCGGCGACCGGGTCAGCGGCTACCTCCCGAACATCCCCCAGGCCGTCACCGCCCTGCTCGCCACCGCCGCGGTCGGAGCGGTCTGGACCTCCTGTGCCCCCGACTTCGGCGCCCGCAGCGTCCTGGACCGCTTCCAGCAGGTCGAACCGGTCGTGCTGTTCGCCGTCGACGGCTACCGCTACGGCGGCAAGGAGCACGACCGCAGCGACACCGTCGCCGAACTCCGCGGTGAACTGCCCACCCTGCGCGCCGTGGTGCACATCCCGCTCCTCGGCACACCGGCGCCCGAAGGCGCACTCGACTGGTCCGCCGTCACGGCCGGCGACGCGGAGCCGGTGTTCGAGCAGGTTCCCTTCGACCACCCGCTGTGGGTGCTGTACTCCTCCGGTACGACCGGGCTCCCGAAGGCGATCGTGCAGTCCCAGGGCGGCATCCTGCTGGAGCACTTCAAGCAGCTCGGACTGCACTGCGACCTCGGCCCGGACGACCGCTTCTTCTGGTACACCTCCACCGGCTGGATGATGTGGAACTTCCTCGTCTCCGGCCTGCTCACGGGCACCACGATCGTCCTGTACGACGGCAGCCCCGGCTTCCCGGACACCGGCGCCCAGTGGCGCATCGCCGAGCGCACCGGGGCCACCTTCTTCGGTACCTCGGCCGCCTACGTCATGGCCTGCCGCAAGGCGGACCTCCACCCGGCCCGCGATTACGACCTCTCCCGTGTCACCTGCGTCGCGACGACGGGCTCCCCGCTCCCGCCCGACGGGTTCCGCTGGCTCCACGAAGCGGCCGGGGAGAGCGTCTGGATCGCCTCGGTCAGCGGCGGCACGGACGTCTGCAGCTGCTTCGCCGGCGCCGTCCCCACCCTGCCGGTGCACATCGGCGAACTCCAGGCGGCCTGCCTCGGCACCGACCTCCAGGCCTGGGACGCACAGGGCAGACCGCTCGTCGGGGAGGTCGGCGAACTCGTCGTCACCCGACCCATGCCGTCCATGCCGATCCGCTTCTGGAACGACCCCGACGGCAGCCGCTACCGGAGCAGTTACTTCGACACGTACCCCGGAGTCTGGCGGCACGGCGACTGGATCACGATCACCGGCCACGGCTCCGTGATCATCCACGGCCGCTCCGACTCGACCCTCAACAGACAGGGGGTCCGCATGGGTTCCGCCGACATCTACGAAGCGGTCGAACGGCTCCCCGAGATCCGTGAATCCCTGGTCATCGGAATCGAGGAGCCCGACGGCGGGTACTGGATGCCGCTCTTCGTCCACCTCGTCCAGGGCGCCACGCTCGACGACGGCCTCCGCGACCGCATCAAACGGACCATCCGCGAACAGCTCTCCCCGCGCCACGTCCCCGACGACATCATCGAGGTCCCCGGCGTCCCGCACACCCTCACCGGCAAACGCATCGAGGTGCCCGTCAAACGCCTGCTCCAGGGCACGGCGCTCGACAAGGCGGTCAACCCCGGATCGGTCGACAATCTCGAACTGCTCGCCTTCTACGAGGAACTCGCCCGCAGCCGCCGCTGACCGCCGCACCGGCAGTCACCCGCTCAGGCGGTGACGTCAACCCCCGTACATGGCCTCGGACTCGCCCAGCACCTCGGCGAAGTCCGAGGCCAGCCGCGCCGCGTCCTCCTCCGCCAACGTGGCCGTCGTGATCCGTACGGCGGGTGGCGCGGCGATCCGGAACCGGGCTCCGGCGGCGAGCCACCACCCCCGCGAACGCACCCCGTTGACCACCGCCGACTCGTCCCGCACCGGCACCCAGACGTTCAACCCGCTCGCCCCGTGCGCCGCGATCCCGTGCTCCGACAGCCGCTGGATCAGGCCGGTCCGCCGCTCCGTGTACGTCTGCGCGGCCCGCTCCACCAACGCCCCCACCTCCGGGTCGGACATCGCCCGCGCGACCGTCGCCTGGAGCAGATGACTGACCCACCCGGACGTCACCAGCATCCGCCCGTCGTGCCTGGCCAGCGTCGTGGCATCACCGGCGACCGCGGCCCAGCGCAGATCGATTCCGAGATGCTTGGAGACGCTCCGCACCTGCGCCCAGCGGGGGAGACCACCCGCCGCCAGCGTGAACGCGGGTGCGTCCGCCACATCCGCGTTGTGATCGTCCTCCACGACCAGGACATCGGGGAACGCAGCCAGGACCGCCAGCAGCGCGGTGCGCCGCTCCGCCGAGAAGCAGCCGCCCATCGGACTCTGTCCCCGCGGGCTGCACACGACGGCGCGGGCACCGGCCCGCAACGCGGTACGCAGCGCGGCCGGCTGGATCCCTTCGTCGTCCACCGCGACCGGCGCCGTCCGAAGCCCCAACGCCGGTACCAGATCGAGCAGATGATGAAAGCCCGGATCCTCCACGGCCACCGTGTCGCCCGGCTTCAACTCGGTCGAGAGCAGCCGGCTCATGCAGTCGAGCGCACCCTGCGCGAAGGTCACCCGGTCGTGCGGCACCCCGTCCCGGGCGAACCAGGTACGGGACAGCTCCTCCAGGTTCGCGAGGCGCGGCGAGCCGCGGTGCGAGCCCTCGACCGGGTCCACCGGCCCGGGGGGAATGAGCACGGGAAGCAGCGCCGGGTCCGGGTATCCGCCCGCCAGGTCGCGCACCCCTGAGGGAACCCTGGGAGGCCGCCGCGACCCCACCGCCGGGGTCCGCGCCACCACCGTTCCGCCCCGCCCGCGTGTCATCACGATGCCCCGCAGCCGCAGTTCCTTGTACGCGGCGGCGACCGTGCCGGGACTGACCCCGAGGTCGCCGGCGAGCCCGCGCACCGGAGGCAGCGCCGCTCCTGGCCCCAAGGAGCCCTGGGACACGGCCTGTTCGACCGATGCGGAAATCTCCTTGGCCGTCGTACCACTGATCGCATATTGTGTTGCCACGTAGCGAAGTATGTACTGATACATAAATCGAGTCAAGGGGGACCGGTGACTCTCAGCCGCCGCCGAGCCGCACTGTACGCACGCATCCCGGGCGGCCGGGACGGGCGCCGGATGCTCTGGATCGCCCTCGTGAACAAGACGGGCACCGGCCTCTGGATGGGCGCGGCAGCGCTGTACTTCACCCTGGTCGCCCACCTGCCGATCGCCGAGGTCGGCATCCTCATGGGCATCGCGGGAGCCGCCGGCATCGCGGGCTCACCACTCGCCGGCCACCTCGCCGACCGGCTTCCCCTCACCCGCATCCTCGTCGCGGCCCAGATACAGCAAGCCATCGCCCTGCTCGCCCTGCTGACCACCCACAACTTCGCACTCCTGCTGGTCTACTCCGCGGTCGGCAGCCTCGGCGACCGCGGATCCAACGTCCTCACCAAGCTCTACTCGGCCCGGGTCAGCGGAGCGGACCGCATTCGGTACCAGGCCGTTCAGCGCACGGTCTCCAACGCGGGCTGGGCCATCGGCGGCCTCGCCGCGGCGATCACCCTCTCCGTCGGCACCACCCACGCATACCAGGGCCTGCTCATCGGCAACGCCGTGTCCTACGTCGTCATGTCGGCCCTCACCCTGCGCTGCGCGGAACCCCCGGCACCCTCACGGACGGTCGCCGGCTCGAAGGAATCGGGCCCGCCGGCCCGGCCGCCGAACCCCTGGCAGGACCGCACGTACCTCCTGTTCACCGCGACCGAAACGATGCTCTTCCTCGACGACGCGGTGCTCCAGGTCGGTATGCCCCTCTGGATCGTCCACGCCACCCACGCCCCGCACGGGCTCGCTCCGTTGCTGATGGTTCTCAACTGCCTGATGGTCGTCTTCTGCCAGGTGCCGCTCTCCCGCTTCGCCGGTACCCCCGAATCGGCGCGCAGGCTGCTGATGCCGCTCGCGGGCTTCTTCGTCGTCGGGTGCATCGCCACGAGTGCATCGGCCGGTGGCGGTACCGCACTCGCGGTGTCCATGCTCGTCCTCGCCGCGATGGCACTGACCGTCGCGGAAATGCTGCACGCGACGGCCTCCTGGGAACTCTCGATCGCGCTCGCCGCCGATGACGCGCAGGGCGCCTATCTCGGGGTGCACGGACTCGCCTCCTCCGCTCAGCGCAGCGGAGGGCCACTGCTCGTCACCGCGGTGATCGCGGCGGGCCCGCTGGCCTGGCCCGTGCTCGGCGCGGGTGTCGTCGCGACCTGCGTGGCACAGAGCCGGCTCGTACGTACCCGGCTGCCCCGGCCCGCGTTGTCAGTGCCGCCGGTTACTGTGAGTGAGCATTGATCCACCGTGCTCAGGGGGAGCCATGGCGCAGAGCAATCAGAGCAGTTCCATGCGGCGGGCGTTGCGCCGCGAAGCACCGAGCACCGTCGGCCTGCTGGCCGACGAGCGGGACTTCGCGTCGATGAGGCGGTACCGCAGCTTCACCTTCGACGACCACACCACCTATCTCCAGCAGATCGAGGGCCTGTTGCGAGCCCTCACCGAAGAGGGGGTGCACACGACGGTCGCGTTGTTCGACCCGGAAGAGTTCGCGGAATTCTGCGAGGCCGCCGGACTGGACCCGGACTCGGCGGACAGCCGTACGCGCTTCACCGCGGGAATCGTGTCCGCCGGGGCGGCCCTGCCGTATGCCGGACAGCCGATCGACCGGCTGGTTCCGCTGCTCATCGACGAAGCGGTCCGCCAGGCCACGTGGGAGTACGCGACCATGGTGCTCGCCGAGAGAGGGGAGTGCGCCGACTGCGGCCAGGACATCGGCCGGGCCTCGTTCGACCGGGCCTCCCGGGCGCTGAAGAGCCTGCTCGACAGCGCGGGATCCGGCAGCCACCACCTGGTGTGCAGCGTGCCCGCCGAGGGCGAGCCACTTCTCGCCGTCCTGCACGCGGAGAGTCAGGAGGGCGCCGTCGCCCGTCTCGACCACACCGAGGGCGCGGCCTTCGTGACCGTCCTCGCGGCAGGCATCGCGCTGGAGAGTCCGGGCGGGGTGGTCATCCGTACGACAGCCTCCGGCCAGGACGACAAGGTCCGCGGCTGGCGGCTCCAGCGCGGACATCTGGTGCCGCTCACGGCAGGCGAAGTGTTCACCGCGTACTGCACGGACGCCGAGACCGGCGATCCCGTGTCACCCGAATCCGGTGTCGACTACTGCGCGGGATATGCCCTCCCGCAGGAGGACACCCACCACTGAACGCTGTGAGGGGCTTCCCGCCGACGTGGCGGGAAGCCCCTCACGGAGCTACGGGACAGCGCATCGGCTTTGTTCGCCCGTGCGCTCGCTATTCGCCGGACAGCACCGCCTGTGCGGCCAGCCGGGCCTCACCCGCGGAGTCCGCGGCACGCGCGGCGGCAGCCGCACGCTCGCACTGCGCGAGCGTGTGCTTCGCGAGCGTCGTACGGACATACGGAATCGAGGCCGCACCCATGGACAGGCTCGTCACACCCAGACCGGTGAGCACACACGCGAGCAGCGGATCGGAGGCGGCCTCGCCGCACACACCACAGCTCTTTCCCTCGGCCTTCGCGGCGTCCGCGGACAACGCCACCAGGTCGAGCAGCGCGGGGTGCCACGGATCTTGGAGCCGGGACACGGCGCCGACCTGGCGGTCGGCGGCAAAGGTGTACTGCGCGAGGTCATTGGTGCCCAGTGACAGGAACTCGACCTCCTGCAGGATGGAGCGCGCCCGGAGCGCGGCGGACGGGATCTCCACCATCGCGCCGAACTTCGCCCGCAGACCTGCCTCACGGCAGGCGTCGGCGAATGCCTTGGCGTCGATCCGGTCGGCCACCATCGGCGCCATGACTTCCAGATACACCGGAAGCCCCTCGGCGGCCTTGGCCAGCGCCGTCAACTGGGTGCGCAGTACCTCGGGGTGGTCCAGCAGGGAACGCAGCCCCCGCACACCGAGAGCGGGATTCGGTTCGTCGGCCGGCGTCAGGAATTCCAGCGGCTTGTCCGCCCCGGCGTCCAGCACCCGGACGACCACCCGGCTCTCGGGAAAGGCCTCCAGCACCTTGCGGTACGCCTCGACCTGCTTCTCCTCCGACGGCGCCTTGGCCGAGTCGTCGAGAAAGAGGAACTCGGTACGGAAGAGCCCGACGCCCTCGGCGCCGACCTCCAGCGCGGCAGGCACATCACCCGGCCCGCCGACATTGGCGAGCAGGGGAACCTTGTGCCCGTCGGACGTGGCTCCGGGGCCGGTCGAAGCGGACAGGGACGCCTTGCGCGCGGCGGCAACGGACTCCAGTTCGGCGCGCTTACCGGCGTCCGGCTCGACGAACACCTCGCCCGTGCTGCCGTCCACCGCCACGACCGTGCCCTCGGCGAGCTCACCGGCGCCGGGCAGAGCGACCACGGCCGGCACTCCGAGCGCCCGCGCCAGAATCGCGCTGTGGCTGGTCGGCCCGCCCTCCTCCGTCACGAAGCCGAGCACCAGCGTGGGGTCGAGCAATGCGGTG